>NZ_FXUB01000001.1:0-357938 GCF_900182835.1 Desulfurobacterium pacificum
CTCAAGAGGCTTTAGAGCCTATGATACATGGAGTCCTTGTCCCTCTTTCGCTTTTTGTAGTTTTAACTCTAATATAAACTAATTTTTTGCAGGAGATTAGATATGGTTAAAGAGGAACTTGCCAAAGAATTCCCGCTGTTTTCTTCGTTTTCTGAAAAAGAGATAGAGGAAATTGCGAAGTATCTTAATTATGAAGTATTTCCGGAAGGAGAAGTTCTCTTTGAAGAGGGAGACCCGGGGGACTGGATATTTTTTATAGTAAAAGGTAAAGTAGGGCTTTTCCGTTCTGACCCTTTTGGGAACGATGTAAAAGTGGCTGCAATTGATGCCGGGACTCCTTTAGGTGAGCTTTCTTTTTTCAGTGACCATTACCATTCTTCTAAAGCGGTTGCTTTGAAGGAAACTCATGCCTTAGTTCTTGATAAAGAAGGGTATGAGAAGTTAAAGCAGGAAGACCCTGCTCTTGCTGTTAAGTTACTTGAAATGATAACACGCGTTATAGCTGAAAGGTTGAAAGAGATGAACAAAAAATTTGTGGACACAGTGTGCTTTATATGGGGTGGACCTAAAGGTTAGTATAATTGTGCCCACGATTTTTACAGGGGAGATGGTTTGAAGGAACTTCTAAAGAGGATTCCTAAAGTAGATTACTTTTTGAATGATAAAGATTTGTTGTTTCTTTTGGGGGACAAGCCCAGGTATCTTCTTCTGAAAGCTATAAGAGATGTTTTAGATGAGGTAAGACAAGATATACTCAGCGGTAAGAAAGTAGAGCCTGAACCTGATTTCCTTAAGGAAAAGATAAAGCAGAAGCTTAAGGGTTTTTTGAGACCTAAACTTCACAGAGTTATTAACGCCACTGGAGTTGTTCTTCATACCAATCTTGGAAGAGCCGTAATATCTGAAGAGGTAGCAGAATATTTAAAAGAACTTATTACCGGTTATTCAAATCTTGAATATGACCTTCAAAAAGGGAGGAGAGGGTTAAGGTATAGGAATTTAGAGTGGATATTAAAAGAGCTAACAGGAGCTGAAGACGTTTGTGTTGTAAACAACAACGCTGGAGCAGTTCTATTAGTTCTCTCGGCTCTTTCTAAGGGAAAAGAGGTTGTTGTTTCAAGGGGTGAGCTTATAGAGATAGGTGGTTCTTTTCGTATCCCGGAAGTTATGGAACAGAGCGGTGCAATTCTGAAAGAGGTGGGAACGACAAATAAGACACATCTTAGAGATTATGAGAACGCTATTTCTGAAAATACAGGGCTTTTGTTAAAGGTTCATACAAGTAACTACAAAATTATGGGCTTTACTGCTTCTGTTTCCACAGAAGAGCTTGTTAGATTGGGGAAAAAGTATGGCATTCCTGTTTATGAAGATTTGGGTAGTGGAAGCTTTATAGATGTGAGGAAAATAGGACTTTCTTACGAGCCTACGGTTCAGGACGTTCTTAAAGCTGGCGTTGACGTTGTTTCTTTTAGCGGTGATAAACTTTTGGGTGGCGCTCAGGCGGGAATAATATTGGGTAAAAAGCAGTATTTAGAAAGAATAAAGAAGCATCCTTTGAATAGAGCTTTACGTATAGATAAAATGACTTTAGCGGTGCTTGAAAATACGCTTGTCTACTATCTTGATGAAAAGTTGGCTTTTGAGAAAGTTCCTACGTGGCGTTTGCTTTCTCAAACCCAAGAAGAGATAAAGAGGAAAGCAGAAAAATTAATTCAGTTATTGAAAGAGAAAAATTTCCCAGCCAGAATATCTTTAGTTCAAGATACTTCAGAAGTTGGTGGTGGAGCTTTACCTACTCAACAGCTTCCCACCTGGTGTGTTGCTGTCCATCTTTCTCCTGAAAGACTTGATGAGGTTTTAAGAGGTCAGGAGATACCTGTTATAGGAAGGATTAAAAATAATCTCTACCTTCTTGATATGAGGACGGTAATGCCTTCGGAGATTTCCGCCCTTTCTGAAATACTTCTAAAGGCTGCAAATTCGGTGAAAATGGTATAAATAATAAAGGTGAGTAAAGTGTTGAGGAGAAAATAGTGGTAAAGAATAAAATTTTTGCTTTTGCTATAGGTGTTCTTTGTTCTCTCTCTTTGAGTTCTAAGGCGCAAGACAACAATTTCTCTTACTATATGGTGGAAAAAGAGTTAGAGGTCATTTCCGCTACGAAAGAGTACGTTTCTTATACTTCAGTTCCAAGATATATGAGAGTAATAACTCGTGAAGAGCTTGATAGATGGGGAGTAAGAAATCTTTTTGATTTGTTGAGGAAGTTTCCTGAGTTCTATGTTAGAAAAACGGAATTCTACCTTAATGCTGTTGGAGCTTTAGGGCTAAAACAAAGTTACTTTTCAGAGAAAGTGCAGGTGCTAATAGATGGCATTCCAATGATGGACCCTTCAACTGGTTCTTCTTTTAGTACTAACAATAACTTTTCTCTTGATAACGTTAAAAGAGTAGAAATCGTTTATGGACCTATGACTTCTCTTTACGGATTTAACGCTTCTTTGGCTATTATTAATTTGATAACTTACGATTCTGATGACCTTAATTTCAAGACCGGAACTTATGTGAATACTGATGGCTCAAATGATAGTTATTTTGTGAAAACCTTCAATTCCAACCATTGGAAGGGATTGTTAAGTTTGGATTACAACGAAGAAAAAGGTCCGTACAAAGAGTATACAGACCCAATCTTTGGTTTAAGCTCTTCTATATCTGCGTATCATAAGCACTTTACTTATTACGTAAAACTTAAGCACGATTCTGGTTTGTACTTTAACTTTTACGGCGTTAATAGAGATTCAACGTTTCCTATTTCTTTAACAGGTTTGATAACTGATGGTGATAATACCTATACAGATAGAGTTGCTTATATAAATAAGATAGGTTTGAGACGTAGTTTTGGTGAAATAAACGTAGATACTTCACTATTTTACAATTGGTTCTATTTAAAGAGGGGATATAACATCTGTCCTGCTGATTATCCTTATTGTGCTTCCATAGATTCTTCTGGTTTAATTGCCACTGAAAAGAGATACGTTAGAAACTACGGAGTAAACACGGAAGTTTCTTTTAGAGCTGCTAACGGAAAAGTAACGACAGGTTTTGAGCTTTCTCAGGTGGATATGTATAAAACGGAGATGGCTGCTAATTTTATACCGGCAACAACTCTTACTGCTCTTTTGTTAGGTAATAAAACTGCTGTTCAGACGTTCCCGTATAGAGAACTTTCAGATGAGGATAAGATTCTTGATGAAGCGGAAAGGACTATAGTATCACCTTATTTTCAGTACTTCTTTAGTGGAGAAAGATATTCTGTTCTTACGAATGTAAGGTGGGATAGGTCGTCAGATGTGGGGAGTACGCTGTCTTACTCTCTCTCTGGAATGTTTAAGGCTTCTGAAAGAACGTTCTTGAAATTGAACGTTGGTAAGTCGGTAAGGATTCCGTCTTTTGAGGAGATGTACATTAAAAACAATCCTGTCCTTTTGGGTAATAGAGATTTGAAATACGAGAAAATTTATTCTTTTATGCCTTCGGTTGAATATACAGGTGATACTTTCAAATTTTCTGCTCTTTTTTACGTTTCTTTAATTAGAGATATGATTTATAAGAGGGAGATTTCTAAGATTACACGTAAGTGGGATAACGCCTCTGAAGATGTGAGAGTAAAAGGTTTTGTTCTGTCTTTGAACAAGAATTTCTTTGAGGGGGAGGTTTATGGGGAATTGGGGAGGAGAATGAGTTTCAAAGGGATAGAGGGAACTTCCTGTGCTGAATTTCCCTCTTGGAAAGGAGTTGTAGGTTACTCTTTAATTCGTCAGAAATTTGATTTTGACGTTAATACTGAGGCTTATTCAAGAGTAGGAGACGTTCCAGGATATTACCTGGTTAATATGGTTTTTACCTTTAAACCGATGCGGTATGCAAGTTTAGGATTGAGAATTGATAACTTGCTTGACAGAAAGGTTCTTTATCCTGTATCCTCTGGCGCGATTGAAGGGGAAGGGAGAATTTTATGGTTAGGTTTAGATATTTTATTTTAATAGTACTTGCATGCATTAGTTTTTCCCCGATTTTCAATCGGGATTCTTACGCTGCCGATGTATGTATTATTGATTCGTACAAAATAAAGATAACACAGAAAATTAAAGACCAACTTTCTATGGTTCTATCTCAAAATGGGAATGTGTCGTATGCTAATTATGGAGATACTCGCCAATGTAGAGTAAAGATAATATTGGGAACGCCTGGAGTAGTAAAAGAGTTAAAGAAGGCTTCTCCTTACGAAAAGGTAATTTATACCTTTGTAATGTTTCCTGAAGTACTGGGTCTTGATAAGAAAAAGAATTTTTATGGGGTGAGGATTTTTCCTCTTCCTATGAGGACTATAAACAAGTTTTTCTCTTATACTGGTATGAAGAAGAGGAAAGTTGCGGTTATTGTTAGTAAAATGAATGAAAAAATAGCTAAGAAATATCTGCCGTCGCATTCTTTTGATATTCTTCTTATAAACTCTCGGGTTGAAGAGGCATTTCCAAAGTTAAATAAGTATAAATACATTTATATTTTTCCTGACCCGGAAGTTTTGAAGTTAGTTAACGTATTAAGCCTTGTAAATTACGCAAAACATACTGGTAAAATTCTTATAGCAGGGTTACCTGATTTGGATAGGTACGATATCAATTTTATATACGCTGTTGATTTTCCGGCTTTAACGAGAGAGTTGATTAAACTTACCAGAGAGAATCCGAAAAAGCACATACTACCGTGTCCTGCGAAGGTTAAAGTATGGGTTTCTCGTTAAGAGGGCTATTCTTTCTTGTAATTCTTTCTTCTATAGCTATCGGTTCTTTACTTGTTTCTTTTTTTTCTATACGTTTTTCTAACGATGCTGCGAATTTTTACCGTAAGGATTGTAAATACATAACTTTTTTGGCTGCAAAGAACCTGCAGTACGCTTTGAGTTTGTATGCTAATGATGCAATTATCTATCAAAACTTACAGAATATTCAGTTTCGTTTACAGGATTCTGAAGCTGCATACCTTGAATATAAGGGGAAAAGCTACATTTATCCCGATAATAGAATGGATTTGTTAAAGATTTTTGATGTATGTAAAAAGGTTGACCAAGAGAAAGTTATAGAAACCGATGCAGGTATAGTTGCCTGTTATCCGTTAAGAGAAGAGCTTGCTTCTCAATTACTTGGAAGACCTAAAAGAATAGGGACTTTTGCCATTCTTTTCAAGAAGGAGTTTTATGAAAAGGTAAAGAAAGATTGGTTGTTAAAAATTGGTATATCGTTTCTGGCGCTTATTATGGTTTTGACGGGAGGGTATATCTTTTTCTATAAAAAGATTGGTAGAGATTTGAACGTTCTTGATGAAATAATAGCAAAGGTGAATGAGTTTATAAATTCTGAGAAGAAAGAGGATGAGGATAAACTTCTTGAGGAGCTTAAAGATAGGGTAAGACGAATATTCTTTAAGGAACTTAGAGAAATAGCCAGTTTAATATATAAACTTTCTTACCGATTTGTGGAGTTGAACAACAGGCTTAAGAGAGAAGCGATAGAAGACCCATTAACTGGTCTTTATAATAGGAATTATCTCAAGAAGATTGCTAAGAATTTTATTTCTCTTGCTAAAAGGGAGAATATTCCTTTTTCTGTTGCTATTATAGATATAGATGATTTTAAAAATATTAACGATACTTACGGGCATCAGAAAGGAGATGAAGTATTGAAGGCTTTAGGAGATGTAATAAAAAGTAGAGTTAGGGGTTCTGATGTACCGATTAGGTATGGGGGAGAAGAGTTTTTAATTCTATTTATGAATGCTGGTAAAAAGGAAGCTGCTAATGTTCTTGAGGAGATAAAGGATAAGTTTTCTCAGATAGATTTTGGATTCAGAAGGAGAGTAACTTTTAGTGGAGGGGTGGCTTCTTTTCCTGAAGATGTCGCCGTTTTAAATTCGCTTGATGATTTAATTGAAATAGCCGACGAGAGATTGTATACGGCAAAGAGATTAGGTAAGAACAGGATAATTTGGTATTAAGGAAAAATCCCCGGCACCTTCTAACTAACCGGGGATTTCATCTTTCACGTCTTCGTAAGATTTATAACTCTCATCAGAAAGAATAGAGTCAATAAACTTGTCTATGTCTTCTTTCTCCAAAAATGTTCCTGTTAAAAGACGACCTGTATATTGGTCTGCTTTAATTTCCCAGAACATGTAGAAATCTGGATAAATAGCTTTTATCTTTTTGTACGCAACGCCATACTTTGAAGGCTTTTCCGGGTTTTGTTCAAGGAAAAAGTGAGAAGGGGAAACTACTATTCTCAGTAATTCTACGCCTGTTTTCGTAACTATCTTCTGTAACCTTAGTTCTTTACTTTCTTTTACTCTCATCTCTGCTGACACTCCTTGCATAAGAAGTAGTCTGTAGCTGTTTCAGGGATTTCTTCCGCTTTCACAGGATGACCGATTTTCTTAGGTTTTACGCCTTTAGGTGGAGGCGTTTTAAGAGCCTCTCTCCTTGCAGCTATTATGTCTTCACACGTTATGTCCCTTGGTATGTCAAGTATTTGGTTGGGGAAAATCAGGTGAGGATTTTTAATCTTATCAAGGTTGGCTTTATAAATGAGAGGCCACTGCCAAGGGTCTCCATAAATGTAGTCTTTGGAAGCAATTCCCCAAAGAGTATCTCCCTTCTTAACGGTGTAAGTTTTTGGTAGAGCGTTCCACTTTTCAAGCATAGATTCGCACTCGTTAACTTTAGCTTTTACTGCAGCTTCCAGTTCGGATAGCTTCTGCATCAAAGCTTCTCTTTCTGCGATTTCCTGCTGTAGTTGTTTTACTTCTTCCGAAAGCGCTCCATACCTTTCTTCAAGCTCTTTCTTTTTCTCTTCTAACATTGAGAGTTCCTGCTGACACTTTTCAAGCTTTGCCAGTAGCTCTTGGTGTTCTTTCTTCGCTTCTTTGTATGCCTTAATTAGTGATTCCGGGTAGAAAGCAAAATCTGGCGGATATAAAACGTACTCTTCAGTTGGATTTGGGCATCCAGCCTGTGCTACTCCTAATCCTGAAAGCATAACTATTGAAAAAGCGGCGATTAGTTTTCTCATTTGTTACCTCCTGAGTTCCTCTTGTAGCTGTTGAATTTTGCTTATTAACTCATCTTTTGATAGATAGGAAGAGAGCTTTTGAGTTAAAGACTCTTTTTCCTTAGTTAGTGAGTCAATTTGGGAGTTTAGCGATTCTATCTCGCTTTTGAGTTCTTCTTTCTTTTCACAGCAGGAACTTAGTTGTTGCTTTAGCTCCTCGTTCTCTTTTTTAAGTTTCTGATACTTAACAGGCAAGGTGTCCTTCTTCGTTTCTGCTTCTGGCTTTACGGTACACACTCCTGCAAGAGCAACACTGGAGCTTAATGCTATTCCTAAGAACGCTATAGCCAATTTTCTATACATATTCCCTCCAATTAATTGTCTATGTTTAGCTTACTTTTCAGTATAGCATTTACGTTTTAATAGTCAAGCTTTCCAGCTTCGTTTTTCTATCATATAGTAGATTACTGGAATTACCACCAACGTTAACGTGGTGGATGCAAATACACCAAAGAGTAGAGATATAGCTAATCCTTGGAATATAGGGTCAAGCAGAATCACTGCAGCACCAACCATTGCAGCAGCTGCTGTTAGAACAATCGGTCTAAAACGTACTGCTCCTGCTTCAATGATGGAGTCTTTCAATGGTGCGCCTTCTCTCTTTCTCATCAAGATGAAGTCAACTAATATGATGGAGTTTCTTACAACAATTCCTGCAAGGGCTATAAATCCAATCATTGAAGTTGCTGTAAAGTATGCGGTTTTGCCTAAAAGTTTTGACATTATCCAGTGTCCGGGAACTATACCTATCATCGTCAGTGGAATAGGTATCATTATTATCATTGGAATTATGAATGACTGGAACTGACCAACTATTAGTAGATAAATCAGGATTAACGCTACTGCAAAAGCTGCTCCCATGTCTCTAAACGTTTCGTAGGTTATCTGCCATTCGCCGTCCCACTTCATCATAGGTTTAAAGTCGTCTTTCGGCATTGATGGCGGGATAAACGAGTATTTAAGTTTGTAGCCGTCGGGGAGTGGATGTGTAGAGAGGTAGTGGTTTATCTGAAGTATTGGGTATATCGGCGCTTCATACTTTCCTGAAACATCTGCTATGACGTAAGAAACAGGATGTAAGTTTTTGTGGTAGATGGTTTTATCGGCAAGAACTTTTTTGACTTCTACCAGCTCTTTTAGTGGAATGAGCTTCCCTGTTTTACTCATAACTGAGAGGTTTAGGATATCTTCTACGTTTTCTCTTTGGTTCCTTGGAAGCCTTACGAAGATGGAAACGGGGTCTGAGTCGTACTGGGTATGAGCTTCGGAGACAGAAGCACCTTTAAGTGCCATGGAAATTGTTTGGGCTATTTGGGCTTCCGTTACGCCGGATTCTCTTGCTTTTCTCCTCTTAACTTTAAATTCGTATTTGTAGTAGTCTGCGTCAACTAACGTATCTACGTCAACAACTCCTGGAGTTTTCTTAAATATCTGTTCAACCTCTTTAGCTATTCTTCTTCTAACGTTGTCGTCCTTGCCGTAGATTTCTGCAACTAAAGTGGAAAGAACGGGTGGACCTGGAGGAACTTCAACAATTTTTACGTTGGCTTTCGGATTTACCTGTCTTGCTACTGCTTGAATTTTAGGTCTTTCCTCTTTTGCTATGTCGTGTGATTGCCTCTTTCTTTCGTGCTTATCTATAAGGTTTATTCTGATATCTGCTACGTTTCCGCCTTTCCTTAAATAGTAATGTCTTACAAGTCCGTTAAAGTCAAAAGGAGATGCTGTACCGATGTAGGCTTCAAAGTCTTTAACTTCTGGTATCGTTTGTAAATAGTTTGAGATGGCTTTTACTACTCTTGCTGTTTCTTCCAAAGAGGTGCCTTCAGGCATATCAACAACAACTTGGAATTCGCTTTTATTGTCAAAAGGCAGGAGTTTGACTACTACGTGTTTTGTAACGAAGAGAGAAACTGCACCTAACATAAGTATTACTACTGTTACAAGAAAGACTGCTCTTTTAAGAGAAGAATCAAGGAGAGGTCTGACTATCTTGTTGTAGATTTTGTAGGTTCTGGTTTCTTCTAAAACTAACTTTTCTTCTTCTTTTTCCGATTCTTTGCGCAGTAAGTAGTAAGCAGCCCAAGGGGATATAACAAACGCTACAATCAGGGAGAAGAACATAGCTATTGATGCGTTTACTGGGATGGGTCTCATGTAAGGTCCCATAAGACCGCTGACAAATGCCATCGGGAGAAGTGCAGCTATTACTGTGAAAGTTGCAAGGATTGTTGGGTTCCCGACTTCTGCAACAGCGTAAATGGCTGCTTGAAGCGGCGGCATCTGTTTCATTTTTAGGTGTCTGTGTATGTTTTCAACTACAACAATTGCGTCGTCAACCAAAAGACCCAACGTGAAGATAAGAGCGAACAGTGTAACTCTGTTTAACGTATAACCTGTAAGGAGGTCAACGAAGAGGGTTAAGGCTAACGTTGTTGGTATGGCGATAGAAACGACAAACGCTTCTTTTATTCCTAATGTTAGACCGATGAAGATAACAACGGCAAAGATAGCTACACCTAAGTGGAACATAAGCTCTTTGAACTTGTCTTCTGCAGTTTTGCCGTAGTTTCTGGTGACGGTTACGTGAACGGAGGGGGGGAGGATTTTGCTTTTTACATCTTTCACTTTGTCAAGAATCTGCTGAGCAACAACAACGGCGTTAGTTCCTTTCTTTTTAGCTATGGCTATTGTCACTGCAGGGAATTGGTTTCCGTGTTCTTTAAGAAATTCTTTGCTTACACCGTCTTTTTCGGCGTGGGGACCAAAACCTATATAAACGTAGTTGTTGGGGTCTACAGGAGCATCAACGACTTTTGCTACATTTTTTAAATAAACAGGTTTTCCGTTGTAAACAGCTATTACTAAATTTTTCAAATCGTCTAACGTTTTTATGAATTCTCCTGCTTCAACGGGAAATTCTTTATCTCCTTTGGTTATTTCTCCTGCAGGTAGTTTAAGGTTTGCCGACTTTATTGCTTGTGCTACCTGGAGTAATGTTACGTGATAGTTTTTAAGTTTATTTTCATCTACTATTACCTTGAACTTTCTTGTATCACCACCAATTATCCAGGCTTTTGAAACGTTTTCTACTTGCTTAACCTGAAGGCATAGTTCTTTGGCAAACTTCCTGAGTTCGTAGGGGGGGAGTTTATCGCTCCATAACGTTAGCGTTACTATAGGTACATCATTAATATCCATTGGTTTGACTAAAGGTTGAAGAGCGCCAGGAGGAAGCTTGTCAAGGTTTGACATCAATTTGTTGTAAAGTCTGACTAATGCGTCTTCCATATTCTCGCCGACTTTGAAGCGGGCAATTATTAAAGCCATGTTAGGCTTTGAGATGGAATAGACGTAGTCCATTCCTTTTATTTCCCAAATCAACTTCTCAAATCTCGTTGCTACTTTCCTTTCAACCTCTTTTGCTGAAGCACCAGGATAGGGAATGAAAATATCAACCATGGGAACTACAATCTGAGGTTCTTCCTCTTTTGGAGTAAATACTACGGCTGCAAAACCTATTAAAAGAGAAGCCAACAGGAACAGAGGAGTTAACTTTGACGTTATGAACTTTTTAGCTATGTTTCCTGCTATACCAAGTTCCAATCTTTTCATCTTTTACCTCTCTACCTTTGCTCCATCGCATAGGTTTTCTATGCCTGTCACTGCTATTCTGTCTCCGGGACGCAAACCGGAGATAATCTCAACTTTTCCGTCTATCTTTCTTCCTGTTTTAACGTATCTTAGATGAGCAACATTGTTTTTATCTATTACGTAAACGTATTCAAGAGCGCCTACTCTATATATAGCTGATTGGGGAATTAGGATTCTCTGCTCTTTCTCTTGAGGAATAAGGACGGTTGCGTACATTCCAGGAATTACGTTTTTGTAGTTTTTAAGCTTTAGTTTTATTGCAAATTTATGGGATATAGGGTCGGCGTCTTTGTCAATTTCTACTACTGTAGAAGGAAAGCTTTCGTTGTTTATTATCGTTGTTAGAGAGTCTCCTACTTTTAGTTTGTCTGCGTATTCTGAATCTATTAATGCCTTTACCTGGAGAGGGAAAGTGCCCACTTTCAAGATTCCTACGCCAGGAGATACTAAGTTACCTTCATCTGTTAATTTTTGTAAAACTACTCCATCAACTGGTGATTTCAAATACGTAAAAGATACGTAAGCTTTAGCCTTTTCAAGCATGGCTTTTGCCTGTTCTTTTTTCGCCAAGAGCTGTTTTTCTTTTGCTTTAAGTTGTCTTTCTTTCGCTTCTACAGCTTTGAGGTTTGCTTTAGCCATTTCGTACTGAGCTTTTACTTCGTCAAATTTCTGCTTTGAAACAGCGTCTTCTTTGAGCAGGTTTTTAAACCTGTTGAACGTTTTTTCGGCTAAGTTGAAAGAAGCTTCAGCAGCCTGTTTTTTTGCTTTTACTTCTTCAAGGGCGTTTTCAATCTCTTTTAATCCGGCTTCCGCCTCTTTTATCGCTGCTAAAGCTCTTTTAACGTCTGGAGTTAGAGCTTTTTTGTCTATTACAGCTACAGTTTCTCCTTTTTTGACGTTGTCTCCTGCTTTTACCTTTATTTTTAACAAGTATCCAGGGACTTTAGGAGAGATGATAATCTGGTCGGAAGGGATTACTACTCCTGAAAATGAATCGTAATCCTTAACGTAGGAAGGCTCTACAGTTTGGATTGAAATACCTTTAACAGTTTTAAATTCCAGTTTTTCTGCTTTTTCTGAATGACCGCACGAGAAGAGTAGTAGTGCTGATACGCCTGTTAGTATAAGTTTACGCACCATTGTTTACCTCTCTGAGAATGCGTTTTTACGATAGATTATCTTATTAGAATTTATTGAGATGTCAAGCATTAAATATGGTTTTCCAAACAAGTTTATGTATAATTTACAGCCTCTTAAGTTACTGTGCTGGAGAAAATCATGAGAATTGAGTTACTTTCCTTTTCCTGTATTCCTTTAGATGAAGGGGAAGATGCCTTTTTAAGGCATTCTCATTTCTGTTTTTTAGTTGATGGTATATCTCGTGCCTGTTCTCATCAGCTTGTGAGGCATAGGGTAGCTTCTTACAGTCAGCAATCTCAAAGGTACGTTTCTATGAAAGACTTTCCTTACGTTAAGCCGAAAACTGTTGAAGGTAAAGTTGTTGAGATTGATGGATTAAAGATGGATTTTGATGGATTGATGAGATTTATAGGTAAGTTTTACGAGGCTTTGGTAGAAGAGGGAGTACCTAAAGAAGATGCCAGATTTGTTCTTCCTAACGCTTGTTCAACAAGAATAGTGTTTACTATGAATGGAGAAGAGCTGGTTCACTTTTTAAGGCTTAGAACGTGTAATAGAGCGCAGTGGGAGATAAGGGATATGGCTATAGGAATTTTAAAAATTCTTATTAAGAGATTTCCGAAAGTTTTTTCCAAGGTTGGTCCTAACTGTTATTATTTGGGATATTGTACTGAAGGAAAGAAGAGTTGCGGTAAGCAGGATGAAGTTAGAGCGTTCTTTTCCAATCTTTCATCAAGTTAGGAGGTTAGCATGGAGAAGCTTATAGAGAGGGCTGCAAGTATTCTGAAAAAGCAGAGCATAGAGAATTTTGATATATACGGCGTTGAGTCTAAGGGATTTAGTGTTGAAGTTAAAAGTGGAAAAGTTGAGAAGATAAAATCGTCCAATAAGAAGGGACTGGCGTTTAGGGTTGTTGTGGATGGGAGGTTAGGATTTTCTTATACTTCCGACGTTTCAGATGATGGAATAAAGGTTGCTATAGAGTGTGCGAAAGAGAACAGTAGAGTTGTTTCTCCGGATGAGTACTATTTCTCTATGCCTGCCAAAGCAGAGGAACTGTTCCCTCTTGCTGATAGTAGGTATGAAGAGATTCCGGTTGAGAGGAAGATAGATATTGCAAAAACTTTGGAAGCTAAAGCGTTAGAGTATAGTGAAAAAGTTAAAAGAGTTAGAAAGGCTTCTTATGGAGATGGTCTTTCTACTGTTTACTATATGAACTCAAACGGTCACGGTTTCTCTTACAGTACTACAAGCTTCTCTTTGAGTATTCTTTTAGTTGCTTCGGAAGGCGAAGAGTCTCAGATGGGGTGGGATTTTGAAACTGTTAGGTACTTCTCGGATATTAATCCTGATAAAGTTGCTACAAGGGCAGCAGAGAACGCCGTTGAACTTTTGGGTGCACGTCCGTTAAAGACAGCTAAATTGCCTGTGATTTTTAAGAATACTGTTTTTGCTGAACTGATAGAAGCTCTTTCTCCAGTATTTTTGGGAAACAACGTTTTAAGGGGTAAATCTCTTTTTGCTGGAAAATTGGGTTACGAAGTGGCTAACCACGTTTTAACTATTTACGATGACCCGACAGTTAGAGATGGTATCGGGAGTATCCCTTTTGACGATGAGGGTATTCCTACCAGGAAGAAAGCTGTAATAGATAGAGGAGTTCTTAAAAATTATCTGTTAGATACCTATTCAGCTAAGAAGTTGGAAATGGCGCCTACAGGGAACGGTTTGAGAGCTTCTCTTTCTTCTCTTCCTCAGCCTGGTATAACCAATTTGGTAGTTGAAAGAGGTGTTTTGGATTTTGACGGTCTTGTTCGGACACCTGAAGAGGTGATAGTTGTTACAGATGCTATGGGTATTCATACTATAAATCCCATATCAGGTGAATTTTCAATAGGTATAAGCGGAGTTTACTATAGAGATGGGAAAAAAGTTCAGCCTGTTACTGGAATGACTGTTGCAGGAAATATTAGGGATTTATTGTTTGGAATTACTCAAGTTGGAGCTGATGAAAGGTGGTTGGGGAACGTTTCAACTCCATCTGTTCTTATTAAATCGCTTACTGTAAGTGGGGAATAGTGTAATGAAAAACGTGAGGAGAGAAAGGTTAAAATCGCTTTTAATAAGAGAGATTTCTGAGATTATTCGCCGTGACGTAGACCTTCCGGAAACGCTTTTCGTGACGGTTCAGGGAGTAGAGCTTTCCAAGGATAATTCAAAAGCTACCGTTTACATTTCTTCCTTGAAGAAAGAGGATGCGTTACGCGCCGTTAATATTCTCAACAAGGCTGAAGGGTATATTCATCACCTTTTGGGTAAGAGATTAAAGATGAGGGTTGTTCCAAGACCTCATTTTGTTGTTGCTCCGGAGGTGTTATTTTGAAAAGTTTATCAAGAGAAGAAATGGCTGAGCTTTTAAAGTCTCTGTCTGGAAAAATCCTCATTACCACCCACAAAAATCCTGATGGTGATGCCATAGGAAGCTCTGTAGGCTGGAGGAATTTCTTAAAGAAATTAGGAAAGAACGTTAAAGTTATTCTGAGGGATAGAATTCCTTACTTTTTTGATTTTATCCCTGGAATTAACGACGTTGAAGTAAGGGAAGAGATATCTGAAGAATTTGATTGGGTGATAATTACAGACGTTTCTGAAGCTAAAAGAACGGGGTTTGAATCTCTTCCTGCTAAAAGGTCAATAGTGATAGACCACCATATAACAGCAGAGCCGTTTTCTGATTACTACATAGTAGAACCTGAGATTTCAAGTACTTGTGAGCTTTCCTACCATATAATGAAACTAATTGATGAGTCTCTTATAGATAGAAACGTAGCTCTACCTATCTATACAGGAATAGTTACAGATACGGGTAGTTTTAGCTATACAAACACTTCGCCTGAAACACACCACGTTGCTTCGGAGCTTATAAAGAGGGGAGCGGAGCCTTACTTAGTAAGGAGAAACATTTTTGAGAGAAATCGGATAAACAGGTTTAAACTTCTTGAATTGGTTCTTAGAACTTTAGAGTTTGCCCTTGAAGGTAGGGTTGCTCATATAACGGTTTATAAGAGGTTTTTGGAAGAAACGAAGGCGTATCCTGAGGAAACTGAGGGGTTTATCAACTATCCTCGCTCTATTGAGGGTGTGGAAGTGGCTGTCTTTTTTAAGGAGATAGAGGAAGGGAAGTGGAAGGTTTCTTTAAGGTCAAAGGGTAGCGTTAATGTAGCTTTTGTGGCTAAAAGGTTTGGTGGTGGCGGTCACGTTATGGCTGCCGGCTTTGAAACGGAAGGAAATCTTGAAGATATAAAAAAAGATTTATTTAGAGAACTACAAGTTGAATTTGATAAAATATCAAAACTTTAATGGGAGGTGGTGGTGGATTTTCACGTTAAGGATTTGTCTCTTGCAGATAAAGGAAAAGATAGGATAGAGTGGGCAGAAATGGATATGCCCGTTTTAAGGAAGGAAATACGTGAGAGATTTTTGGAAGAACAACCGTTGAAAGGTATAAAAATAGCTGCTTGTCTTCACGTTACTACTGAAACGGCAAATTTGATGAGAACATTAAAGGAAGGAGGAGCTGAAGTTTACCTTTGTGCTTCCAATCCGTTGTCCACTCAGGACGACGTTGCTGCAGCTCTTGTAAAGCACTACGATATTCCAGTTTTTGCGATAAAGGGAGAAGATGAAGAGACTTACTATAAACACATAGAGGCTGTTTTAAACGTTAAACCTAACATTACTATGGATGATGGAGCAGACCTTATATCAACTCTGCATAAGAAACATAAAGAACTTATAGATAACGTTATCGGTGGAACGGAAGAAACAACGACCGGCGTGATAAGGCTTAAAGCGATGGCAAAAGATGGGGCGCTTAAATACCCTGTTATTGCAGTTAACGAAGCCCTTACAAAGCATCTTTTTGATAACCGTTACGGAACAGGTCAATCAACTATAGATGGCATTTTGAGAGCGACAAATAGGCTGCTTTCCGGTTCTGTTTTCGTTGTTGCCGGTTACGGCTGGTGCGGTAAGGGCGTTGCTATGAGAGCTAAAGGAATGGGAGCAGAAGTAATAGTTACTGAGGTTGACCCTATTAAAGCCATAGAAGCGAGAATGGACGGTTTTAGAGTTATGCCTATGTCTGAAGCGGCAAAGTTAGGAGACATATTCTGCACCGTAACTGGCAACATAAACGTTATAAGGGAAGAACACTTTAAAGTCATGAAAGACGGCGCTATTGTTTCTAACTCTGGTCACTTTAACGTTGAGATAGATATTCCTGCACTTGAAAGAATGGCAGTTAAGAAGCGTAGAGTTAGAGATTTCGTTGATGAATATACGCTTGAGGATGGTAGAAGGATTTACCTTTTAGCTGAGGGAAGACTCGTTAACCTTTCTGCTGCAGAAGGACATCCTGCTTCTGTTATGGACATGAGTTTTGCCAATCAGGCGCTTTCTGCTGAATATCTCGTGAAGGAAGGTAAAAACTTGAAACCTGATGTTTACGTAGTTCCGGGACATATAGATAGGAAGGTGGCTGAGCTGAAGTTAAAAGCTATGGGAATAGAAATTGATGAATTAACGCCAGAACAGATTGAGTACCTTAATTCCTGGGAGATGGGAACGTAGAATGGTAAATAGGGAATTATTGGAAAAAATAGACTTTGAGAAAGGTGGCGGGCTTGTTCCTGTTGTAGTTCAGGATATTAATACGAAAACAGTACTCATGTTAGCTTATGCAAATAAAGAAGCTTTGATAAAAACTATTGAAACAGGCTACGCTCATTACTACTCACGTTCCAGAAAGAAAATCTGGAAAAAGGGTGAAACGTCCGGTAACGTTCAAAAGGTTGTAAGAATATTTTTGGATTGTGACGAGGATACGTTACTTTATTTGGTTGAGCAGAAAGGGGTGGCTTGTCATACTGGAGAGTATAGTTGCTTTTTCAGAACGATTGCGGAGTTTGAGGATGAATAAGATGGGAGACGTTCTTGATAGATTGTACAGCGTGATAGAGGAAAGAAAGAGTACGATGCCTGAGGGTTCCTATACGGCTGAGCTATTTAGAGCTGGAGAGGACAGAATTCTCCAAAAAGTAGGAGAAGAAGCTATAGAGTCCATCTTGGCGCTGAAATCGGGGGATAAAAATCATGCCATATACGAAGTTGCTGACCTTATTTATCATCTAACCGTAGCGTTAGTTGATAAAGGTATTAAATGGGAAGATATAGGAGAGGAACTCAATAAGAGAATGAAGTAATGGCTAAAGTTCGTATTGAAAAATTGGAAGATTACATGTCTCCTGAAGATGTAGGGAGATTGCTGCAG
The DNA here is from genome assembly GCF_900182835.1 of Desulfurobacterium pacificum. Taxonomy (NCBI): domain Bacteria; kingdom Pseudomonadati; phylum Aquificota; class Aquificia; order Desulfurobacteriales; family Desulfurobacteriaceae; genus Desulfurobacterium; species Desulfurobacterium pacificum. The sequence continues at coordinate 17,293 of NZ_FXUB01000001.1, forward strand.
AAATTTTTTATGCATTTAGGCTGTTCTTCTATGGTCTGGAATGAGAAAGGGGAGCTTAAATTTGTTGATTTCGTTACTCCTTACTGTCAGGAGATATATTCAAGGGTGCCTGAGCGGTGCGAAGAGGATAGAAGAAAACGTTTCAGGAGGGCTTTGCGTTTAAGGAGACCTTTTCTTCACAGGTGTTTTGCTGGAAAGTTGAACTACGTTATTCCGTTAATGGTTGAGGATAGGAACGACGTTTACTTTTTGGGAGTTGCCGGAGGGTGACAGGGGCTTGATAGGCTTTCCCGTGTGGAAAGGATAAAAATTAAAAAATTGGCTGAAGAGATAGGTGTTTCTCCTGAAAGGCTTCTTATGTTGGCACAGGAAGATTACGATTACGGTTGTAGAAGGAACGGGAATGTAGTAGCAAAGGATTTATCAAGAAAGCCTATTCTTATGTTTCAATCAAATCAGTTTCTTAAAGCTTTTAAAAGAAGAATCTTTATATCTCGTGATGAAAACTTTCCTAAGGACTATTTGGTAATTCTTAACAGGATAGAGGATTTCATTGCCGGAAGGTATAGTAAAAGGTATTTACCTTTGGATAACAGCAAACAGTTAGAAGTGATTTTTGATGCTTTTAACGACCTTGCCGATTCTATTAACTTTTTCATGTCTGTTGTAGCTCCAGAAAGGATTAAGTATTTAGCTTTTAAAGACCCGTTGACAGATGCTTACAATAGACATTTCCTATTAGAGCATATTAGGTTCTTGAGTAATTACAACGATTACTTTCCTGTTGGTGTAATTTTTATTGATATGGATGATTTAAAGAAGATAAACGATATGTTAGGGCATAAAGTTGGAGATATCTATTTGACAAAAGTTGTGGAAGCTATTAGAAATTCAACGAGGAATAGTGATAAGGTATTCAGGATAGGTGGAGATGAGTTTGTAGTTCTTGTTCCAAGGGCTGATAGAGAGATTTTAGAAAGGATAATGGATAGGATTTACAGGCAGATAGACTATATAAATAGAGTGGAGGAGTTTAATCCTCCACTTTCTGTTTCAATGGGTTATTCTATATGGAGTTCTCCAGAAATTCCATTTACTAAAGCTTTAGAAAAGGCTGATTTAAGCATGTACAGAAGGAAAAAAGAGGAATAATTACTTGCAAATCATTGGTCCTAAAGGTTTACCTGCGAAGAAGTGGAAATGTATGTGGTAAACTTCCTGCCCGCCATCTTTGTTGCAGTTTATGAGAATTCTATATCCTTTTTCATCAACGCCTAATTCTTTCGCTATTTTCTTTGCCACTAAAAATATGTGTCCTATAAGTTCTTTGTGGTTTTCCTGTAAATCATTAACGGTTTCTATGTGTTCTTTTGGGATTATAAGAATATGTATAGGTGCTTGAGGGTTTATATCGTGGAACGCCATTACTTTGTCATCTTCGTAAACGATTTTTGCAGGTAACTCTTTTTTAACGATTTTGCAGAATACACACATCTTTTACCTCCTACAGGTGTATCGGTAGTTTTTATAAAGTTTAGCAAAACTCATTGCAACTAAGGCAGATAGGTCGTAACCTGTTACGTAGTAACGACTTCCGTTAATTGCAAGGGAAGAAAAGGCTAATTTTTTGTTTCCTAACTCTAAAAAGCCTGTAAACCATTCACATCTACCTTCAGGATAGGTAAGTTCTGAAAGAGTGCCTGTCTTCCCGCCTATTGTCAAGTAAGGATACCTTCGCTTTAAAACTCTGAAGTACCGTTTATCGGAAGCTGTACCTACTTTGACGGTTAGTAGCATCATCTTTCTTATTTCTTGAGCGGTTTTAGAGGAAATTACGTTTCTGTCTATTTGAGGTTTGAATGAATATATTACTTTACCGTTTTTGAGAATTGTTGATATAAGGGAAGGCTTTAGCATAGTTCCGTTGTTTTCTATGGTTAGAGCGATTAAAGCTTCGTGAAAAGGGCTTGTGCGGGTCTCACCTAATCCTGCTGCAGTTAAGGCTAAATCGTTGTCATCAAGAGGTTTTCTTATTATTCCCCACGGGAAGTTGTAGTCGTGTCTGTTGAAGCCGAACTTTTTAGCGTATTCAAGGAGCTTCTCTTCGCCTAATAGTCTTCCCAAGTTGCCAAAGAATGGATTTGCTGAGGTGGCGAACGATTGGGCAAAGTTCCGTTTCATTTTATAAGGACTGCTTAACCATACGGTTGGAGAGCAGGAGTCTCCTTTACCGCCGCAGAGGAGGTTTGTGTCTGGCGTGGCTATTCCTTCTTCAAGGGCAGCTGCTGCAGTGATGATTTTGAAGGTTGAAGCTGTTGGAAAAGTGTTTTTAGTAGTTAAATCGGGGTAATCAATACTTGATACGGCGGCTAAAACCTTTCCTGTTTTTGGGTCTAACGCTACATAGGCGCCGTATTTTAGCTTATAGGTTTTAAAGATTTTTTTGACTTTTTCCTGTAATTTCGGGTCTATTGTGAAGATTATTGTGTAGTTTCCTGTTGTATATATGTATTTTCCGTCGGTGAGGGTGGATTTTTTGAAGAGGGAATACTGCATTTGAAAATTTGAGAGCAGCTTCTCAACGAACGTTTCTCTTTCTGAAGGCTTGGGTGCCGGTTTTTCTATTTCTTTTTCTACTTTTGTTTGGATTTGGGTTGAAGCTTCAACGTCGTCGCAGTTTGAAAACAATAGATTTATTGTGCTTGCTATTATGTAGAACAGAATACCTGTAAGTAACGGGTAAACAATAAGCTTGCGTCTTTCCATTTAAACCTCCACCTTTTCTGGACGTATAATATATGCTTGTGACGGAGGAAGCGATGAGAATAACAACTTTTCTTTTGCAAAAAGCCAAGTCTTTGACCGGAATTTCTGAAAGTTCGGAACGTTTAGGAGATTGGGAAAGCAGGGTTTTGGGTGTGTGGAACAGTGATTTTGAGGTTGAGGAGGGGGATTTTTCTCTTGCAGCTGTTGATGGGAGTGGTAATAAAAGAGCGTTTTCTGGGTATTGCGTTTACGCCGTTGGAGCTGTTGCTGTTGAGTTTTTCGGCGATGAGAAGAGGAAAGAGGTGTTTATAGCCGATGTTGATGTTTTAAAACCGGAGGAGTTTTCTGATGCGAGGATGAGGATTTTAATGGGAATCTTGGAAAATAAGGTGGCTTTGAGCGTTATTGATGAAGTTGATTATCTGCTTCTTGACGGTTCTTTGCTTGCTTCCTTTATAAAGCCTGCCGTTTTTGTTGGAGAGTTAAATGATGAAGAGAGAAAAAAGGTTGAGGGGATTTTTAAAGAGGTTAGAGGAAGATTTTCTTTAACGGGTATAGATGCTAAGAGTTATTACAGAGAACTTGAGAAGATTTTTGAGGGAATATCTTTTGCTGCGGCTTCAGGGTATCTTGAATATTTGGAGTACCTTTATTCTTTAGAGCTTTTACTGGAAAGAGGGAAAGGTAAACTAATTTCTGTTTCTAAAAGGTCAAATTCGCGAAATTACGGGTTTGACAGGTTTTTCCCAGACGCAGCGGTTCTCAACCACCTTCCGTACCTTGAAGGTTACAGTACTCCTTTAAAGGTTAGTATCTCTAAAGAAGTAAAGTTTCAATTTCCTGAAATGTTTGAGGAGGTTTTTAGGGACTTTGAATTTTCTGTGTTCTTCTATAAGGAAAGGAACTGTCCTGCTTTTAAGGTGGAAACGTTGGTTCCTTTGTCTGAAGCTTTAAAGGTTATAAGGAGGCACAGGACAGGTGGATATCCTTTTCCTTTAAAGATGGCGCATGATAATGTGAAGATTGGCAAGAAAGATATGGAAAAAGTTATTTACGCCTTAAAGCATAGGGGAGTTTCAGGGAGGGAGGCACTTGGGGAGTAGCAGAAAGGTATTTGTAGGAGAGAAAGCTTTAAAGTACGATGAGTTCTTTTCTACAAAGTATGGAAGAAAGGTTTTTTTGTTAGAAAAGGATTTAATGGCTTATTGTTTGAAAAATTTGAAGGTTTCGTCGGTTCTTGAGGTTGGTTGTGGAACGGGGGTGTGGGGGGAGTTCTGGAAGGACTATTTGAAAGCAAGATTTGTTGCAGGATTGGATATTTCTTACGATATGTTGAGACTTGCAAGGACTAAGGGATTTGGGGAATTATTGTTAGGTTCGGCAGAGAGTATGCCTTTTAAAGAGAAGAGTTTTGATTTGGTTGCTTTTGTTACGAGCCTTGAGTTTATTGAAAATAGGGAGAAGACAGTTTGGGAGGCTTTAAGAGTAACAAAGCGTTATTTGGCTGTTGGGTATTTAAACAGGTTTTCTTTTTTGGCTTTTAAGAGGAGGGTTAAGAGTTTTTTTCATAGGTCTGTTTATAAGAAAGCTCAGTTTTTGACTGAGAAGGAAATTGAAAAGTTAGTTGGAAGAGTTGCGGAAAAGATAGGTAAGTCTGTTAATTTGATTAAAGGGGGAACAACGCTTAACTTTTCCACTGAAAGATTTGTTAGTTTGAAATTAGAGAGATTTTTGAGTTTTAACTTGCCTTTTGGTGGATTTGGCTTTGTCGTTTTTGAGGTAGGTTGAGGATGGAGCTTGTGAAAGAGATAGACGTTAAAGATGCTGTTGAAAAAGGATTTACGTTGGTGGACGTCAGAACACGGAGAGAATTTGAGGAGTTTCACATTCCCGGAGCTGTAAACGTTCCGCTTTTTGATGAAGAGGAAAGGGAAAAGGTTTCTAAGGTTTATTACGAGAAGGGTGAGAAGGAGGCGAGGATTTTTGCGCTTGAGCTTGTTTCTCCTAAACTTTCAGGGATTGTCAGAAAGATAAGAGAAATTAAAGAGAAAAAAGAGAGAGTTGCTGTTTACTGCTGGCGTGGAGGGATGAGGAGTTTAGCCGTTGCTTCTATTTGTAATTTATGTGGCGTTTACGTTTTCAGATTAAAAGGCGGATACAGGGCTTTCAGGCGGTATGTGTTGGAAGAGATTGAAAGGTTAGTGGAGGATAAAAAGTTTATAGTTCTTTATGGTCCTACTGGAGTGGGTAAGACGAGGATTCTGAGGAAATTGAAAGAAGGGGGTTTTCCGATTTTAGATTTGGAAGGGCTTGCTGGACATAGAGGGTCGGTTTTTGGTGGTATAGGGTTGCGCCAGCCTTCTCAGAAGATGTTTGATTCTCTTTTATGGTTGGAGCTTAAGGAGTTAAAGAACCAGCCTTTTGTTATAGTAGAGGGTGAGAGCAGGAAGATAGGGAATATTCACCTGCCAGAGCCAGTATGGAAAAAAATGCTTGAAGGAAGAAGAGTTTTAGTAGAACTGCCTTTAGATGAGAGGGTGAGGATTTCTATGGAGGATTATGGGGTGGGGGATTTTCCGATTTCTGTTTACCTTGATGCTTTGAAAAGGATAAGGAGGATTTTGGGCGATAAGAAGTACTCAGAAATAAAGGGGTTAATTGAGAGTGGAAAGTTTGAAGAAGCAGTTAGGGAATTGATGGTTAATTACTACGATAAGCTTTATGAAAAATCCACCCCACCCCCCCACACCACCATTAAAGCAGAAACCTTTAATCAAGCCTACGAATTGCTTAAATCTTTTTTAACCCAGCGTTCAGGTAAATAGTAGCACTTTCTAATGAAAGCTTCTGGATAGATTTTCCGGGCATCTCTCAAGAACTTTTTTGCCGTTTTATAATCGTTCCAGAAACCGGCACGTAGTGAGTAATACTTTCCTATTTTTTCAATCCTTATGAAAGGAAGAAAAGAAACGTCTTTCAACTTTTTGTCAAAATCTTTTATGGATGTACCTGTGGCAAGTTGAATGCAGTAGTAGGTTTGTCCCTTTTTTAAGTTTTCATCCTTTCTTTTCTTGATTGTTCTATCCTTTTGCGGAGGCGGTATTATTGTTTTACTTGAAAGAGCTGTTTTTCGCTTGTCGGATTTTGTTTTTCTGGTTGTGATACTAATCTGTTTCTCATCAAACGATGAAAATCTGTTGTAGAGTCCGGTAAGGACAAAAGCACCTAAAATAGTAGCTAAAACGATAGTTATAACTTTAAGATAGTTTTTTCTCTTCTTTTCGGAAGATTCAAAGTTCTTTAAAGTTTTGCGGATGGCTTCTGATTCTGTGTAATTCATTGAGTTCTGGGGAACGTAAAGAATCAGTTTTTTGCGAAAACTATCAATGATAAATCTCAGAAGCTTTTGTTGTTTTGGGGTTAGCGATATAAATGAACATATACACTTTCCATCTTCAATACTGCAAGAGAACTTTACGTCCTCTATTACAATTTCGTTGTAAAAATCGTAAGGTATTACTATTTTTCCTGTTAAGAGTTCGTTTGATTTTGTAAGTTCTCCTGGCGTTGGAATTTCTACTTCAAATCCTTTTTCCCATAATTTTTTGATTCTGTAAACTTCACCGTTAACCTCAAGGTGTGCGATGAGGTTTACCTTTTCCATTTCCCTCCCCTTTAGTAAAAATTGATATTTGCAAGGAATTATACAAACTCAAATCTTTATAAGAGACTATATTTAAACTTGATAACCTTCATTTGGAGAGAAAAATGCCTGCTGTAGAAGGAAAGTACTGGACTGCCTTAGATAACGGTTTTGTAAGGTGTGAACTCTGCCCGAGGCACTGCACGATGCCGCCAGGCGGAACGGGATTCTGCCTTGTAAGAAAAAACGTTGACGGGAAGCTAATTACTACCATTTATTCTGAAATAACTTCTGGTGCTTACGACCCTGTAGAGAAAAAGCCTCTCTACCACTTTTATCCCGGTTCTGTAATCTTTTCAATCGGAACGAATGGCTGCAACCTTGACTGCAAATCGTGTCAAAACTGGGAAATATCAAGGAGAATAACGTTAAGGGAAGTTTTTACTCCAGAAATGGCGGTTGAATACGCCGGAAGATACGGTTCAATAGGCATCGCTTACACTTACAACGACCCGATAGTGTGGTTTGAATACGTTCTTGATACGGCTAAACTGATGAAAGAAGCAGGTTACGTAAACGTTATGGTGACAAACGGCAACATAGAATTAGAGCCATTGAGGGAGTTACTGCCGTTTATTGACGCTTTTAACGTTGACCTTAAAGGTATGGATAGGGATTACTACTTGAAGTTTTCTTCCATGCCGAATCCAAACGTATGGCAGGTGTGTGAAGAGATAAAGAAAGTCGGTAAGCACCTTGAACTGACAAAACTTATCGTTCCGGGCTTTGATGAGTTTACTCCCGAATACTTTGAAAGGTTTGGAAAGTGGATAAGCGAGAACTTAGGTAAAGAAGTCCCCATTCACTACTCAAGGTTTTTCCCTGCCTACAAGCTTTCAAATACGCCGCCAACTCCTGTTGAAGTTTTGGATATGGCTTACGACGTTACGAGGGAATACCTTTACTACGTTTACGTTGGCAACGTGGTTGAGCCGGAGAGGGAATCAACTTATTGTCCTAAGTGCGGGGCGCTTCTTGTGAGGAGAGTGGGCTACAACGTGGAAGTGCTGTTTGGTGAAGATGGAAGGTGTCCACAGTGCGGCAGGAGGGTGGATTTTGTCTTCTAACCTTCTCGTACCTTTGGGCGGCGGGAACGAAATAGGTGCCAGTGCCTACCTTTACTTTATCGGCGGCGCAAAAATCTTGGTTGATTCGGGTATAAGGTTTTCAAAGAAAGACCCCTATCCTGACTTTGAGCTTTTAAAGAACATAACGCCGGAGCTTGATGCGATTTTCCTTACCCATGCCCACGTTGACCACTGCGGAAGCCTTCACGTTCTTTCATCTCTCTACCCCGATACGCCGATATTTATGACTCACGAAACTGCGCAGCTTCTTTCTTTAATGGTGGAAGATGCTATAAAGGTAAAGTATATAAACGATAAGAATTCTCCTGATGAGTGGAGGGAATACAGGCTTTTAGATGAGATGCTGGCGAGGGTGGAGAGGAGAGATTTTTTTGACGTTGTGAAGATTAAAGATGTTGAGGTGAAAATTTTCCCGGCAGGTCACATTTTGGGGGCAGCTTCCTTCCTTTTCCGTTATGGCGATTCGCGTAGCCTTTTTCATACTGGTGATATATCTCTGACTGCACAGGAAACTGTAAGCGGAGCGGTGCTTCCTGAAGAGAAAGTTGATATTTTAGTTTCCGAAAGCACTTACCTTGAAAGAAGAAAAAGGTTTGACAGGGAAAAATCGTTAGAAGAGTTTTACTCTACGGTTAGGGAAACTATTGAAAGAAGAGGAAAGCTTTTACTTCCCGTTTTCGCTTTGGGAAGGGCGCAGGAGATAATTTCCATAATCACTAAAGGTATAGAGGAAGGCAGGATTCCGCCTTTCACCGTTTATATTGATGGTCTGGCAAGAGAGATATCTACTATTTACGAAAATCTTTTGGACAAGACTTTTTACAACTTTTTCGTTCAGCCCGCGCCGTTTTTTGAGGGTATTCCGTTTGAAGAAGCCTGCGAAGAAAAGGTTAGAGAAGCAGACTGCATCGTTTCAACGTCTGGAATGTTAATGGAAGGAACGCCTTCCTATGTTTACGCTAAAATTATGGGGAAAAATCCCAAGAACACCGTTATTTTCAGCGGTTATATGGTGGAAGAGAGCTTTGGTTACAAGCTTTTAAACGATAGAAGAGTGCTTAAAAATTTTAAGTTTCAGATAAAGAAGCACCACTTTTCAGCTCACTCTGACGATGAAGAGTTAAAGAAAATAGTTGAGATTTTAGAGCCTGAAAGGACTGTTTTCGTTCACGGAGTGGGAAATAAGAATCAGACGTTCAACAGAGAGGTGGTCAGGTTTTGAGGTGTTATTTCGGTTATCCCGACTCTTTTCTGGAAAGAGAGCCGTTCAGGGTAAAGGATTTGTTCCTTGAAGAGATAAACGTTGACTACGGAAGCGTTCCTGTAGAGGTAAAGAGGAAGCTCTTATCGGTTTTAGACAACGTTCATGAGAGCAACTACCTTTTTATCGGGAACGTGATTTACGATGCGATAGATATTTTAGAGTTTTCTCTGTTTTCGCTTCCTGTCAGGGAAATCTCTTCAATCGTGCTTTCGGGCTATCTTTACGGAAAATCCACCTTTTTGGTGAGGAATCTGTTTCGCAACACGTTTGCTTCAAACCCTGAAATTTTCTTTGACTTTAACTTCTTCCCTGATGACTCTCTGGTCGTGAACGTTGGCTACACGCAGACTTCTATTTCGGTTGGTGGTAAGTATCTGTTGAACGTTCCGATTGGTGAGTTTCACTTCGTTGACGTTTTGGGTAATTACCTGTTTAACAGGTTTATCTACGAGTCTGGCGTTTCAAACGCTTCTTTGAGAAAGAGCGGAAAGAGGGGTGAAATCCTTGACAGAATGAGAAGCGCTGCTGCCAGGATTTTGTTTAAAGGGCAGAAGAGCGTTGAAGTTAAAGAGTTTGAATACGAAAGAGAAGTTGAAGAGTGGGAGGTTGATGCGGTTCTTTCAACGGTGGTGGGGAGTTGTGGTTACGGGGATTTTTTTGAAGCGCCTTTTGACTTTTCTACTTCAGTTGTTCACGCGCTTTACAGATTTGAGGAGATTTTTAAGGAAAGACCCAGAATAAAGAACGTTGCTGTTATAGGAAGGCTTCGCCGTCCGATTGTTAAAACGCTTAAAAAGATTATTCCTGTGAAACCTGCAGAGCTTACCGGCGTTGAGTTTGCCGATATGGAGGTTGTGAACAAGAGTTTTAAGCCGGTGTGTGAGAGGGTGGATTTTCCAAAACTAAGGTGGCAGGGCGAGGAAGTTGTTAATCAGGATAAGGAAGAACCGTCTCTACACCGTTTGCGGTATCTCTTCAATCAGAGAGATTTAAAAGGAATAAGCGTGCTGGAAGATTTAGTTGAGAACGGAGATGCAGACGAAAGAGTTGTTTATGAGCTTTTAAGCATTTTGAAAAGGTGTTCCTTTAAAAGGAAAGAGGATATTGTTTATCTGAACTACGCTATTTCGGCGCTTTCAAAGTTAGAAATTCCAGAAGGAATTCTTCCAAAAGTAATTGAAGAGATAGGAAAAAAAGCGTTCAGGTGGGAAATACCTTTAAATACGAAAATGAACGTCCTTTACTTTTGTTACAAGTATAAAGAAAAGCTGAATAATACGCTTCTTGAAATATTTCCTGCCGTTCTTTCAACCTACGTTAGAAACGTTAAACTGCCAGAAGGTGAAAGAAATTTCATTAAGGTTGTTGCCGAAAGCGTTCTCTCTAAAAGATAAGACCTGATAATTTTAAAGCCTGTTCTAAATCTTTCTGAAATTCGGGTTCACCTCTCCTATTTCTGAGCAGATAGGCAGGATGGAATGTTGGGATTACTGTAATTTCCTTTCCGCCTATTTCTACTTTTTGCGGTTTGCCTCTTAACTTTGAAATAGCGGTATTTGGTGGTAGGTTCAAAATCGTTCTTGCTGCAAATGCGCCAAGACAGAGAATAACGTCCGGCGAGATTAATTCTATTTGCTTCTCAAGGTAGGGGTAGCAGGCTTTTATTTCGTCTGGTTGAGGGTTGCGGTTTCCTGGCGGTCTGCACTTAACGATGTTTGTTATGTAGACTTTATCTCTGCTTACACCGAAAAGGTTTAAAAATCTTGTAAGTAGTTGTCCAGCCCTTCCCACGAAAGGTCTTCCCTGAAGGTCTTCCTGCTCTCCCGGCGCTTCACCTACAAACATTAAAGGCGTGTTTGGGTCTCCTTCACCGAATACGACGTTGGTTCTGGTTTTACAGAGCCTGCATTTACAGCAGTTTAGGACTTCCTCTTTCAATTTTTCAAGGGATAGATTACCTTGCTTTTCTTCCTGCACTTCTCCTCCGCTTACTTTTACCTGCTTATAGCCCATAAGTTCAAGGAATTTTAACGTTTTTTGAAGTTCATTCATTGCCTTTTTACCCTGTATGAGAAAAATATATGCTTTCCTCTTCTTTCCATTTCCAGAAGTTATTATTGTAGTAATTCTTCATTGATTCAAGTATTTCTTCTTCAATAGCTTTGTTGAAAATTTCTGGGAATTTCATATGCAATTCAAGAGGGTCTAAATTTTCATACTTTTTGAAATCTTCTTCTGATTTAATAATTCCGTTTTTCATTAATACAGCGGATAAAAATTCTTCTTCAAAAAAATAATCGTCTAGTGCAAGCTCTTTTATTTCTTCCTTTTTATCTTCTATGTAAATGCAAAACATAATTTCTTTGGCTGTCTCTAAAAGTTTTCTTGAAGTATTTATTCTTTCTTTTATCGCTTGCATTATTAAGTGGAATTTATGGTTGCTATCAGTTAACTTTCCATTACAGTAAAAATCGTAGTTGGGCATTCCGTAGTAAGCAGTTCCGGTGTATTCTATTGAGTGATTTTTAAAAAGTAAAGAATAGAAATTCTCATGTAGGTTTTGGGGTATGCCTTTTTCAATTATTTTTTCTTTTAAATCATCAACCAACTTATTCAAAGGTTTGGAATTGTCATCCGGTGGTAGGAGAAAAACTGTTCTTAAACATCTTATAACGTCTAATTCAGCCAGAAAGAGTTTAGACAGAATCATGACTCCCTTTTCTTTAGTTTTAACAGAGTTCTCCTCTGATATGGATATGGTTTTTTCTAAGATTTTTATAGATGATTCAGAATCTCTTAACTTTTCAAGAGCTTCTTTCAAGTAAATTCTTCCTGCGAACCATCTTCTGCTTGGATGTAGATTAGGAACGTATCCCATTTGCCCTCCGTGTTTGCATACTTTTAAATTAATCTGAATAAAGTGTAGTTTTCTGTTGCTGGACAATAGCTTAACTGAATATATATTCTGTCAAATCTATTGTTCGCTTTAGTTTTTCCCTTCAGCAATAAGTCTTTGAGAACTTTTGTGTTTGTTATGTTATCATCTATACGAATTACCAACCATAAAGGATTTTCTTTATAATTCTTATTTTCTTTTTTTTGAATTGCTTTTTCTATCCTTCTTGCCAACTGTTCAGGGTCTGATATCCATTTGTTTATTTCAACCTTTAGACAATGGTTTTTCCATATGGTTATTTGTTCTGCGAAAGATAGAACTTGACTGAGTGGTTCAATTTCTTCTAACTTTATAACAAGAGACTTCTTAAAATTAGCATTGTTTATGTATTGCTTCAAAAATTTAGTAATCTCAAGAGTAAACTTCTCCAAAAACTTTTTTCTTTTCTCAACTTTGAAATAATAGTTTGGGTTAATAAGGATATACATATTACTCAACCCTTCTTGCCTTATTGTTTTTTCTACTTTTGTTTCTAGCTCTTCATAAAGTTTGTTCTTGGATATAGTTTTATCATCCGCAGAAAATACTTGAGTTACTTCAACAAATACAGTTCCTTTTCCCTTAATTTTACATTTAAAGTCTGGCTTGCTTTTCCCGTTTTCCTCAAGCTTCTCGTATTCCAATATTAAAAGTCCTTCTTTTTCCAGGAGTTGTTTTTTAAATTCATGAAATATGGAAATTTCATCAAGTCTATTAATCTTTTGCTGGCTAAGTTTTTCAGAGTAAAGCGAGGGTTCTTCTATTTTTCCTATGTTATTGTTTCCCATTATACACTCCTTGCCTTCTTTAAGCGGTTTTGGACGAGTTCGGCGACGGCGTAGTAGACTTCTTTGCGTTCTTCTCTGGTTAAGTCAAGGGCGTCAAAGACTATGTCGTCAAGGGCTTTGCGGTCGGGAAGGGGCTTTGGTTCTTGTTCTTTTATTGGTTTATTCGGGTCAAAGCCAAGCTCGGTGAAAATGGAATGGATTGGTCTATTTTTAATAACGTCAATTATCCTTATGCAAGTATTAGGAGGCAGAATTTGAGGAATAACAATGAAACTCATCTCTACTTCATAAACCGTAAGATCTAAAAGTCCTTCACCAAGCCCTTGTCTGGATAGAATCTCAAGAGAAAGAAAAAATATAGGATGATTAAAAGAAATAACTAAATTTTCTTTTTTTGAAGATGCATATATTTCATAAAGTCTTTTATCTACGAGAAATTCTTCGTTTTTTACAACTTTAAAACTATCGTTGAAACCAGCGGGAATAATAAAATCACTAATTCTTCTTTTTCCGAGTTGCCACCATTCCCTTCTACTCCTACAAGTTGGTCTTTTATGAAATCCTTGCTCTTCTCCCCACTTTATATAATCAAGAGCAAAAGTTCCTTTTAGTTCTTTTTTGGTTTTGTTACACATGAAGACTCTATACTTTAAATCCTCTTCTCTTACAATTATTGTTTTAAGTTCTCTTGGACTTTTTATTATAGGTTTCAAAAATTCCCTTTCAATCAGAAAGAGTTTGTAGTCTTTTGTGTTCTTTCCCCATTTGCTTGGCTTTGCTATTCGGAGTCCTGCTCTCTTTATTTCTTCAACTGAAGTAAAACCTCTCAAGTTTTCAACTTTTTCAAGTTCTCTATTAGAAAGCTTATCTGTTAAATCCTCAACATAGAAAAATTCGTTTGCTCCTGTTTTTATTCCAAATCTTATCTCTGCAATGTCTCCAAGTCTTACAAGTTTCCCTTTTCCTTTTTTGAGAATTGTAAAGAAAATGTCAGGAGCTCTCAAAAACTTCCCACCCCATTTGTTGCCTTCATATTTTCCATCTTTAGTGCCGTCATTTAATAAATCTTTCTGTTTCACTGGAAAAACTCTAAAGGCGTCTTTGCTGATAACGTTTTCGGCAAGTTCAGTTAAATCCTTGTTCTCTACTTTCAGTTTTACGTTGTCTATAAACTGAAGGTATTCTTTGAAACTATGGCTGTTTACTGCTTCGTCAAAAGGTATTTTCCACATTACAAATTTTGCAGTGTTTTCAAGGTTTTCCTTTTCTTTAGCTTTATCCGTCGGGGCAGAAGAAAAAACAATTACGGTGTTAACGTCTGCTTCCTTAAAGCTTCTCTTACTCTGGTTGTCGTTGATTGAGTAAATTTTGGTTCTTTTTAAGAAGAATTCCTGCAAGGATTTACCGAATCCAACGTCAAGCCACGAGTTTGAAGTAATGAAGGCAAGAGTTCCTTTTTCGTTTAAGAGGCTAAGAGCCTTAAAGTAGAAATAGACGTAAAGGTCTGCTTTTCCATCAGGTTTATACTCTTTGCCGTAGAGGTTAACAACCATGTTTTGAAGTTTCTCTTTATACTCTTTTTTAAGCTTTCTCCATTCAGAAGGTTTGTAGTCTTCTTCGTTTTTGTCAGGAGGGGCAATTTTTTCCTGTCTTACGTAAGGAGGATTGCCGATAACTATATCAAAACCGCTTTTGTCTCCGTAGAAAACTTCAACAAAGTCTATATCCCAGATGAAAGGTCTTTTGCCTTTTCTGAGAGCATTCTCTGCCTGTTTCCATAGATTTAGTTCTTTTTCATATTGTTTTATTTTCTCTATCCTTTGTTTTTCAAATAGTTCCAGTTCCTTTTGTAAGGTTTTACCAAAAAGGTCTTTTTCAAAAGAAGGTTTACGCAATTTTTCGGAATCTATGTTCTTTCTGATTTCTCTGATTTTTTCTTCTACTATCTCTTTAAATAGATTAAATTCTTCCTGTTCAATTTCCCATCTCTTTGGGGCATCAGTCTCATTCCTTGCATACTTCAATTTTTTGTTTTTGAGTCTGCTAATCTTATCTTTCAATCGCTTTGGAATAGAAAACTTTGACTTAAGTTCTTGTCTTTTGGCTCTTAGAATAGAAAAGTCTATTCCACCAAATTCTTCTATAAGGCTATCTCCTGCGCGTAATTTAAAAGAAAGATTGGGAAGAAGTGGCTTTATAAGAACTTCCTCACGAGATAATTCTGTCTCAACTATTAGGAAAAGCCAGAGCCTGAGCTCTGCTATTCTTACTGCCCATTCCATTACATCAACGCCGTAAACGTTGTTCTCTATTATCCTTTTCCTGATTGCATAGTTACTTTCTTTGACTTCCGGGTCAAACCTGTAAAGCTTCTGGTAAAGTTTATAGAGAGTATCCACCATACCAACAAGGAATGCTCCGCTACCGCAGGCTGGGTCAACAACTTTCAGCTCATCAAGAGCTCTTTTTAGAGTATCAAAAACGTTTCTATCCGCAGGCTTGAAATCATCATCAAAGATGAAATTGTAAATAGTTTCGTCTGGAAGATTGGTATTGTTTTTGAGATAGTAAATGAGAGATTGAGTTACCATAAACCTTATTTCAGGTTCTTTTGTATAAACAATACCTTTAAGAATACCTTCGGTATCTATCTCTTTTTCAGGATTTTGCAAAGCGCTTGCTGAATCAATGTGAACAAGTTTTTCGTAGACAGTTCCTATAAATTCGGGATTGACTGCAACGTCTCTGTCATCTTCTAAATCTTCAATGATTGTAAAGTTGTAGCTGTTTAAGAAAGGAATAACTCCTTCTTTTTCTTTATTATAAGGGTCTTCTTCTAAAAAAAATTCATCTGGAATGCTAAAGGATAATCTGTCAAGGTCATTCTCTTCAAAAAGTCCACCGTTAAGATATGGTGTTTCAAGTAAAACTTTTCTAACATTTTCAGGAAGGTAGCGATATTTTGAGTTTATTTCCCCTCTCTTTCCGTTAAAAGCGGAGAAGAAAAGGGGTTTAATCCACTCAGAGTAAAAGGTTCCTTCTTTTTCAGGATTTTGAGCTATGTAGCTTTTGTATTCTCTAACAAGGAAATCTATTAAGCTTTCTTCTTTGAGAGAATTAAACCACTTTTTTTTCTTTTGAATAAAATAGACAAAAGTTAATCTGTTTAAAAGCTGATGGGCTGTTTCCTTTGAT
Source organism: Desulfurobacterium pacificum (assembly GCF_900182835.1). NCBI lineage: Bacteria > Pseudomonadati > Aquificota > Aquificia > Desulfurobacteriales > Desulfurobacteriaceae > Desulfurobacterium > Desulfurobacterium pacificum. The sequence continues at coordinate 33,032 of NZ_FXUB01000001.1, forward strand.
TTCTTCTCTGATTTTTCTGTTTTGTCTTTTATTTGATTGTAAATTATTCTCCATAAAGTTTTGAAATAGAGAAGATACCTTCTGAAAAATTCATCATTTATTTTCTCAACGCTGAAGGTTTCTAAAACTTTCTCAATTGTTGGGTTTGGCGTCTTTCCCAGTTTTAAAAGCTGGTTTAAAGCAGTTTTTGAAGCTTCGCCTTTACCAAGTAACAAAGAAAACCTTTTGGGAGTTGTTGAAACTTCTTTGAGAATTCCTGATTTATCAAAGGTATAAGTTTTAAAAACAAAAGAGAGTCTCCAGTTCTCAGAATCGGGAACGTAAAAGGCTACTATGGCAGCTTCAGCGTTATATTCATCTATGATTCTTGCTACAAAGTCTCTTTGAGTTTTTCTTGCTCTTTCAAGAGTTGTTTCTTTATTTAGTTCAACAGTTATAAAAAGAATTCTGTTGTTTTCTTCATCTTCGTAAGTTCCAAAAATTTCGGCTTTTTTGATGGTTTCTTTAAACCTTTCGGGATAGTTTTCCAAATTTGCTATTTCAAATCTCTCTTCAAAATCTGCTGATTCAAAAACAGTTTTTAAGAAAGTTTCAAAGTTTGATTTATCAAATGGATTTTCTATTAAGGTTTTTACTATATTTTCCACAACTCCCCTCTTTTGCAGCTATAAATTTTCTGAGACTATTTTATACCGAAATGCTCGCAAATCTCCTTTGTTGTGAGAACTTTAATGTCTGGAGAAAAGAATTTTTTATCATTTGTGAGTATTGAATCACACTTTTCCTTTTTTGCAAGAACATACTGGATAGTATCTTCAAGGTTTTTAAAACTGCTGTTATTCTTCATTTAGATTTTACTTCCCATTTCTACTTTTAGTTCCTGAAAAGTTTTGTTTTCTACAACTCCTTTAAAGTGCTTTCTATACTCTTTTAACCGTTTAAAAGCCTCTATTCTCTTTTTCCTTTCAATTTCTTTTATTTCCTCCTCTATCAACTCTTCAATAAGAGCACTTTGGGTTTTGTTATAGGTTTTTGCTAATATTTCAAGGTTTTTTACTGCTTTTGGAGACAGCGTAATTGTTTTTCTTACTTTCTCTGCAGTAGCCATTATACACTCCAGTAAGTTTTATCTATGCATATCTGCCTATATATAAGTTACTGCTGCTTTGTCAAGTTTCCTCGGTCAACACCGAAATATTGAGATAGTATGACTTCTATATGTGATTCATCGTAAATAGTCTTTTCTTCCTTTTTTTCAAAGCAGTAGCTTTTTAGAAACTCATCTATGACGTTAATTTTTTTCTCAACGGTGTTAGCTTCTTTAATTTTTTTGCTAAGGTTTTTGAGCGTTCCTTTTGGTATCTTTCCTGAGTTAATTAAATCCGTTAGGTTTTGAACTAACTTTCTATTTTTCCCATCTTTTAAAGTATTTTTAAGTGCCTTCAACTCTTTTATCAGGTGTTGTTCAGCTCTTGAGAAGCTTTTTGTAGACTTGCTTTTAGCTAATTCTTCCTGTAAAGATTGGTTAAAAGCTGTTCTGTTTTTTGTCAGAAGGTCGTAATAGCTTTCAATAGGAATCTTTATCCCTTTTTCTGAGGGTTCTGTTTCCAGTAGTTCAATTGCTTTTAGGAAGTCTATCTCTTGTGGCGGTTTGTCTTTATAGGAGAGATAAATTTTCTTTAGGTTTCCTTTACGAAATAGGGTTACAAGAAATTCTCTCTTAAATGCTCTACCAGAACGGGCTTTCTTGGGGAGTCTTTTTATCTTTTCAAAAAGCTCTGGATTTTCTTTTTTAATTTCTCTTAGTAACTTAACGTATTTAAGAAAGGATTCTTCTTCGTCTTCCTCTTCTTTCACTGAATTGATTTTTTCAAATAATCCGTGGGCATCAACTTCCTCTTCTTCAGTTAGATACTTTGCATCTTCTCCAAGAGCTTGATGGAAAGCCTGTAGCTTTGCAATAGCTGCTGCTTCAAGTCCAAGTTCTTTTTCTGTTGTTCCTACAGGGAAGAAGTTGTAAATGTAAATCTCTTTAAAAGAGGTTCCTACTCTGTTGATTCTTCCAACTCTTTGTAAAACCTTTGTTGGATTCCACGGAATATCGTAATTGATTATGATGTTTGAACGGTGAAGGTTTATACCCTCTGCCAAGACGTCTGTTGTAATCAGGATTTTAATGTTGTCCTTGCGTTTTATTGCGTTAGGGTCAAAGTTAGCGATAATTTCTTTTCTTACAGATGGTTTTGATTTTGAAGAGTAAACTAAAACGCAGTTTCCGAAAGTTTCTTTCAGTTTTTTTCCTAAGTATTCTGCAGTTTCGGAAAATTCTGTAAAAATAAGTATCTTTTTTGCTTTACTGAGTATAGAATCCTTACCGCTTAATAGCTCTAAAAATTTAGATAGTTTGGGGTCTCTATTTACTTTTAGCCATCTGTTTCGTAAAGTTCTTATTATTTCTGTATCGGTTTTGAGCTTTTCGTAAAAGTCAGGGGAGAGCTCTTCTTTGGTGTATTCCCTGATTTTTCCTTCTTCTACGAGTTCTAAGAGTTCGTCAATGTTGTCTTCTTCAAGCAACTCATATACATCAACATCTTTGCTTACAAGGATTTTTCCTTCCTTTTCAAACATGTTCAAGAATCTTTCGTGAGATTCAAGGAATCTATCAAGTGTTTTTCTAAAGGCTTCAAAGCTGCTTTCAAGGCGTTTTAAAAGAAGCGTTTTCATAAGACCTGAAAGGTTCATTTGAGAAATAAATTCAGGGTCGTTTTCTTTCAGTTTTGTTTTGAGGTAAAGGGCAGGTCTGTATCTTGCATAGGAAAGGTTCTTTATCGTTTCTATGGTTTTGTTGTATAAGTTATCAAGCTCTTTATCTAAAAGGTAGTAAATTCTCTTTGGAGGTTTCACTTCGGGGAAAGAAACTCCCTGAGCTTTTAAATCTTCTTTAAAGAACTTTTCCACTTCTTTTCTGGTTCTTCTTACCATCACGTATCTTAAAATCTTTGTTCTGATTTCTTTTCCGCATTCTTTGAGGACTTCCTTAAACTTTTCAGGGTTCTTTTTTCTGTCAACTCTTTTTATTTTCCATTCAAGATGTTTGAAAAAATTTTCAAGATTAGTGACTCCTGGTATGGTGGAACGATAGCGGTTCTGGAAGAGAAGGAGCTGACTTTTAATGTCTGATGGCTTATTGTTGTAAGGAGTGGCTGTTATGAGAATTACTTTTTTCCCTTTGCATATTGAGTGTAAAGTTTCGTAGCTTTTGGTTTCTTCATTTCTAAACCTGTGTGCTTCATCAACGATAACCACAGAATAATCTTTGAATTCTTCTGGCGAGAGGTTTCTTAAAAGTCCTGAAGAGATTACCTTTGCGGGAACACGGAATTCTCTTAAGGTATCTTCCCAGTATTCTGTAAGGTGAGGAGGAGCGAAAACTAAAATTTTTTTCTGCAGTTTTGCAGCTAACATTGAGGCGATAAAAGTTTTTCCAAGTCCAACGACGTCAGATAGAAATACGCCTCCATGCCTTTTAAGTTTGGATTCAGCATCGGCAACGGCTTCAAGCTGGTATTGTAGCTTTTTGAAACCTGGTGGAAGGAAGAGGAATTCATTTTCTTTATCGTAGTCAATCTGGTCTTGAAGGAATTCGTAGAGAAACTTTAAGTAAAGCTCGTAAGGAGATATAGTTTCGTTAAGATAGGTTTTTTCTTTAATCGTTTTAACAATATCTTCAGAGATGTCCTTACATTCTTTCCATAGAGCTTCAAAGCGATTAATGGCGAATTCAACGTCTGCTCTGTTTTTTAATTCTACGTTGAATTCTAAGTTTTCTTTGAGTCCTGAGATTGTAAAGTTTGAAGAACCTGTAATTACTCTACCAAGGTCTATTCCACTTCTACTCTTAAAGATGTAGAGTTTCGCGTGAAGCGGCGAATGAGGGTAGTATTTTATCTGAAGTTTTCCGTTTTTTATCCATTCTATGAACTTTCTTATGGCTTTTTCCTTTTCTATGGAATCTTCGTAATCTCCTCTTGAAAGTTCTTCCACAACTTTTTGAAGGTATTCATTTCTTGTTTCCTCTACGTTTTTTGCTTTTTCTACGAGGTCAAAAACTTCCTTTCCAATTTGCATTCCGACGATAATTCGGATTCTGTCAACTTTTTCAAGTTCTTCATACAACTGATGAAGTCCAGAAAGGTAAAAGTAGCCAACGATGATATCAAGTTCTTTAGTGTCGTTGAAAAGGGTTTTAAATCGGTCTATCAGTTTTCTTCCTTCTTCGTTTGTGAAGAAGGTTAAATCATTTGCAAAATTAACGCTCATTTCATTTGCCTTTCTAACAGTTCCTTTTTCAGTTTTCCGTCATAAACGTAGGTTGTTTCTCCTTCAAGGTAGATGTTTTTAAATTCTCTGTCAAAGTAAATTTTCAGTCTTTCGCCGCTTTTTACTTCAACTTCAACGGGTGATTTTAGGTTGTAGAGTTTTGCGGCAATTATAGCTGAAGCCGTTGCTCCTGTTCCGCAGGCTAAAGTTTCTCCTTCAACGCCTCTTTCGTAGGTTCTGACGATTACTCTGTCAAGTCTGACTTCTGCAAAGTTTACGTTTGTGCCTTGGGGGGCGAAGAGGGGGGAGTGGCGGATTTTTCTTCCTATTTCTTCAACGTTAACGCTCTGAACTCTATCAACGAGAACTACGACGTGGGGAACACCAGTATTGACAAAATGAAGTGTTAACCCTTCCCACTTTATATTTAAATTCCAATCTGTTGGTTGTGTCAGTTTTACCTTAACAGTTCTACCGCTAACTTCCGATTCTATAATTCCTGCTTTTGTTTCAAATTTGTGCCTTTCCGGGCAGATACCTTTCTCTACTACGAACCTTGAGACGCACCTTGCACCGTTTCCGCACATTTCAGCTTCTGAGCCGTCAGAGTTGAAGAATTTCCACTTAAAGTCAGTGTTTGGTATTTCACTTTTTTCTATCAGAATTAATCCGTCTGCACCAACGCCTGTTTTTCTGCTGCAGATAATTTTTACGGCGTTTTTAACGTCAAGCGGTTTTATGAATTCGTGAAATTCGTTGTTTCTGTTATCTATAACAACGAAATCGTTGCCTGTCCCCTGGAGTTTTGCAAAGTTTAGCGTTTCCACTATTCAACCTCGTTCCATACCTGTGGTAGTAAGAACCTTCTCAGTTTTCCTATTCTCGTTCTCGGTAGTTCTCTGTCAACGATTTTGAACTCTTTTACCTTTTTGTAAGGTTGAAGGTGCTTTGTATATTTGTGGATTTCTTTTTTGATAAAGTCTTTAACGTTTTCTATTCCTTCTTCCATTAAGAGTTCAAAGTCTGGGCGGACAAGGGCTTTCATTGTTCCATCGTAAAAAATCCCCACCTCCAACACATAAGGACTCTTCAAAATCTCTATTTCTATATCTTCCGGATAAACGTTTTTCCCGTTATCCAAAACGATAACTTCCTTCGCCCTTCCGGTTATATGAATAAACCCATCTTCATCAACAAAGCCTAAGTCTCCCGTGTAAAACCAGCCGTCTTTTATCACCTTTTTTGTTTCTTCCGGCTTGTTGTAGTAGCCTTTCATTACGTTTGGACCTTTAACGATAATCTCGCCCTTTTCCGTTGTTTTAACTTCAACTTCATCAACAGGAGGTCCTGCCGTTCCTATCTTCTTGGCATCAGGTCTGTTTACCGATATAAGCGGAGATGTTTCTGTCAGCCCGTAACCTTCTAATATGTTAAATCCAAAAGCTTCAAAATCTTTCCATACTTCCTCGCTCAGCTTTGCTCCGCCGCTTATCATGTATCTCAAATTTTTCCCTATGCGGTTGTGTATTTCTTTAAATACTTTTTTCTCAACAGGTTTAACGTCAAACTTTCTGAATAGTTTTAGCGCACTTATGACTAACCTCCTCTTTAAAGGTGGAAGCTTTTTAATTTCAGCCATTATGTTGTGGTGGATTACCTGATAGAGTTTCGGAACGCCTATCAAAATGGTTACTTTCTGCTCATTAATCGTTGAAAGTATGTCTGTTGGCGTTAGTTTCTCTATAAACGCTAAGGGAAGCCCTAAAGCTGTTGGTAGTAAAACTGTTGTCATTAATGGATAGGTATGGTGAAATGGAAGGATAGCAACGAACCTGTCATTTTCGTTCAGAAATCCTAAGTTCTCCACTGCTCTTACGTTATGGTCAAGGTTACCGATTGTTAACATTACGCCTTTTGGATTTCCTGTCGTTCCGGAAGTGTAGAGTATTACAGCAACGCTATCTTTGTCTCTTGCTAAAAACTGGATTTTTCCTTCTTCTGCTTTTAGTTCATCAACGTTGATTATTTTTACATGGTATCCCATGTCTTTTATTGCTTCTTTTGCTTTTTCTACGTTTGCGTTTGAAGTGATTATGTATCTTGGTTGAGAGTCTTTTAAAATGTTAAATAATTCTTCTGTAGAGAGGAGATAGTCAACGGGAACGTTTATTCCTCCTTTAAACGTGGTGGCGAAAAATGCAGCTATCCACTCGGGTCTATTTTCCATAAAAATTGCTACTCTATCTTCAGGTTCTAAGGGAGTTAATTTTTCCTGGATTGTTGCTATTAAATTCCCGAATTCTCTGTAGGTTATGGTTCTGTATTTGCCGTTTTTCTTCTCAATGAATGCCTCTTTGTCTGAAAGCTTTTCTACATTCTCATAAACTCTTTCAACGAACGTTTTCATAGAACACTCCTTTATAAGAGGTCTATAATGTTTTTCAAGTCTTTTCTCTTTTCTTCCAAGATTTCAATCAGCTCTTTAGATTCTTTTTTTGAAACGTTTTTTGTAGATGGAACTTTAACAACTTTGAATTTAATATACTTGGAGATTGTATCTATCTCTATAACGTCATTTTCAGATATCTCTTTTGCCGCTTTTGCCTTTTTCCCGTTTACTTTTACAACGCCTTCATCACACATTTCCTTCGCCTGAGTTCTTCTCTTTACTATTCTCGCCAACTTCAGGAACAGGTCCAGCCTCACCTTTTACCTTCCTTTTCTTCTTTAATGTTTCTGGGAGTGTAATGATTTTAAGTAACAGAGACAAAATACCTGCAGTTAAAAATCCTGCGATGAAAGAGAAAACGATTACTACGAAAAGCTTTGTATGGAAAACGCCAACGAACGGAATGGCAACGTTTACATCTTGAAAATTTTGAAGAGCAAACAAGGTTACTGCTACAACTATAAGAGCTACTACAAATGAATAGACCGTTTGTTTAAACGTCATTTTTACCTCACTTAAAAGGTTAAAAATAGAGAAGTTATTCCTAATACCATCCATAGACACAGTAATGTAATAGAGTTTAGTAGCATAGAAATTTTATGGATTTTGAGGAAGGAGTCGTATTTCTCTTTGCTGTTAGTCTCATAATATTCAACTTTCAGTTTAACAGCTTTGGGATATAGATAAAAGCCGTTGATAAGATTTAACATTCCTGCTAAAAGGAGAAGTAGGATATTGAATGCGGAAGCGAAAGATAAGTTGTTCTTTATCAATAGGTAAAAGCTCGTTATAGACAGCATACTAAGTATAAAACATAAAGAAAAGTATTTGCCTAAAAGGAATTCGGTGTACCTTCCAGCTTCTTCTTTTGGAAAAACTTTGAATGCTGCGGGTGCTGAAAATAGAGTAACGAAGAAAGCGCTACCGCTCCAAAGGGCGATTGCGTACAGATAAAATGACTTCAGTATGTAATAATATAGCATTGTTTGGCTACTCCTTTAAAGGTCAGACCATTTCATAGTGATTGCATCAACAGGGCAGTTTTCAACACAAATATCGCAGCCGTTGCACTTTTCTGGATACATGACTACAGCTTTTTCACTGCACATTACAAATACGTCCTTAGGGCAAACGTCAGCGCAGATTCCACATCCAATACATATCTGTTGATTAATGTAAGGTACAGTTTTCAAATGTTCATCCTCATTTTGTAAGCTTTAACTGTATTATATAAAAGCATTGCTATTGTCATGGGTCCAACTCCACCTGGAACAGGGGTTATGGCGTAAGCCTTCTCTTTCACGTTTTCAAAATCCACATCACCAACTATTTTACCGTTTACTCTGCTTATACCAATGTCTATTACTACGGCTCCCTCTTTGACCATATCAGCTTTTATAAGGTGAGGAACACCTGTTGCAACGCATAAAATATCAGCTTCTTTTGTGAAAGATGCCAAATCTTTTGTGTAAACGTGGCATACAGAAACAGTAGCATTTGCGTTTATCATCATGTTGGCTAAAGGTTTTCCAACGATGTTGCTGTGACCAACCATAACTGCGTTTTTACCTTGAAGTTCTATTCCGTACTCTTCAAAAATTTTCATCACTCCAGCTGGAGTGCAAGGCATAAGTCCTTTTTCGTACAATCCTAAAAGGCATTTACCTGCGTTCTCTGGATGAAATCCATCAACGTCTTTTTCAGGTGAGATGTACTCTATTACTTCTCTGCAGGAAAGATGTTCTGGTAGCGGAAGCTGAACGATTATTCCATCTATTCCTTCGTCTTCATTAAGTTCTTTAACTATATCGTTTAGCTTTTCTTGAGTTATATCTTCTGGCAGTTTTACATCAACGGAACGAATTCCAACAGCTTGACAGGATTTTATCTTGTTTCTTACGTAAATTTCACTTGCTGGGTCGTTGCCTACCAAGACAACGGCAAGTGCTGGTTCTCTCAATCCCTGCTTTTTGAGGTTTTCTACTTCTTCTTTTAGTTCCTTTTTAATCTTCTCCGATAGCTTTTTCCCGTCTAATATAACTGCCATCTTCTCTCCTTACGTAGAATTCCTGTATTCTTTCAAAATTGGAAACGTCGCCTTCTTTATCTATTTCAAAAGAAACTCCGCAAAATTGTATCAATTTTGGCTTTTCGGGGACTTTAAACTTTACGGGTAGCTGTTTTACGAAGCGAAAAATCCCCTCCTCTACCCCCATTCCAATTACAGATTCCACTGCTCCGCACATTCCAGCATCTGTTATGTAAAGGGTTCCTTTGGGCAGTTGTCTCAGGTCGGCAGTCTGAACGTGGGTATGAGTTCCAAAAACAGCGGTAGCCCTTCCATCAACGTAGTAGCCGAACGCCTGTTTTTCTGATGTAGCTTCGCCGTGAAAATCCACCACCACCACATCCGCTTCCGTTTCTTCAACTATTCGGTCAAAAGTCCTGAAAGGATTATCAAGACATTCAACGAAAACTCTACCCATTAGATTGATAACCAAAACTTTCTTCCCACAGACTTCAAAAACATCAAAACCCTTCCCGGGAGTTCCTTCAGGATAGTTAGCCGGTCTCAGTATCGGATACTTATCTATAAACTGATATATCTCCTTTTTGTCAAAGGTATGATTGCCGCCGGTTATTACGTCGGCGCCGTACGATAGCAAAGCTTTCGTTATTTTTTCCGTTAAGCCGAACCCTCCGGCTGCGTTCTCTCCGTTAAGAATGCAGAAGTCGTACCTATTTCTGTTTTCTTCTAAAAACTGGTGAACCGCTTTTCTTCCTGGTCTTCCTACAACGTCACCTATGAAAAGTATTCTCATCTTTTACTCCGTGACCTGTTCTATAAGCCTTTCAGATTGCTCTTTAAGGTGCAAAAGGTTTTTAGTGTTGCATATAAGATAGTCGGTATACTTGAATTTAACAGCGTAAGGTAACTGCATTCTGTCTCTCAAAATGGCGTTTTTCAATCCGAATTTTTTGGCAGCTCTTAAAAGCCTCTGTCCCCGATATGCGTAAACGGTAACTATGGCATCAAAAATTTCCTGCCAGCCGTATTCAACTATAACTGCAGCTTCAAAGAAGATGGTTTCCTTTTTCTTTTTCAGTTTTTCTATCGTTTCTAAAACGAACGGATGGATTATAGCCGTCAGCTCTTCTAATTTCTCTTTATTGTTGAAAACCAAATTTCCCAACTTTTTTTTATCTATTTCACCTTCGCCGTTTAATATTTCTTCTCCAAAAGTTTTAACGACTTTGTCGTAAACTTCGTGTCCTTTCTTTAGAAAACTTTTTGCTAATTCATCTCCGTTGATGACTTTAAACCCTTTCAAACGTAAAAACTTGCAAAAAGTACTCTTTCCGCTACCTATGTTGCCCGTTACTCCAATTAACACTTCCGTTCTCCTTCTTCTCTATGAAACTTTCAAAAACCGGTACAACCATAACAGCTATCGGAACGGCAATGACTATTCCCAAAAATCCCCCTAAATACCCTCCAACGAAGATAGAGAACAGAATTAGCAGTGGATTTATTCCTGTTGTTCTGCTCATTATTATTGGATAGATTAGATTTTCCAAACCTACTTCTGTAAGAAAAACCGTTAAAACACCGATAACTGCCGTTAAGGTACCGTTATCAAAAATCGCCAAAAGAACTGAAGGAATTAATCCGGAAAAGAATCCCACGTAAGGAATCATATTTAGAACGCCGGCGACAAAGCCTATAAGGAAGGCATACTTTATTCCAACAATGTAAAGCCCTAACGCTATGTAGATTCCGACGAAAAGTGCGACAAACATTTGACCTATAAGGTAGCTGGAAAGGGCGTCGTGAACCTTGTCTATCAGTTTCCTCAACTCATCTTTAATAGAAATTGGGGAAAGCAGTAGATATAACTCCTTTATTTTCTCTGCGTTTACCAGCATATAGTAAGTTATAAGAGGAACTAAAACTGCGTTTATTGTTATACTGATAGCTGAAAAGACGCCGCTGAAAAGTCTTTGAATAAGGTTTCCTATGGGCATAGAGCCGAGCTGGGTGTACAAGCCTTTTAGTATGGATTGAAAGGTCAAAGTGCCTGTTGAAAACTTTTTAAAGAAATGTTCGCCGAAAAATCCGTATATAAAAGTGTCCACTTTTTTAATAAGATGTGGCAGGAATTCAATAAAACTTTGAACCTGAGATACAACTGTTGGGAGGATGATGAAAAGAACTATAAAAATTACCCATAAGACTGTTGCTAACGTTAGTACTGCTGAGATTCTTCTTCTACCATTTGTTACTTTTGAAAAGAACCTGAAAAGTGGATGGGAAACGTAGGCAAAAGCAGAACCTAAAAAGAACGGCATTACTGCCGGTTGCATCAAAAACAGAGATAAGACGAGAACGGCGAGAGTTCCTATAAAGTAAATTTCACTCAGGTATTTCCTCATTACTTAACTCCCGAATTCCTTTAACGGTGTAACCAACTGCTGATGCTACGGTAAATGCAGCTGTTGTTAAGTATAGACCTTTTAAAAATTCTGCGGGTACTCTGAAGTTTAAGCTAATAAGCGTAATGAAAACTGTGAAAAACTGGAAAAATGCAGTTAATTTTCCCAAAATTGAAGGCTTAATTCTTTTAACCTTTCCGAAAACGGTAAGCAACCATCCTCCCACTATTATTAAAACATCTCTACTTAAAACCAAAATTGTTAACCATACAGGGATGATTTTATCAATGTACGAAAGCATAACAAACGCCGAGTTGATTAGGAGTTTATCTACTATCGGGTCTAATATTACTCCTATTGTTGTAACTTGGTTTAGTCTTCTTGCTAAAAAACCATCAACAGCATCGCTTACCGCCGCAAGTAGAAATATCCACGTTGCTAATTCAAAGTTTCTGTAGAAAATGGCTATAATGAAAGCTGGTATCATAAAAGCTCTAAAAGCGGTTATAATGTTTGGCAGGTTTACCATAGAGTAGCTCCTTTTCGGAGGAATTATGAATCAGCTCTATATAGAACGGTTAATTTTATCCTTTCTTGAGGAAGATTTAGGCTTTCAGGGAGATTTGTCTTCTGCACCTTTGCCAGAAAAAGAATGCACGGCAGAAGTTATAGTCAAACAGAACTGCCTTGTGTGTGGAATCGGTTTTTTTGAGAAGGTTTTTCTGCTTTTAGACTCGGAAACGACTTTTGACTGGCGCGTTAAAGATGGAGATGAAGTTTTAGCTGGTTCGGTAATCGGTTATATTAAGGGAAACTTAAAAGCCGTTTTGCAGGGCGAGAGGACAGCTCTTAATATACTTCAAAAGCTTTCAGGTATTGCTACAAATACGGCAAAGTACGTTGAGCTTTTAAAAGGTTCTTCTATAAGGCTTTTGGATACGAGAAAGACAACTCCAGGCTGGAGAGTTTTAGAAAAGTACGCTACAAGAGTCGGTGGAGCTTTAAATCACCGTTTTGGTCTTTACGATGCGGTTATGATAAAAGATAACCATATTAAAGCTTACGGTTCTGTTAAGGATGCTGTTTTGAAGGTGAAAGAGGTAATTCCTGTAACTACAAGAGTTGAGGTAGAGGTTGAGAACGAGGAACAGTTGAAAGAAGTTCTTGAGGTTTTAGATTACGTTGATATAGTTATGCTTGATAACTGGGATTTAGAAAATATCTCTCCTGCGGTTTCCGTTTTGAAAGAACGGAAGAAAGACGTTAAGATAGAACTTTCAGGTGGAATTGATATTGAGTCTCTTAAAAAAGTAAGAGACTTGCCGATTGATTATGTATCTACGAGTAAAATTATTACTACTGCTAATTGGATTGATATAAGTATGGAGTTGCTATGACGTTGCATCCTTTGAACGCTTTAGATGCTCTAATACTGATTATTTTAGGATGGAACATCGTTAGAGGTTTCAATAAAGGTTTTGTTGAAGAAGTTATCTCTGTTGTAGGAGTAGTGGTAAGTATTGTAATAGCTTTTAAATTTTCGCATGTGGTGGCGGGGATTTTTTCAAAGGATTTAACCATTCAAACTGTAGTTTTTTCTGGTTTCTTCCTCTATGCTGTGTCATTTTTAATTTTCAAGTATCTTGCGTTTTCTATAGACAGAAAACTTTCCAAGACAGTTTTGGGAATTTTGAACAACGTTCTTGGATTTTTGTTTGGCATCGTTAGAGGAATAGTGATAGCTTCTCTTTTTGTGGTTGCAGTATCTTTCGTTGCTCCAGAAAGCTATTTGATTAAGAAGAGTTATTTAGGAGGAATATGCGTTCCTGTTATAGACTTTGCTGTTGAAAGGCTACCTGAAAGGACTAAAGAGAAATTACTGCCAAGATGGGAGTTAGCCAGAGCAATTTTGTTAAGAAACTGGAAATCTTGGGATAAGAACGTTAAAGAGTTTGAGAGAAAAGAGAGGGCTGTTTAAAGCCCTCTCTCTGCCATAATTTTCATCAAGTCTCCGAGTCTTGTGGAATATCCCCATTCGTTATCGTACCACGCTAAAATTTTTACCATATTTCCACCGATTACATCTGTACTTTTTGCGTCAACTATTGAAGAGCGCGGGTCTCCGGTGTAGTCAATGGATACTAATTCTTCTTCTGTGTAACCTAAGATTCCTTTAAGCTCTCCTTCTGCGGCTTCTTTAAGTGCGCTGTTTACTTCTTCTACCGTAACGTCTTTTTCCAAGGTACATACGAAATCTATAAGTGAAACATCTGGTGTAGGAACTCTGATGGATATACCGTTAAACTTACCTTTTAGTTCTGGAATTACAAGCCCTACAGCTTTCGCTGCTCCTGTTGTTGTCGGAACCATGGAAACGGCTGCTGCTCTTGCTCTTCTTAAATCTTTGTGAGGAGCATCAAGCAGTCTCTGGTCTGCCGTGTAGGCGTGAACGGTTGTCAAAAATCCAGATTTTATTCCAAAGTTTTCTAACAAGACTTTTGCTACAGGAGCAAGGCAGTTTGTTGTACAGGAAGCGTTAGAAACGATTCTATGCTTTTCTGGGTCGTAGATATCGTGGTTTACACCAACAACGATTGTGGCATCAGGGTCTTTTGCAGGTGCAGAGATAACAACTCTTTTGGCTCCTGCTTTCAAATGTTTTGATGCTCCTTCTCTGTCTCTGAATCTTCCTGTTGCTTCAAGAACTATATCCACATCTAACTCTTTCCACGGGAGTTTTTCCGGGTCTGGCTCTGAGAAAACTTTTATTGATTTACCGTTAATAATGAACTCGTCGTCCTTTACTTCCACCTCAGCGTTGAGTTTTCTGTGAACGGAATCGTATTTGAGAAGGTGGGCAAGGGTTTTAGCGTCGGTCAGGTCGTTTATGGCTACGATTTCAAAATCTGGGTCGTTAAGTCTGATTCTGTGAAAGCACCTTCCGATTCTTCCGTAACCGTTAATGGCTACTCTTATCGCCATAGTTCCTCCCTTTTAGTTTGTTGACTCAATGATAAACTTTATGGGAGTAATGTTCAAATGCACATTTATGTTATACTTAGCTAAATAGTATTCTGATGGGGGGGGGAAATGACTTCAAAGTCCTTAATCGGAACGTTTATGAGGGCTTATAAAGATGCATTAGAGAGAGAATCAAGCAGCATTACTGAGCTACAAAATCCTATATTGAAGCAAAATATTTTAGATATTGCTGTCAAGGTCTTATCAGAGATAGAAGATTCTTTTCTCTTAGAAAAACAATCACATGAATTCCAGGCTCTTACTGAGATTCTCCTGTTGAGGATAAAGAAATTAATAGATGAGAGAATTACTGAGAAAAACAAAGAAATTCTTAGTAGGATAGACGAAAAGCTTAGTACTATAGAAAATATACTTGAAGAGCTAAAAAAGATAGAAGATAAGATAGAAAGCAAAATGTCAAGAGCCTCCGTCATATATAACTATTACGATGAAGAAGAGGAAGATATGATAGACTAATTATTAACTAATAAGGACAAAGTATTGTCGCTTTATTGCGCGGTTTTCTGTTGTGTTAAATTTTCAACGTATTCAACAGCCAAGTTAATGATATCTTCTTTAGATTTTGTTGAAGAAATAGCTTCGTCTATCATCTCTTTTTTTAATAGAAGTTTTTCGTAAATTTTCCTATCAATTGTTAGACAATCCCTTTGAGCAGCTCCTCCAACAGAAGGATTCAATTTACTGAGAAGGATAAAGTAATCAACGTAAGACGCCTCTTGACCTATTCTATGTATTCTATCCATAGATTGTGAGAAATTTTCAAACCTGTAGTCAAGGCTTGTGTAAATAGCAGCGTCTGCAGCTGTTAAGTTTAATCCAGCACCTACTGTTTGCGGATGTGCAACGATTACCTGTAAACTTCCATTTTGAAAGTCAGAAATTATTTCTTTTCTTTCATTAATGGGAACATCGCCGTCTATTTTAGCCGCTTTATAACCTTTTTGAGTTAAGTACCTGCATATTCTATCTATTTCAAATCTATAAACTGACCATATAACCGTCTTTTTCTTTCCTCTTTCCTCAAGAATATCTTCAATTACTTCCAATTTTTCATTACTTACAACTAACGGTTCTGCTTCAGGGGATTCTTTTATGAAACCTGAAGTTATTTGATTAAGTTTGTTAAGCAAAGCCCAGATATGTGTGGCGAAAACAATAGCTTCTTCCTTAACTTTATTTTTTCTCCATCCTTCAATCTTCGCAATTAAATCCTTTTCTAATTTAAGATAGTATTTGGTAGTTTTTTCTTTAAGGAGAACGTCCCTTATTAAAAATCTTTTAGGAGGAAGTTCACTTAAAACCTCCTCTTTTTTTACAATAAAGGATATACCATCAATAAGCTTTCTAAATTCCTTTCGTTTATTAAAGTAAATTTCCTCAACGCCGCTTTCCGAATCAATAAAGTAAGAACGAAAAATCGCTTTACTCCTTAAAGCATGCGGGTGTAGAAATATCATTTGAGCATATATATCTTCAGGACTTCTTGTTATAGGAGTCCCAGTTAATATGTATCTTCTTCTGCTTACTCTGGATAAGTAATAAATCCCTCGTGTTCGCTTAGAAAAAGTATTCTTAATTTTTTGAGACTCATCAGCTACTGTAACTTCCACAGTATTCATCACTTTTAGAGCTAAAAGAGCATCACTTATTAGCTTTCCTATTTTTCCAAATCCCTGTCTTTGTAACAGTTCAAGTTCGTAAATAAGTTTTTCCCTTTTCTTTTTTGAAAAGAGAGCTTTTCTAAAACCGCTTTTAAGCTTCTTTAAGAAGCTTTTAAGTTTATTGTTTGCATATCTCTGGCTACTGTCTTCTCCCGGGAATTTTCTAAATTCAGGTAAGAGTCTCCACCAGAAATCGTAGCTTAAAAAAAGATAGTTCAATCTATCTTTTGGACTTTCAACCCAATCCAAGATTTTTTTCCTTTTTTCTTTTCTATTCCCATCAATTGCAGGAAATACGTTAAAAGGAACCGTTTGGTTTTTCTTGATTTCTTCTATCCAGGTACTGTATATAACCGATACAGGAGCGAAAACCACGACTTTACTTATATTTTCTGTAAGAAAGAGATAATTCAACGTGTCTATCAGTGCCTTTGTTTTTCCTGTCCCTTGTTCCATAAATAAAGCGTATTGTCTATTCAATATCAAAAGCGTAGTTGCAATTTTCTGATGAGCATAAGGCTTTACTTTAGAAGGATAATCAAGCGGAAAATAAGAAGTTGAACCAGTTAAATTAGCTTTAACTTTCTGATTGCAAAGATACAATAAACTAAGCTGTACAACCTCATCTTCTATTCTTTTCCTTTCTTCAAAGTCATCAGTTTCTGCAATTGTAAACTTTTCTAAAAGTTCATAATCCTCAGATTCTTGGTAAGGTTTGTAAAAAAACTCATAGGCGTAAAAGGGCAATTTAGCGACTATATCACTTTCTTCATTGTATTTCTTTCTAACGTATAATGGTATAGGGTCAAATTCTCCAAACTGACCTTTCCTTACTAAAAAGTGGTCAGGGTTTGATTTTATTATCATTCTGCTTCTTCCCACTTCAATTTTCTAGT
Source organism: Desulfurobacterium pacificum (assembly GCF_900182835.1). Lineage (NCBI taxonomy): Bacteria > Pseudomonadati > Aquificota > Aquificia > Desulfurobacteriales > Desulfurobacteriaceae > Desulfurobacterium > Desulfurobacterium pacificum. Next base: position 49,834 of record NZ_FXUB01000001.1, read on the forward strand.
TAATTATAGCGCTTTTCCCCAACCCTTGTACTGCAATCCCTTCCACTTTTTAGGGCATTTCAACCTATGGTAGCAATTACGCCAGAGCAGTTTGAATTTGAGTCGCAATCCCTTCCGCTTTTTAGGGCATTTCAACGGAGAATATTCCGCCCAGACTTTGAATATGTAATTATCCTAAAGTCGCAATCCCTTCCACTTTTTAGGGCATTTCAACTTACGAACAGACGAGGATAGAAGTGTTTCTTACTCTACCCTCTGGAGCCAGCATAACCCTCAGGTGGAGCTACTGGTTAATCGGGTCGCAATCCCTTCCACTTTTTAGGGCATTTCAACCTGCAAAAACCGGTTTAGAAGTAGTAGCAATCACTCGGTCGCAATCCCTTCCGCTTTTTAGGGCATTTCAACTTACTTAAAGAAAAATGAATTGGTAAAAGTAGCAATTAATGAGTCGCAATCCCTTCCGCTTTTTAGGGCATTTCAACTGGGAAATTTTAGGTTGGAAAAATGAAATTATCAATCGTGGGTCGCAATCCCTTCCGCTTTTTAGGGCATTTCAACTATTCAAAGTTAGCCGAAATACATCGCAAAGATAATGGAATTTGTTGCAATCCCTTCCGCTTTTTAGGGCATTTCAACTCGTTGTGAAGATGAAAGCCTTTGGGAATGGTTTATTGAGTCGCAATCCCTTCCGCTTTTTAGGGCATTTCAACTTAAGGGAGATATAAAGGAATGCACAGAGTTAGTTCTTGTCGCAATCCCTTCCGCTTTTTAGGGCATTTCAACTCTTTTTTGAATTTCCATCAGAAGTTTAATTCTTGCGGGCAGTCGCAATCCCTTCCGCTTTTTAGGGCATTTCAACTCTGAAGAGGTGAGAGTTGAGTAAACGAACGGAAAAGGTCATAGGTCGCAATCCCTTCCGCTTTTTAGGGCATTTCAACTTTCGCAAAGAAGGCAAAGAAACCATAATGTTTACCTCCAAAAAGTCGCAATCCCTTCCGCTTTTTAGGGCATTTCAACGAGAAGTATTAAAACAAAAAGGCTGGATAATAGTATCCAGGTCGCAATCCCTTCCGCTTTTTAGGGCATTTCAACCCTATCCTTAACCTTAAGTATTTATTTTCAAAGGATTTAAAGTTAATTAAACTTCAGAGAGAAAGGTTTTAAGCCGTTGTTACACAGTATATTTCTAAGTATATAAAAGTTAGATTCCCCTAATTTCCCTATTCATCTTTCAAAGAACCGTTTCTTAACTCAAGTTTAAATTTTTTAAATCAAAAAATCAAGTTTTTGATAAGGAGTTCCTATTCTTATAGTTTTCTTTTGGCTTTTATAATCAAGCGGATATATGTTAATTTTCCCGTAGTAAGAATAAGGAATCAATTCATTTATCAGATGTGGAATTAGTATTGGTTTACTGTCTATCTCAAACACGCTCAATTGAACTCTAATACCATAAGATTCAAGGATTTGGGAAAGTTCTTTTCTAATGCTATTGTTGTGTATGTCATAAACTATCAGGTATCTACTTATTCTTTTGTTAGAGGTAAGCTGATAGTATATCTCTTCGTTTAGCATAATTTTTACCTGGTACTTTTCTGCTCTCGGAAATTCATTCTTTATCTCTCTGAGTACTTCTTTTACCTTTTTGGGCAAATAAACTATATTCTTCTTAGCCCATTTACTTATTGGGTAAAAGAAAACCCTGTCGTCCTTTTCTATCCACTCCTGGATTTTAAGAGTTATTATTTCTATTTGATTTTCGTAGGGAGAATAAATTTCAAAGCAACTATATTGAACTCGTTTACCGTATTCTTCAAGATAATGTGCTATTTTGTTTCTTATACGGTCATCTGTTATATCGTAGGCTGCTACATAGAACACTTTCTTCTCACAATTAGAGTTAACCAGTTTAAAAATTGCAGGGAAAAAGATTCTATTTCTTCCCTAATGTCTTCTTCCAACAGGATTTCAAGAATTCCTCTAATAGCTTTTTTATCTATTCTGATTCCAGCGTTGGTTTTATAAAAATCCTTTTCTTTAAACAATCCTTTAGAAAACATCTTTCCTACTAATTTGATTATTGGAGGTCGCGAGAGTTCAATTATGTCTGAAGCAAGAGTGGCATGCGTCCCCCTCCTGCAGTGGAAGAAACCTTTGAAAGGTTCGTAACCTTTCGCCAAGATGGCACACAGAATATTCAGGGTAAAAATTGAAAAGGAAAAGCTTAAGACAGAATTCACTTCATCTTCCGGAGGATGGTAGCTCCTTTTTGTAAATTTGAATGGAGGTGGAATTTCTCTTCTAATCTCATCGTACATGATTCTTCCCATCTCTCCATCAATTGTCAAAAAGTCATTTAGCGTCTCCGCAACTTCTATTTTCTCGCTTAAAGAATGGAATTTTTCTTCTCTTAAGAAGAAATAACGCTTTATCACAACAAGCTTCCTTCTCAACAACTCTCTTATTAAAAGGTTCTTTTCACTTTCAAAAACTTTGAACTGACACATTTTTAGGTTTAAAGTTTCACTTTTAAGTTCCCAGGGATTAACAAAAGCTTGAACTTGGAGCTGATTATTAACAAAGATAACAGGTCTTTTGTGTTTCGTTAGAAATCTCACAGCAGATGCACTTATTTCCACTCCGGGTAGTAGAATGAGATGACTAATTATTCCCAATGGAATCTTTGTCTTTGCGCTTTCACTTACAATAATTAAACTGCTAGCTTCTTTTCTTACCTTTTTGCCGTAGCCAGTTACAAGGATGGGTTTTCTCAACCTTACCCCAGAATTCCAATTATGTAGATTATAGTTTAGGTTCTTTATTTATGGAATACTAAATAGCTTTTTTAGACAGAAATTTAATGTTGTTTGGTTTTTGCGTAAAGACGCATTATATTTTTCTGTTCAAGTAAAATAAGCGGAGTTTGGGTTTGAAAGTATTAAGATTGGATTATGTAAACCCTTATCAAGTTTTCCTTTTCTTGCGTTCTTGCGGTTATCCTGTCCACCTGTTTTTAGATTCGGCTTTTGTGAATGAAAAAACGGGAAGGTTTTCCTTTATTGCTATCGGTAAAGAGGAAGAGTTAGTTCTTAAAAGTGATGTTGGGGCGTTTGAAAAACTAAGAGCGTTTGTTTCTAAATTGAGGGAAAAGTACATTATTCCTGAGCTTCCTTTTGGCGTTTTTGGTTTTATCTCCTACGATGCCAACGTTTTTATAGAGCCTTCTGTTAAATCTGGGCAGGTTGATGATATTGGTTATCCTGACGTTTATTTCTTTTTACCGGAGACGCTGTTTATTTTTGATAACGTAGAGAAGAAAGCCTGGTGTATTACTTTTTCAAAGCTTTTAGAAATTGGTTTGATTTCAAAGCCTGAAGGAACGTTCAGCGCTAAAGTTTCTAACTTTAACATGACAAAAGAGTATTTCGTTTCGGCTGTGGAGAAAATCAAAGGTTACATAGCTGCTGGGGATACTTTTCAGGTTAACTTTTCTCAGAGGATTGACGTTGATTTTGAGGGGGATTTTTTGACTCTTTACCACGTTCTCAGAAGTATTAATCCTTCGCCATTTTCATTCTTTCTGGACCTTGGGGATATTAAGGCTGTTTCCTGTTCACCAGAAAGGCTTGTGTTGAAGAAGGAAAATTTTGTTGAAACGAGACCTATAGCTGGAACGAGACCGAGGGGAAGAAGTAAGGAAGAGGAGGAAAAATTACAGAAGGAACTGCTTTTGTCAGAAAAGGAAAGAGCGGAACACATTATGCTTGTTGACCTTGAAAGAAACGATTTGGGCAGGGTTTGTAAGTACGGGACGGTAGAGGTGGATGAGCTTATGGTTTTAGAGAAATATTCTCACGTTATTCATATAGTCTCAAACGTTAAAGGGGAGTTGAAAGAAGGAGTTGACGAGGTTGACGTTATAAAGGCGATGTTTCCTGGTGGAACGATTACTGGCGCTCCAAAGGTGAGAACTATGGAGATAATAGCGGAGCTTGAACCTACAAAGAGGGCTTTATATACCGGTTCTGTCGGTTATATAGGGTTTAACGGAGTTATGGATTTTAATATTGTTATAAGGACGCTGCTTTTTAATGGGGGACGGGGATTTTTGCAGGTAGGCGCTGGAATTGTTTGGGATTCAGACCCTGTTAAAGAATATGAAGAAACTCTTCACAAAGGTGAAGCCCTTTTAAAGGCGCTTTCTTCATTTTAGGATTCTCCTTCCTAAGATGTCGTGCAGGTGAAGTATACCTTTTACGTTGCCTTCTTTGTCAACCACAGGTAAAACGGTAATTTTATGTTTTTCCATCTTTTCTATCGCTTTTTCTGCAAAGATATCTTCTTCTATTGTTTTTGGGTTTTTGGTCATTATCCCTTCAGCTTTAGTTTCAAAATTAACGCCTTTTTCCATTGCTCTTCTTAAGTCTCCATCGGTTATTATCCCAACTAATTTTCCTCCGTCCATTACTAAAGTTGAACCTAACTTCTTTGAGGACATTTCAAGAATAACTTCTTTTAAAGGTGTTTGTGGCGAAACGACAGGTATTTCTTTTCCTGTTCGCATTATATCTTTTACTTTTGAAAGTCTTATGCCCAACTTTCCGCCTGGATGAAACTTAGCAAAATCTTCGCTTTTGAATCCTTTAAGTTTCATTAAGACTACTGCCAACGCATCTCCTAAGGCTAACGTTACTGTAGTTGAAGTTGTTGGAGCTAAGTTTAAGGGGCAAACTTCTCTGTCAACGTGAAGGAGTAGCGTAACGTCTGAAAGTTTCGCTAACGAAGAATTAGGGTTGTTGGTTATTGCAATTACCGGAATTCCAAAGCTTTTTATGACTGGAATTATGTTAAGTAGTTCGGCAGTTTCTCCGCTGTTTGAAACAGCTATTACGGTGTCGTCCCCTTTTAGCATTCCTAAATCGCCGTGTGCTGCATCGCCGGGATGGAGGAAGAAAGCTGGAGTACCTGTGCTTGAAAGGGTAGCTGCTATCTTCTTACAGATAAGACCGGATTTTCCTACGCCTGTTAAGACTACTCTACCTTTTGTGTTGAGGAGGATTTTTACCGCTTTTTCAAAGTTTTCGTCTAACTTTTCTGCAAGTTTATTTAAAGCTGTTGCTTCTTCATTTAAGACTCTTCTTGCTTCCTTTAGTATCTCCATTAAGCCTCCTGAGGACTATCTCTCTGTATCTATCTTCGTTGAAGGGATTTGTGAGCCAACTTTTAGGGAACGTGGAAATAAGTCTGTTTAACCTTTCTATCCTCTCTCTGTTTGTTGGATGGTCCATAAATAGTTCTGTAATGCCGTTAGGCTTGAACTTCATTAGGGAGTCAAGGAGTTTTATCGTTTCTACCGATGCAACTGGGTTCCAGCCTGCCTTTCCGGTGAAGTAAGCGCCCATGGCATCCGCTTCAAACTCTTCTTTACGGCTGTAGCCTGCTACTACTATTCGGTAGAGAACGTTTAATATTTCTTTTTCTGCCACTGTTGGCTGGTGTTCCCTGAATGCGAGGGAGAGCAAAAGGTTTATACCGTAGATGAGTTGAAGCCTCCTTATTGCATGTCTGCCTACGATGTGACCTACTTCGTGTCCTAAAACGAAGGCTAATTCCGCTTCGTTATCAAGGTGCTTTAAAAGTCCTGTATATATGTAGACCCAGCCTCCTGGTAAGGAAAAAGCGTTAAGTTCATCGGATTCTATAACTTTAAAGTGGTATGTTATATCGTGACGTCCGCAGACGGCTACTATTTTTTGACCTACTTCTTGAACGTAACGGTTGATTACAGGGTCTTTACAGAGTTTAGCCTTCCTTTCTATTTCTGCGGCAGCCTGTCTACCTATTGCTACTTCTTGAGAAGTTGGGATAAAAATAAAGGACTCTTCACCGAACGGAGACGTGCGAACGACACCACAGGCTGATATAAAAAGGGCAATTACCGTAATCAGGGTATAAATTTTCTTCATAGCAGTGAAATTCTACCAACAGCAGAGGAGCAATGGAACAGGGTTTAAATCAGAATTTAGAGCTATCTCTGCAGCTGAAGCTCACGCCTGGGCTTTACCTGCAGTTGGAGCTTTTGCAACTTCCGATACTGAAGCTTGAAGAGGTTATAAAGAACGAGTTGGAAGAAAATCCTTTTCTTGAAGTTGAAGAGGAAGAAAAAGAGGTTAACGCTGAACCTATTCCCGACTTTATTTTTGAGGGAGGGAACGTTTTTGTCAGCGATGAGGAGGTGGAGCAGCCGATACCGGATAGGAAATCTTTAAGGGATATTCTGCTTCAGCAGGCAAGGTGGGACTTAACTGAAAAAGAGTTTAAGGTTGCAGAATTTATTGTGGATAACCTGGAGTATAGAGGCTTTCTAACGTTAAAGGAGGAGGAAATTGCTGATAAGTTGGGCGTTCCTGTTTCTCTCGTTAGGAAAGTAAGAGAGTTTGTGAAGAGTTTAACGCCTGTTGGGTGTGCCTCTTATACGGTTAAAGAAGCCTTTGAAGCGCAATTGAAAGAGTTGGGCGCTTCGGATAAATATGTAAAAGCTGTTGATTACCTTGATGTTCTGGCGAAATCGCGAGAAGAGTTTAGAGAAAAAAGTGGGCTGTCGGAAGATGAATTAGAGGAATTTCTGTCTTTTTTAAGGCGCCTTGACGCGGAACCGGGCAATATGGGAGATTTTAATCCTGTTATTTCTCCTGATGCTAAGGTTTACCTACTGAAAGGAAAAGTAATTGTTGAAATTACAGAACCGCCAACCTTTAAGCTGCGAGTTAATCCTTTTTACTTAAAGTATGCAGATAATAAAGAGCTAAAGAAGTACGTTAACGAGAAGTATCAAAGGGCGCTGTTTATCTATAAAGCCATTCAGCAGCGGAAGGAAACGTTAAGGAAGATAGTGGAATGCGTTTTTAATGAGCAGATAGAGTTTTTGAAGGACGGTAAAACGGTAAAACCTTTAAATTACAGGCAGATAGCTGAAATGACTGGTATGCATGAATCAACAGTGAGCAGGGCTGTTAAGGATAAGTTCGTAGAGACGCCGTTTGGCGTTTATCCGTTAAAGTTTTTCTTTAAAAAGAGCGTTTCTGGAACGTCTGTTGATGCTGTAAAGGAAAAAATCAGAGAAATAATAGATAAGGAGGATAAGAGAAGACCTCTTAGCGATAGTAAGATAGCTGAAGAGTTAAAGCGTTTGGGCATAAAGATTGCCAGGCGAACTGTTGCCAAGTATAGAGAAGAGATGGGTATTCCTGGGGCTTTTGAGAGGAGGAAGCGGTGAATTTTCTTTTGGAAAGTTTGAAGAGAAATTTGGGAGAGGGCTGGGAAGGAATACTTTCATTTGTGGAAAGAGAGACTCTTCCTTCAAAAAGAAGAGCTTTACTTTTTGTTGAGAAGTTGGCTAATAGGTTGGGCAGTGAAGAGTTTGAGGAGTTGGGGGAGGATTTTGTTAAAGATGTAGTAAAGTTGGCTTCCTATTCTCAGTTTTTGGGAGACTTTATAGTAAGGCATCCTGAACTTTTAAAGGATTTAAAAGAGGTTTACAGAAAAAAATTTCTGTCTTTGGATTTCTCGTTTCATAAGAAGGATTTTAAGAGTGAGAAAGAGTTTCTGAACGCACTTAGGATTCATAAGCATTTTCATATGTGCAGAATTGTTTTGAGGGATATTCTTTCTCTTGCGCCTTTTGAGGAGCTTGTAAGGGACGTTACTATAGTTCACGATGTTGTAGTTAAAGAAGCTTATCTTTACGCTTTGAACGAGCTTGTTAAACGTTACGGTGAGCCTTCATGCGGTTTTGTCGCTGTTGCCATGGGTAAAGCAGCCGGTTTTGAGCTTAATTACTCTTCCGACCTTGACCTTATCTACGTTTACTATACAAGGAGGGGAGAAACTAAGGGAGGGACTTTAGGGAAACTTCAGAATCACGATTTCTTTACGTTGCTTTCTAACAGGATAACAGAAATCCTTTCAAAGCAGACAGAAGAAGGAGTTTGTGCGGTTGTTGATACGAGATTGAGACCTAACGGAACGATGGGTCCTGCCTGTAATGACATTGAAGCCCTTGAGCAGTATTACACTGCCGTTGCAAGACCTTGGGAGCGTTTTGCTCTGCTTAAATCACGCCCGGCGGCTGGAGATTTAAAAGAAACGGGAGTAGAGTTCGTTAAGCTTGCAAAAGCTTTTGTTTTCCGAAAGTACGTTGATTTAACGCTTATAGAGGAAGTTCTCAGACTTAAAGAGAAAATAAAGGCGAAAGTAAGGAAAAAGGGAGAGAAAATTGACCTTAAGCTTGGAGAAGGAGGAATAAGAGAGGTAGAGTTTATCGTTCAGGCGTTTCAGTTGATATACGGAGGGAAATATCCATTTATAAGGGCAAAGCACACGTTGACTGCTTTGAGGAGGTTGAGGAGGTGGGGATTTTTAAGGGAAAGTGAATATAGAGATTTAAGAGATGCTTACCTATTTTTAAGGAGATGTGAGCATATGCTTCAAATTACTTATTTCCGCCAGACCCAAACGTTTCATCCTGAAAGTGAGGAAGCTGAAGAGTTAGCTGTAAAAATGGGATTTCCTTCACGGGAAAAGTTTTTAAGCGTTTTAAAGAATTATATGGAAAGGGTTAACTATTATTTTAATAGGTTTTTCCCGACTGGAGACAATAAACCGCTTTCTTCTGTTGATGTTGAAGAGTTAAAGAAAATGGGATTTAGAGAGCCTGAAGAAGTAAAGAGGTTTATTGACGTTTTGCTTCATTCCCGATTCCTTTCTCCTTCAGAGATAAATCGTCTTGACGTTATGGGAAAGAGATTTTTGGAGTTTCTCTATGAAGCACCTAATTCCAAGAACGCTATGAAGAATTTAATTTCTTTTCTTGAAAGGGAAGAAGGACGCGTTTTCTTCTTTTCAATTTTGACTGAAATTCACGCTTTGAAAATTCTTTTCTTTTTACTATCAACAAAAGAGTTTTTTATAAAGCGTTTTAGAGAGACTCCAGAAATCGTTGATTTTATGTTTGAACCTGCTTTTATAGAAAATGGCGTTTTAAAAGAGAGAATTGGAGATTGTGTTGGAAAGTTGTCTTCTAACCTTCTCTTTTTGAAAAATCTGTTTGAAGTGGTGGCTGTTGTTAGGTATTACCTGAAAAGGACAGAAATTGAAGAGTTTTTATTGGAGTTTACCGAAGTTGCGGATTACTGTATTGATAGGATTTATGATGGAGTGGGAGGGGATTTTTCTCTTGCTTCTGTAGGGAAACACGGCAGTAGGGAAATGAACGTAGGTTCAGATATAGACTTGCTTTTCTTTACAGACTCTTTAGAGAATAGAGAGAAAGAAACAGAGAAAGCATTGAAGTTAATTGGAGAGCTTGAATCTTTAGGGTATGAAGTTGATACGAGGTTGCGTCCTTTCGGTGAAAAGGGTGATTTGATTTTTACAGTTGACTACTTTGAGAGATACACTAAAGAAGTTGCAAGATTGTGGGAAAAGCTTGCTTTCACGAGATTTAGATTTTTGAATGGAAGGATAAAAGGAGAAGTTGAAAAAGTTGTAGAGGAGTTTCTCTTTTCTGAGCCTTTTACTCTTGAGATTTTGGAAGGGATTACCTCAATGAGAAAGCGTCTTGAATCTGAATTGGGGAAAGGGAAAAACGATATTAAGTACGGTAGAGGAGGGATTGTAGACCTTGAGTTTGTTTCTTATACGTATCAGCTGTTTCTTAAAGAAAAGATAGGTAATACGTTTGCCGTGCTTAAAAGGCTTGCTGAGGAAAGAGCTGATTTTTCTGAAGGAGTAGAACTTTACAGGGAGTTAAGGAAGGCGGAATTTGAAAAAAGAGTGTTTGGAGAGTTCATTGAATACGGTGATAAAATTGCTTCGCTTAAAGAGAGAGCGAGAAAATTTTACGAAGGTTTTGTGGAATGGGTAAGAGAGAGGATTTCAACGAATATCTCGTAAATTTAAAAGATACTGTTGAAGCTGCATTTCCTGGAAGGTTTATCTTTAAAGGTGTTAACGATAGACAGATAGTGCAAGAATGGTTTGACCTTGAAATTCCGAATCATCTTGTTCCGCTTATTTTGAGTGATTTAGATGATGAAGGTAGGTTGCCGAGGATTTTTTCATTTTCGGACGTTAATGAGGAAGTTAAAGAAGGTTATAAAAGGTATTCAAAAAAGGAAGCAACAGAGGCTGCAGGAAGAATAAAGGAAGAGACTATTCCCTACAAGAGGATAGAAAGTCTTGCAAAAATCCTCCGCTCCATCCTCTTAGAAGCTGGAATAAGAAAGTACAAACTAATAAAAGAGTTAGAAAAACTAAAGGAAAGCGAAAATTTAGTGCTGATTGAGGAAAAACTTTCGGAAATGGAAGAAGCTTTTTATCAGTTGCTTTCTGAAAAATATCCTGAATGTAAAAAAATCGCCGAAAAGAAAGTTTCTCCTTACAAATTTTACTGGCATCCGAAAATTTACGAGATTACCTTAAAAGCGGTGGAAATGAAATGTCTGAAAGAAAAGTTCAAAGTTCCAGATTTCACGATTCTCTGAATTATTTCCTTGACTATCCTCTTGGTCGTAGAGAGGTTGTAGAGAGAAGGCTTGGAAAATTAGAAGAAGTGGGCGTAACTTTAATTTCTGTAGTTGCGAAAGGTTATAGAGGCGTTGTGTTCAAGGGAAAAACTTCAGACGGCAGTTTAGTGGCTATAAAGTTTAAAAGGTCAGATACGGTTAAGAACGTTATAGAAAAGGAATTACAATTCCTTGAATTTTTAGACGCTTTTAGCAAGAAAGTAAACATTCCCAATCCTGCTCCAAAGGTTTTAGCTGCCGATAAAGATTTTATCGTAATGGAGTTTATAGAAGGTGAAAAAATTGTAGACTTGCAGGGTGAAAGATTAAAAGAAGCGCTCTTATCGACTGTTGATAGCTGTTACTTTTTGGATTTAGCCAGAGTTCAGCATAACGAGATAAAAGGTGGAAAACACCTTATTTTTAGCGGTCAGCATGTGAAAATTATAGACTTTGAAAGTGCTAATTTTTCTAAAAAAACGAGAAACCTTTTCCAGTTTGTGGGTTATTACTTGGTCGGTAAAAAGCTTTTACCTAATCTTAATTTGAAAGAAATTTTAGCTTTACTACAAAACTATAAAAAAGACCCGGAAAAAACTGTTGAAACTCTTAAAAATTACCTAAAAACCGCTTAATCTTCTCGTAGATTTCTGGTAATCTATCCACCAATGCCTGAATTTTTCTCCACTCTCTGTAAGGTTTTACGGGGAATCCTGCGTAAACTCCCGGTTCTTTTATGCTTTTTGTGACGCCTGACTTCGCTCCTACTGTAACGTTACTTGCTATTTCAATGTGTCCGGCAACGCCTACTTTACCGGCTAACGTCACGAAATCTCCTATTTTCGTGCTGCCAGAGATTCCTACCTGGGAAACGATGAAGCAATACTTTCCGATTTTTACGTTGTGACCTATTTGAACTAAGTTATCTATTTTTGTTCCTTCCCCTATTACAGTATCTCCTATCGTCCCTCTATCTATTGTAGTATTTGCACCGATTTCAACAAAATCCTCTATTACCACTCCTCCGGTTTGAGGAACTTTAAAAACTTTCATCTCTTTTTTGCTAAAAGCGTATCCGAACCCATCAGAACCTACTACGCTTCCGGCGTGTATTCTTACCCAGTTTCCTATTTTGACGTTGTGGTAGATAACGACGTTTGGAAAGATGACAGAGTTATCTCCCACCTTGCTGTTTTTTCCTATATAGACGCCGGGGAATAGAATGACGTTGTCGCCTATTACTGCGTTTTCTTCAATGACGACGTTGTCACCTATGTAACAGTTGTTTCCCACTTTGGCAGATGCTGAAATTGTAGCTTTAGGAGAGATGTGTGGTGAAGGTAAATCTTCCGGGTAAAAGATTGAAAGCGCTTTAGCAAAAGCCACGTAAGGTTCTTCGCAGATTAATTGGGTGATTTCCAGCCCTTTAATGGGTTTTTCAACTATTATTGCTGAAGCTTTAGTCTTTTCTAAGTATTTTTTGTACTTGGGGTTAGTGAGGAAGGTAAGGTCACCTTCCTCAGCGTTTTGAATTTCGGATATGCTATTAATTTCTACATTTTCGTTGCCTAAAAGTTGACAGCCTAAGATTTGTGCTAACTCTTTTGCCTTCACTACTCTCCGCTCTCCTTATTATAGAGGTTGATTATTGTGTTTGTTAAATCGTACTTAGGGTCGGCGGAAATTATTCCGGCAGTCCTTTTGTCAACTATCATGGGTATTCCTTTCTCTTTGCGGTATTTCTGGATGAGTTTGACAACTTCTCCTAAAATCTCCTGGGTGTATTTGTTCTCAAGTTCTGCAATTTGTTCTTGAGCGTTTTGCTGTTCCTGTTGGTAGGCGAGGATTTTTTGCTGTAGGAGATTTTCCTTTTTCATTCTTGCCTGTTTGCTGAGAACGGGGCTTTTTAATTCCTGACGTAATTTTTTGATTTCGTCTCTGAGCTTTTGGAGTTTCTTGGAGAATTGCTGATATTTGGCGTTTATAACAGATTTTGCTTGTTTACCTTTGTTGGATTTGACTAAAATTTCCTGAAGGTCAACGTAGTAAACTGCGAACTGCTTAACCTGTTTTGTTGCTGCAGAAGAAGGTGTGAACGCTGCAGGAATACAGGTTATTAACGATGCTAACAGCGCTGTTGTAACAAGTTTTCTCATAATTTACTCCTCCATCTATGTTTAGAAATAGCTACCCATTCCAAAGTGCCATTCAGAAGAACTTTCTCCTGGACGTCTGTCAAGTTTCCATCCAAGGTCAAGTCTGATTGGACCCATAGGTGTTAGTACTCTTAGTCCAACACCTGCAGATTTTCTCATGTCTCCTAATTCATATCTATCCCACCAGCCGCCGCCTACGTCAACGAAAGCTATAAGACGAAGCATTTTGGTTACATCGTAGCCAACCTGGAAGTTGAACACCAATTCTCTGTTCGCACCTTCAGGGTCACCGTTTGAATCTTTTGGTCCTGCTTCACCCCAGCGGAAACCTCTAACTGTGTTATCTCCTCCAACGTAGAATCTGTAATCAAGAGGCAAGGAAGAGGTGCTACCGAAAGCGTCAGCGTATCCTATCTTGGCGTGGAAAGATGCTACAAAAGGTAGTTCAATGTCTATTGGTAAATCGTTAAGGTTGAAGTAGTAAGCGTAGTCTCCTACTAACTTGTAGAAATCTTCATCTCCACCGAACACGCTTGAAGCAAGCTGAGTTGTTAGCCTGTAGTATTCTCCTTTATGAGGAAGGAATCTGTTGTCTCTAACATCTTTAGAGATGAAGAATGTAGTCATACCTATTGTTCTACTTCCATATTCTTCTTTTATCAGGTCAGATGCATCTTCTGCTATATCTGTTACTTTATCTCTTTCAATCAGGTATCCTAATCCAATGTGCCAGTCTTCCCAGATTCTTCTTGTTACCATTACTGAGAAACCTGTTTTCTTACTCGTGTATGTGAAATACTCGTTTCTTCTGTTGTAGAGGGCAAAAGATAGTGTTTGAGGTTTATCTAACCACCATCTGTGGCTGTAGTTAAGGTCAAAGTAGAAAACTTTTGAACCTGCTTGGAGAGATATAGCGCCGGAATCTCCTGTTCCGAAGATGTTTCCCTTGGAAACGCTAACCATTCCAACCAACTTTGAAACGGAACTGTATCCTGCACCGATGGAGAACATTCCTGTCAAGCGTTCTTTTAAGTTGACGTTTACATCAACTTTGTCTTTGCCTACAACTTTTGGTTTAACATCAACATTTTCAAAGTATCCTGTGTTGAACAGTCTCCTTATAGACCTTTCAAGTCTTACTGTATTGAAAATACCTGTTTCGTAAAGGTCTAATTCTCTTCTTACTGTTCTATCTCTTGTTGCTACGTTTCCGTGAATGTTTATCCATCTGACGTATGCTCTGTTGCCTTCGTAAATATGGAAAATAACGTCTGCTGTGTGGGTTTTTGGATGAACTTTTATTTCTGGAACTACGTTGGCGAAGATAAAACCTAATTCTCCGTACTTTCTTATGATTTTTCTAACCAGTTTATCAACTAATTTTTGGTTGAACGTTCTGCCTGGACGAATCTTTTTTGATAATTTAAGGAGGTCTTTTGAAGAGAAGAGTTTGTTGCCTTCAAAGATGATTTTGCCAAACTTGTACTTTTCGCCTTCGTTAATTATTCTGTAAATGACTTTGTAGCAGTTTCCTTGTTCTTTTATTACTTCTGGTTGGGCTACTTCTACGTCAAGGTAACCTTTTTCCTGATAGAGTTTTTTGATGTTTTCAACGTCTTGGGATAGGTTTTCTTCTGATAGGGGAGCGCTGAAGCGGAGGTGGAGGATGGATTTTTCTTTTGTAGCTAAGACGCTTTTTATATCTTTGGAGGAAACGTGTTTGTTGCCTTCAATCTCTATGTCGCAGACGTTGGCTTTTTGCCCTTCTTGAATTATGAAAGTTACAACAGCTTTGGTAGGAGAAATTCTATCTATTGTGTAAGCGACTCGTGTTCCTGGGTATCCTTTCTCTGCGTATATTTGTTGAATTTTAAGTTTTAGCTCATCTAAGAATTTGTAGTCTAAAGGTTTCTGGATTTTTTTACTTTCACCTTCCTCTTCTTCGCTTTTTGTTAGTCCTAATTCCTCTTTTAATCTTTGAGAAGATATGTGGCTGTTACCTTTGAATACTATGTCTGCAATTATTGGTTTCTCTTTGACGAAATATCTCAGGATTAATCCTTTTTTCCCTTTTTCAACGTCAACGGAGATGTTCTCAAAATATCCTAACTTGAATAAAGTTTTTATGTCTTTAGCTACCAATTCTGGAGAATAAGGTTTACCTGGTTTTTCCGATATGTAATAAAGAATTGTGCTTTTAGGTACAGATTCGTTACCTATAACTTCAACTTTTTCTACTATGCCCTTATAGTTATCAGCAAGTGATAGGCTCGTGAAGGAAAAGAGAAGAGCTATTATCAGGAAAACCTTTTTCACAGTCAGCCTCCGCATTGTTGTGTTTTGGAATAATAGCATAACTATTTAGGTAGGTATATTTTAAAGCACGTTC
This sequence comes from Desulfurobacterium pacificum, assembly GCF_900182835.1. Lineage (NCBI taxonomy): Bacteria > Pseudomonadati > Aquificota > Aquificia > Desulfurobacteriales > Desulfurobacteriaceae > Desulfurobacterium > Desulfurobacterium pacificum. Next base: position 64,944 of record NZ_FXUB01000001.1, read on the forward strand.
CTTTCCCTTCTTCACTTTCAACTTCCACTTTCCCGTTTAGCCTTTCGGTAGCTAACTTTACTATGGAGAGTCCGAGTCCTGTTCCACCTAACTTTCTGGAGCGTGAACGTTCTACTCGGTAGAACCTTTCAAATATGAATGGGATGTGAGATTTTGGAATTCCTATTCCTGTATCGCATACAGATATTTCTACTTCATTTTTTAGTTCTTTAAAAGTTACTGTAACTTTCCCTCCTTCTTTGTTGTACTTAATGGCGTTGTCTATGAGGTTTTTCATGATGGCATGAATCATCTTTTCATCTGTTTTAATTTTTACATTTTCTGGTATATCTACTTCTATCTTTACGTTTTTTGATTGTGCGATTTCGGAAAGGTCGGAGACTAACTTTTGAATAAACGCTTTAAATTGGATCTCTTTTAAGTTTACCTGGAACCCGACGCTTTCTAACATAGATAACGTTATCAAGTCTTCAATTAGTTGTTCCATGTATTTAACTCTTTCCATAGCTTTGTTCACAAATTTTTGAGCTATCTCTCTGTCTTTACACTCTTCTTCTAAGGTTTCTAACGATAGCTTCATGGCAGCTAAAGGTGTTTTAAGTTCATGTGATACGTTAGCTATAAAATCTTTTTTCAAGTTTTCATACTTTTTCATTGTAGTTAGGTCTATTAGGAGAAGCACCTTTTCATCCATGTCTGAACCGAAGATTATCTGTACGTATCTGTCTCCAATTTTCTTCTCCTGCCAGGCACGGTAGTTTTCGTTAAAGCTTTCGTTAATCATTGTTATAACGTCAAAGTTTTTGATTGCTTGGTAGAAATATTTACCTTCATCTTTTGGTGATATACCTAAAAGTTCTCTGGCAAATCGGTTGGTGAAGATGATTCTTCCGTAAGGGTCCATAATTACTATGCCTTCTTTTATTAGACTCAAGGCTCTTGAAAGAAGTTTAATTTCATCGTGGCTGCTATTCGTTTTCCTTCTTTCTTTTCTGTGTTGTTCTCTCAGTGATTCAATAAGTTTTTCTCTTTTCTTTCTTTCAGAGGCTGCCACCCATACAGATATAAAACAGGTGACAGCTAAGAGTATTATTATTGAAATAACTATCGGGTTCATCAGCTTTTTCTCCGATAAGGGCTAAATAAATTATAACTTGGTAAAATGGATAAAGTAACTATTTCAGGGGGAGTTTTATGAAAAATAAAGAGCTTGCGGCGATTTTTGAAAAATGGGCTGATATTTTGGAGTTTATGGGAGACAACCCTTATCATATAAGGGCTTATAGGAATGCTGCTCGTTTGATAAACGACCTATCAGAAGATATTGAGGTTTTAGCTAAAGAAGGAAAACTTTCTAAACTTCCTGGTATAGGTCAAAGGCTTCAGGCGAAGATTTTAGAGTTTTTGAAAACAGGGAAGATTGAGGAGTTTGAGAAGTTAAAAGATAAAGTTCCAGACACAATATTTACGCTTCTTGATATTCCAGGCGTTGGTCCTAAAACGGTTAAGCTTCTTTATGAAGAGTTAGGCATAAGGAGCGTTGAGGACTTAAAAAGGGCAATAGAGAAGGGAGGACTCTTAAAGTTGCCTGGATTTGGTCCAAAAAGGGTGGAGAAGATTAAAAAAGGGATAGAGCTTCTTGAGAAGTCTGGAGGAAGAATATTGTTAGGTGTTGCTGTGTTTATTGCAGATAGGATTATTGAGCAGCTGAAAAGCCACTCTGCTGTTGAGAGAATTTCTGTTTGCGGTTCTACGAGGAGAATGAAAGAAACTGTTGGAGATATAGATATTTTGGCTACGGGAAGAAACCTTGAGATAATAGAAGCTTTCGTTAGTTTACCGAACGTTAAAGAGGTACTTTGGAAGGGGACGAAAAAGGCAACCATTATAGTTGAAGAGGGAGAACAGGTTGATTTAAGAGTAATAGAGCCAGATTCTTATGGTGCTGCTCTTCAGTATTTTACAGGTTCTAAGGCTCACAATATACACTTGAGGACTATATGTGTGAAGAAAGGTTTGAAGCTTAACGAGTATGGCTTGTTTAGAGGGGAGGAGAGAATTGCTGGGAAAACAGAGGAGGAAATTTACGAAGCTTTGGGTATGGATACTCCACCACCTGAGATTAGGGAAGATACAGGCGAAATAGAGGCAGCACTTGAACATAGACTTCCTAAGCTTATAGGTTATGGTGAAGTGAGGGGGGATTTGCATATCCACTCTCGCTGGAGTGATGGAGCGTCTACGATTGAGGAGATAGCAAAAAGAGCTATTGAGATGGGATATGAGTATGTGGGAATAAGTGACCATTCAAAGTCTTTAAAGGTAGCTAACGGGCTTTCGGAAGAAGATGTGTTAAGGAGAAATTATGAGATAGATAAGTTGAACGAGAAGTTTGCAGGAAAAATAAGGATTCTTAAAGGTATGGAGGTGGATATTCTGCCGGATGGTTCTTTGGATTACGATGATGAGCTTTTGAAGGAGCTTGATTTCGTTATAGCTGCTGTTCATTCAAGGTTTTCTCAGGATAATACCGAAAGGATAATTAAGGCAATGGAAAATCCTTACGTGACGATAATAGCTCACCCAACAGGTAGGGTAATAGGGCAGAGGGAGGGTTATCCTGTTGATATAGAAAAAGTTATGGATAAAGCTGTTGAGACGGGAACAGCGTTAGAAGTTAATTCCTACTATAACAGGCTTGATTTAAATGCAGCGCACTGCAGAATGGCGGTTAGGAAGGGGGTTAAGTTGGCGATTAATACCGATTCTCACCACGTTGACCATATGTGGATGGTAAAGTTGGGGGTTGGAACGGCGAGGAGAGGTTGGGTTGAGAGGAAGGATGTTGTGAATGCTTGGGGGGTGGGGGATTTTCTTGCTTTTGTAAATAAGAAAAGAAGTGTATGAGAAAATTTCCTTGTTTTTGAATGTTGGAGGTATTAATATATGTTCAGAGTTTAGGAGGATTAAATGCCAACTATACCTATTGAATTATATGAACTTTTTGAGAGAAAGCTTGGAAAAGAAGAAGCAAAAGAGGCAATAAAACTTATAGAAGAGGTATTTGAAGCAGTTGAAGAGAAGGCTAAAGAGCAGAAATCGGTAGTAAAGGCTGAATTAAGGGATGAACTTAGGAAAGAACTTGCGACTAAAGAAGATATTTCTTTGGTTGGACGAGAGATTGAATTGGTTAGACAGGAACTTGAAACTACAAGACAGGAACTGAAAGATGAAATAAAGACTTTGGAAGAAAGAATAAAAAGATGGTTAGTGATACTTGGTTTTTTGATAGTTATAACAAATCAGAATACCGTTTTATTTCTATTAAAACTTATTGGTGTTTTAAAATGAAGTTTTTAGTTGCTATTTAATATAGAGCGAGCTGCTGCAGAGATTGTTAGAGGGTCTTCTCCTTCTAACAGGTATTTCATGTATCCTACAAATGCGACCATGGCACCGTTGTCGGACGTGTATTTGATATCTGGAATAAAAACTTTTTTACCTTTTTCTTTTAATTTTAAGAGTTCTTCTCTCAAAAGGGAGTTTGCTGAGACTCCTCCAGATACTGCTATTGCCTCAGCCTTATAGTAATCAATGGCTTTCTTGAGTTTACCTAACAGGTATTCTATTGCCGTTTTCTGAAACGATGCTGCCAACTGTTCTTTGGGATAACCTTTCTCTATAAGTCTTTTGACAGCAGATTTTAGCCCGCTGAAACTATAATTAAATCCTTCTACTTTGGGTTTCGGAAGTTGGACGTATTCGCCGAAATAGTTTTTGTAAATGTTATCTATTACAGGTCCTCCGGGATATCCTAAATCTAACATTTGAGCTACTTTGTCGTAAGCTTCTCCTACGGCATCGTCTAACGTTTTGCCTATAAGTGTGTATTTAAAAGGATGTTCTACTAAAAACATTAACGTGTGCCCTCCGCTTACGACGAGGGCGAGGAATTTATCCGGTATTTCCTTTCTTTTTTCTATGAAAGGGGAGTAGATGTGTGCTTCTATGTGGTGAACTGCTTTAAAGGGAAGGGAAAGGCAGTAGGAAAGTCCCTTCCCGAAGGTTAGTCCAACTAAAAGGGCAGGTAGAAGTCCCGGTGTTCTTGTTACAGTGATAAGGTCTAAATCTTTTGTTTCTATACCTGCAATTTGTAGTGATTCCTGAAAAACTAAATCTATGTTCTCTGCGTGTTTTCTTGCAGCAATTTCTGGGACTATACCACCAAATGGTTGATGAAACTCGTGCTGAGAAGAAACTACGTTTGAGAGTACTCTATCTTTCTCTCCGTCGTAGACGGCAATTGACGTATCGTCGCAGGATGTATCTATCCCTAAAACTTTCATTTTTGCTCCTTCTTCAGGATAATGACTTCGTTTCTAATAGTTTTTACAAACGTGTTGAAAAGGTCTCTTAAATCCATGTATTCTTCAGCGGGAATTACGTGCTTGTTGAGAATTAGCTCTAAGTGCATGTTTAGGGTTTGCGGTTTGATTTTCCATTTCAAACTCATAAATCCTACTCTGTTTTTGAACGTGAAATCTTCAGGTTTTAGGTAAAGCTTGTATCCTGCTGGAATTTCAATGTTAGCTTCTATCTCTTTAGACATTTTGTAACCAACAACGTAGGGGTATTTTCTCTTCTTTTCTGCAACTAAGGATACTAAACGAGAAAATGAAGGAATGGGTAGTTTGGCAAGTAGAAAATGAGAGGTTAACGTTGCGTATTCGTTATCGTAACCTTTTATGGAAATTGTTATATCGGGAATGTCAAGGTTTTTGAAATCGGAAAGATGATACTCCACTACATTAAATCCTGGAGAAATTGAGGAAGCCAAGTTTTCAACGTGCCTTTTTATGTCCTGCTTTGTTGCTGTTATGAGTCTTGCTCTTTCAAACATACTGTAAACGCCTTTGTATATGAAAGAAAAGGTGCCTTCTAATTTCCCGGAGGAGTTTAAAGAGAAGTTTCCTTTAAAATGTTCTACGTTTACTGAAGGCGGTGCAACGGGGGTTTCTTCCAAATAACCTTTCTCTTTTTCAACGTCAATCATTAAAACGTTTCTTCCCTGGTCTCCAGGAGGTAAATATCCGAACGGAACGAAATCGGAAGTGGTATCCATATAAACTATTTTTCCATTTAGTTTAACTGCCGCTATTTCGTGGTCAAAAGCGGTGGGCATTGGTAGGTTTTTATCCATATTTGCCTTGTCTGACGTTGGTATTAATACGGGATAACCTTTAATTCCTGCTGCTTTAAGCATTGCAACTAAAAGTGTTGCGTGGTCTTTACAATCTCCGTATCTGTTCTTTAATATTTCGGAAGCTTTGTGTGGTTTATAGCCGTTGATTCCGAATTCCATTCCTACGTATCTGATATTCTGGGAAACGAAGTCGTAGATAGCTTGTATCTTTTCTCTTTTCGTTTTCTTATCTGCTGTTAATTTTGCTACTAATTCTTTAATTGTTTTATCCGGTTTTATGGCATCTTTTGCAAGTTCTGAATACCACTTTGCAACTTGCTGCCAGCTTTTAAGAGATGTTATAGAAATCTTTTTGGCTATTTCTCCTATTGGTGGCATTGAGGGTTCAGTTTCTATTGGCGGAACGTTGGTAAGTTTCCAGGAAAGTACTTTGAAGTTCTTTTCTTCTTTTATTTGTGGTGTGGCTTCTTCTTTATTCATGTTGTAACACTTGTATTTGAAGTATTTTCCTTTTGGTATGTAGGCTGTAAATGTTGCTTCTTTAACGGGATATTCTCCCTGAAAGTAATTTGTAGTCCAGAATTCGTTTTTCATGTAAGGCTTGAAGGTTTCAACTTCGTAAGCGTATTTAATGATTGAACCGGGAGCAACTGCTGGCATTGAGATTGTTTGGTACTTTAAGTCTGAGTATATAGGAGCTTCAGATACGAACGGTGGATAGACTACGTTATAGGCTTTTTTACTTGGGTAGATTTTTCTGCCGTCTGGGGTTACGGTGTAGGCGTAGAGGATTTTTACTTTTTGGTGTTCTGTTGAAAAAGGAATTACTACTTCGCCAAAGTCTTTGATTCCTCTTTTTCCAGTAATTTTTACTGCCATTTCTTCTTTAAAAATTTTTCTGCCATCTTTGAAGAACTTTACTGATGAGTGGTCGTAAAGAATTACTGCGCCGTAGTTTTCGGCTAATGCCGATAAGGGAATTAAGAGAATTAGCAGGATAGCGGTTAGAAGCTGTTTTGTTTTTTTCATTTTTCACCTCCTTTTGCGGTGTAGGAAAAGTTTATCAAAAGAGTTTGGTGGGAAAATGCTAAAGTAAAATGCAAGTGCATAATGTAGATATATGCAAAAAAAAAACATACAATAATACTTGCTAATAACAAGAATGAGGGAGGAAAGATGAAATTGGCAGTTGTTGTGGGAACTAATGAAGTAAAAAGAATGCGCAGCGCTCTTAAATTTGTTAATGCAGCTGTAACTGATAGTGAGGTAAAACTATTTATTTTAGGGGAGTGTTTTAAGGATAAAATTCTTGATGTGGAGGAGCTTCACTTAAAGGAAGCGATAGAGAGTTTTCTGGAAAGAGGAGGAAAGATATATACCTGTGGTACGTGCATAGTTGTTAAAAAATTTATTAAAGACGGGGAGGAGGGAGTTTGTCCTCTTTCTACGATGGAAGATTTATACGAAATAATCAAATGGGCTGATAAGGTTATTTATTTTTAAGTTTGTTATTATTGCTGGAAAGTTTCCTTGAAGGCAATTATAATCCTTCTGTGTCAAATTTTTCCTTTGGAGAAGCTTTATGGCTTTAATTAAACTTGAAAACGTTAGGAAGGTTTTTAAGCAGGGAGAGCTTGAAACAGAAGTGCTTAAAGGGATAACTCTTGAGATAGAAAGAGGTGAGTTTGTAGCTATAATGGGACCTTCGGGTTCTGGAAAGTCAACGCTGATGTATATTTTGGGTTGTCTTGATAAGCCTACTTCTGGAAAGTACTACCTTGATGGTAAGGATGTTCTCAGAATGACTGATGATGAACTTTCAAGGTTAAGAAGTAGGTACATAGGCTTTATTTTTCAGGCTTTTTATTTAATTCCTTATTTGAGCGTTATAGATAACGTTCTTCTTCCTACTGAATATCTTGATTCTAAAACTAAAAAGGAACTTTTTAGGGGAGTTTCGCCGAAAGAAAGAGCCATTCAGCTTCTTGAAAGACTCGGCATGAAAGAAAGAATGGATTACAAACCGGAGCAACTTTCAGGAGGTCAGAAGCAGAGAACTGCTATTGCAAGAGCTTTGATGAATTCTCCGGAAATTATTCTCGCTGATGAGCCTACGGGGCAGCTTGATAGTGCTTCAGGAAAGGCTGTTATGGAGACGTTTAAGGAGTTAAATGAGGAAGGAAAAACAGTGATAGTTGTTACTCATGACCCAAATGTGGCTTCTTACGCTAAAAGGGTTATAGAAATTGTTGATGGAAAAGTGAAGGTATGAGCGGGATTTTTCTGAAAGACCTTTTAGCTTCTCTTATACACGGTAAATTGAGGACGGTTTTTGCTGTTTTAGGAATAGTATTTGGGGTTTCTTCGTTAGTTTTAATCGTTTCGGCGATTAAGGGAAGTACTCTTCAGGCGAGGAAGGTTATAGAGAGGCTTGGTCCCGATTCTGTTTTAATAGTTTCTGGGGCTATAGGGAAAGGTCCGAGAGGGAGAACGAGAAATCTTTCTCTTGATGATGTGAGAGATATTTCTAAGCTTGAAGGTATATATGCTTTGACTTACGGCATTGTAAAGCCAATGATGATTTCCAATACTAAAACGTCTAAGTTTTCTGCTGTTTTTGGAGTAGGAAAAAATTGGCTGAAATCGTGGGATTATAGGGTGGAGATGGGGAGGGGATTTTCTCCTGATGACTTTAAAAATATGAAGAAAGTTGCCGTTGTCGGTCACGATGTTAGTGATTTTCTCTATCCTAACGAAAATCCTATAGGGAAAATAGTTCTTATAGGAAAAGTTCCTTTTAGAATTATAGGGGTTTACAAGAAGAAAGGAAAAACGCCGAACGGTCATAATTTAGATAATAGAGTTTTTATATCCTATGACTTGTTTGACAGAGTGGTAGATAAAACCTACGGAAAGGTTTCTGTTATCAGGTTTAGAGTTGTTGATATTAACCGTTATCAGCAAATTCTTAAAGAGACTAAGCAGATACTTTTGAAGAGACATAGAAAGGATGAGTTTACGATAATTACGCCGGTTGTGGTTAAGAAATTTCTCTCTATGATGTCGGCTACTTTTGCCTTGTTTTTGGGGATAGCTTCTACAACAGCTTTGGTTGTTGGTGGATTCGTTCTTTCTTCAATCTTTTATATAAACGTTAAAGTTAGAGAGTGGGAAATAGGTTTGAGGAGGGCTTTGGGGGCTACTAAAAGGGCGGTTTTGTGGAGGATTTTGTCAGAAAGTATAGTGATTGCCATTATTTCGGTGATTTTGGGTACTTTTGTGGGTTTTGCTTCTGTAAAGTATGTTTTGCCAGCCCTTAAAATTCCTGTTGTTTATCCTGTAGAGGCGTTTTTTATTGCAGCTTTCTTTTCTCTTCTTGTATGTATGCTGGCAGCGTATTTTCCATCCAAGAAGGCAGCGGAGCTTGACCCTATAACTTCTTTGAGGAGAAAGGTTTAATGAACGTTAATGCCCTTTTCTCCTACTTTAGGGAGAACAAGAAAAGAATGGTTCTTTCCGTTATAGGAGTTGCTATTGGTGTTTTTGCCTTAACGCTGATGACCGGCATAACAGGAGCAATGAAGAGAAGTATATCTAAGGCGTTGGGGAGTATGGGGGCTAACCTGATAGTTGTTATACCAGGAGAGGTAAAAAATTTTGGAGGTAGAACGTTACAGTTATCCTTTTATCCGACTCTTACGTTGAAAGATGCGAAAGCAATAAAAGAAAAATGTCCATCGGTCAGGGACGTTGCGCCGTATAAATTGGTTAATCCTAATGTTCATTATGGGGGAAAGTCTATCTCTTCTGATGTTGTAGGAACTACGCCGTCTTATGAGATAGTTACCGACTTTCATCCTTTTTGTGGAAGATTTATAACGCAAGATGATGTGGAAAATATTTCTCAGGTTGCAGTAATCGGTTATGAAGTTGCTAAAGAGCTTTATGGGGAAACGTGTCCGGTAGGAAAGACGGTTTATCTCTACAATGCTCCTTATAAAATTGTAGGAGTGATGGAAAAGAGAGGAACGGACTTAAGCGGAGAAGACTTGGATACGAGGATTTTTATTCCTATAACTTCTGCTGTTAAAAGGATTTCAAACGTTGACTATATTGATGGAATTTACGTTCTTTCTGTTTCTCCTTCTATGGTGAGAGAAACTATAAAAGAGGTTAAGACGCTTTTGCTAAAAAGGCACGGAAAGAAAGATTTTACAGTTGATAGATACGAGGATGTTGTTAATACAAAAAAACAGGCATTGGCTATATTTTCTAAGCTTTCAATAATTGTAGCCACTATATCTTTTGGTGTTGGTGCTTTAGGAATATTGGCTGTAATGACGCTTTCTGTTTACGAGAGGCTTATAGAAATAGGTGTAAGGAGGGCTTTTGGAGCTTCAAAGAAGCATATTCTTGTTCAATTTCTAATTGAGTCAATCATTCTCTCTTTTTCGGGTGCTATTCCTGGAATAGCTTTAGCTATTTTACTGGTTTTGCTGGTTTCTAAAGTAGCAGGTTGGGTTGCTTATATTCCTATTGATGGTGCAGTAATTTCTTTTTCGCTGTCGTTGGTTATCGGTTTAGTGGCTGGAGTTTATCCGGCTTTGAGAGCTACATCTTTTGACCCGAAGGAGATTTTGAAGGAAGAGTAGTTTAATCTAATAGTTTCTTTGCTCTCTCAATTACTTGTTCTGCAACATTTTTGGGTATTCCAATGCTTTTCAGTTCTTCTACTGTGGCGTTGGCTATTTCTTTGGGGTTAGGGTAGAACTTTTCAAGGATTTTCCTGCGTTTTACGCCTAATCCTTTGATATCGTCAAAAATGCTTGTGAGCATTAGTTTTTCTCTGACTTTTCTGTTGAAAGTTACAGCAAATCTGTGGGCTTCGTCGCGAAGATTCGTGAAAAATCTGTAAAGGTGGGGATATTTCTTAGTTTCTACAACTTCTCCGTCGTCTGTGTAAACGATTTCTTCTTTTTTGGCTATGGAAAAAACTCTGAAGTCAAGCCCTAGAGAATCTCTTACTTTCAATGCAACGTTGAGCTGTCCTATACCACCATCGATGAGAGCTAAAGAAGGTTTTTTCACTTCTCCTTTTTTTATTCTTTTAAATCTACGGGTTAAAACTTCTTCTAATGAAGCGTAGTCGTTAACGCCTTTTACTGTTTTTACTTTGTATCTGCGGTAGTCGTTTTTGACGAACTTTCCGTTTTCCCAAACTATGCAAGAGCCTACTGTTCCTGTGCCTTGAAGCGTGGATATGTCAAAAACTTCTACTCTTTCAGGAAAGGAGTCTAAAAAAACTTTTTCGTATTCCCGTTTTAGTTCGTTTAACTTGAAAGAGATTCTTGGAGTAGTGGCTTTGTTCTTTTTTATGAAAGATTCTATTCCCTCTGGGATTGGTTCTGTTTTAAGGTAAGGAAGTAGCGAGGAGAAGTTTGAGAGGACTGGATGGGAAGGCGGTTCCTCATATGTGTTTTTTAGCCAAATGCTTCCTACAACGTTACAGTTTAACTTTGCCTCTTTAAGAGCGAATAACTCTTTTAAGAGATTTTCATCCCATACATCAATGGGGTCAAAAGTAAAGGTTTCTTTTCCGTAAACTATGCCGTTTCTAACGGTTAACTTAATTCCTGTGAAGAGACCGTTTTTTTCTTCTAAGTAAAATACATCACAATTAGGATAATCGTTAAAAAATGCGCTTCCTCTTTCGTAGATGTCCTTTAATGAAAGCAACTGGTCGCGTAAAATGGCAGCCCTTTCAAACTCTAAATTTTCGGCTGCTTTTTCAATACTTTTGTACAGTTCATTTATGTAACTTTTAACGTTGCCAGAAAGAAAAGAGAGAGCACCTTTTACCTGAAGCGCGTAATCTTTAGCCGAAACGTATCCTGCACACGGAGCGGTACATCTGTCTATGTAGTACTGAAGGCAGGGTTTATCTCTTTTAACCAATTCCTTGCACTTTCTAATCTTAAATACCTTGTGTATAACTTCCTTAACGTGCCTTGCGTTTTTTGCGGGGATAAAAGGTCCGAACCTTTTGCCAGAGGTTTCGTTTTTTTTCCTCACTATTTTAACTGTTGGATATTTTTCGTCCGTTATTAGAATATAAGGATAGCTTTTGTCGTCTTTTAAAAGGACGTTAAACTTGGGTAGATACTTTTTGATTAGTTCAGCCTCTAATATCAGTGCTTCTCTTTCACTTTTTACCACTATGTATTCAAAGTCTGCGGCAGTTTTTACGATTCTGTAACTTTTATCGTTAGGATTTGTGGCGTTAAAGTGATTGGTCAGGCGGTTTTTTAAAGACTTCGCTTTGCCTACATATATAACGTTTCCTTTGACGTCTTTAAACAGGTAAACGCCTGGAGCGTCGGGGACTAATTCAAGCTTATCTCTCATTTTCATAAAAAACTGCGTTAGAAGTTGGAGTTTCCTGTATCGCTACTTTTTGGCACTTTACGTTTAAAGGTTTAACGTTTTCTCTAACGAAGAAGTAGAAAAACCTTGCTAAATTTTCGCTCGTTGGGGAGCAGTTTATAAAGGCTAGACCTTCTAAAATTCTTGCGTAGAAATCTTCAATGATAGAGTTGTCTTTTGTTTTAACTGTGAAGAAAGTGAAGTAATTTAGTCTTTTTAGCTCTTTGAAGTTAACCTTTTTAAAGTCTTCAACGTTTAACTTGAAATTTTCGTCAACGAAAGCTACTTTAACTTCTGCTGATTTAATCTCTTCAGGTAGGGAAAGAGTGTCTTCCTTTAAAATGCCTAACTTGTTTAAGAACAGTTTAAGCGCTGGGTCGTCTGCTCCTAAAATAAGTTTGTGGTCAACGAAGTTATCTATAAACTCCTTCAGCCACCATAAGTGACCGAAGTCTGTAACCATCTGAGCGTTATCTAAATTTTCCGAACTTAAATAGACTGTTAGTTTGTAGTTGTGCCCGTGGCCGGGAAGTCTTCTACACTTGGGATATGTGTTTTTAGCCCACCTTTTATCTAACTTTTGAGAGTGAACAGAGTGAGCTGCGGAGAACTCAAAAGACTTTGAAATTTCATACATTTTCTTCCTCTTCTGGATGAAAGTTTACGAATGTTACGAGCGTAGTTCCGTAGCCCCGCCTTTCTACTATCCACTTTTCATCTTCTGGTAAAAACGGGTGTTTTTTCGGTTCTTCTAAAATCAGCAGTCCGTCCCTATCAAGAAGTCCAAGGTTTTTAACCATATTTACTATGCGTGTGTAAAACCCCTTTTCGTAAGGTGGGTCTGCGTATATAAAATCAAATACCATTCCCCTTTTTGCCAGCTTTTTGAGAGCTTTAACGTAGTCATCACAGATTACTTCATATCTATCTTTTTCAATGCCTAACTTTTTAAGGTTTTCTTTTATCAGGTTGCAGAATCTTTTATCGTTTTCTACAAAAATTACTTTACCGGCACCTCTGCTGAGAGCTTCTATACCGACATTTCCGCTTCCTGCAAAAAGGTCTAAAAACGTTGTTCCTTCAAGGTAATTGTTCAGTATGGAAAATACAGATTCTTTAACTCTGTCAGTTGTTGGTCTTAAAAGTTTTGTGTCGTCTCTTTTTGGTAGCGTTTTTATCCTTTTACCTTTAAGTTTTCCACCTATAATTCTCATGCTCTTTCCTTTAAAGAGGATTAAATTTTGCTTGAGTTTAAAATATAGGAAATTAATCAATTAGAGGTAGTGATGCTGAAAAAGTTTTTAGTGATTTTCTTTTTGCTGTTTTTTACTGTTCCTGCTCGTGCGAATTTTGAGGAGTTTGTTAAGTCTATTGAAAACATTAGGAGCGCTGTTGTTAAATTCAGGCAGATTACGAAAATTCCCGTTGCCGGCGACGAAGTATCTCTTTATGAAGGAGTTATTTATTACAAAAAGCCTTTAAAGTTTCGCTGGCAATATATTGAAGGGAGCGAAATCTACATTATTTCTAACGGAAAATTTGTGGAAACTGTTTTTCCCGACGATGGCGATTGTCAGTTGTTTAGGTTGACGAAAGAAAGTGACCTATTTCCGCTTATATCTCTATTTGAGAACCCTGAAGTGTTTCGTAAATACTATAAAGTTATAGCTAAGGGAGATGTTGCAGTTGCAGAGCCAAAGTTTAAAGGTTCTTTTTTCAAAAGGATAGTTTTTTACTTTAACGGCAAAAAACTTTTGAAAATTAAAGTCGTGCAGGAGGACGGCACGGAGGAAACTTACCTAATTACGGCATTTAAGAAAAACATTCCTTTAAAGGACAACCTGTTTAAGTTAAAAAGGTGCAGTTGATTTAAGGGAGAGGTCGGCAGAGCCGACCAGGGAGAGTACCATGGGAACTGGAAGAAGGTGTTAAAAGCTAATTTATTGCTTTTGTATTTAATGTCAAGTATTGCATTAAAAATTTTCCTTATTCAATTTTATCGAAGTTTTGTGAGAAATTTTTGTTAGGATAAAATTTTGTAAGTTAATTGTGGAGGAGGAATTTATGATATTTAGGCACTTTATCCCTACAAAAATAGTTTTCGGCAGGAAGTCTCTTAATAAACTATCTCAAGAGGTGGAATCTCTTAAATTGGATACTTCAAAGACTGCAATTATCTGCGGTAGGTCTGCCGTAAGCCACGGCTACGCTGAAGCTATAAAGAAGCAGATAAGCGGGAAAGTGGAAGTTTTTGACCTTGTAGAAGCTGACCCTTCTGTAGAAAATGCTTACGCCGTTTTGGAAGTTGTAAGAAAGTTTTCTCCCACTTTAATAATTGCTGTTGGCGGCGGAAGTGCGATAGATGTGGCAAAAGTTGTTTCCATTATGCTTACTAATTCTGGTGCGATTGAAGAATACATAGGCGTTCCGGATGCTTTTAAAAATCCTTCTGTTCCTCTTGTGGCTGTTCCTACTACTTCCGGTTCCGGTTCTGAAGTTACGCCTTACGCCGTTTTGACCGATAGAAAAAAGTACCGTAAAGCGCCTCTTATATCGCGGTTTCTCTTTCCCGTTTTGGCTGTTGATGACCCAGAGCTTACAGTTTCAAAGTCTCAAATTGTTACGGCGAACACCGGCGTTGACGCTCTCACTCACGCAGTAGAGTCTTTCCTTTCAAAGAGAGCTACGCCAATTTCGAGACTTTATTCTCTTGAAGCTATAAGTCTTATTTATAAATATCTTCCGAGAGCTTTTGGAAATCCTGCTGACATTGAGGCAAGAGAGAAAACTATGTTGGGGAGTTTGTTTGGCGGTATGGCTATTGCTGACGCAGGAGCCGGTTTGGTTCACACTTTGGCGCACATTTTGGGCGTTCTCTATAAAGTTCCTCACGGTCTTGCGAATGGGGTGTTTTTGGTTCCCGTGCTTTCGTTCTACGGGTTGTCTGCTAAAAAGGAGATAGAAGAAATTGGAAAGGTTATGGGAGTTGAGGGTAATTATAAAGAAGTGCTTTCAGTTTTGAGGGAGTTCCTTTCTTTCTTGGGAATTCCATCAAGCTTAAAGGACCTTGGAGTGATGGAGTCTGACATCTCTCAGTTTGTAAGCCTTGCCATGGAGAAAAAGTTTTTAATGGCTAACTTACCGAGAATCCCTTCTGAAAGAGACCTGCGGAGAATTCTAGAATCAGCGTTTTGATAAAGGGGGCGTAAAGCCCCCAATCAGTTATTTCTCGTCTTTACCTTTATCTTCCTTCTTACCTTCTTCAGGTTCTTTAACGATAATCTTAACTTCTTTTCTTGCACTTTCTGCTTTTGGAAGTCTTATCTCTAAAATTCCTTTATCGTAGGTGGCTTCTATACCGTCTTCTTTTACTTCGACCGGCAATGGGATTACCCTCTGGAACTCGCCGTAGAAGCTTTCGCTGAAGAATACATTTTCTCTTTCATCTTTCTTTTCTTCTTTCTTAACGCCTCTGATTATGAGGTAGTTACCCCTTACGCGGATGTCTATGCTGTCTTTGTCAAGTCCTGGCATTTCTGCTCTTACTACTACTTCGTCTGGCGTTTCGTACATTTCTATTCTTGGTTCAAAGCCCATTTCAAAACCGCCTGCCGGGAAGCCTCTGAACATTTCAGACATCATTCTTTCCATTTCTTGAAACTGCCTGAAAATATCTTCAAAGGGGTCAAACCCTCTTCTTCTGCCGAAAAATCCTCCAAACATCGCTCCCTCCTTAAAAAAGTTTTTTAGAAATTTTCATTCCTGATTTTAAATTAGGCGGTTCTTTAAATTTTGCAAGGGACTTTGACTTCTAACTCTAATTCAACGCCGAATTTTTCTTTGACTCTTTTCCTGGCGGTTAGTATCAGCTCTTTGAACTCTTCGAACGTTGCACCACCATAGTTTACGGCGAAGTTTGCGTGTTTTTCTGAAAATCCCACCCTTCCCACTCTAAATCCTTTTAAGCCTGCCTGGTCAAGTAGTTTCCCTGCCGGCGGGAGGGGGTGGGGGGGATTTTTGAACGTGGAGCCTGCAGTTTTCAGGTAAAAGGGCGGTTGTGTTTCAAGGCGCTTTCTTACGAAATGGGCGATTTTTTCTTTTACTCTTGCATCTTTTTTTATTTTGAAGGTTGCTTCTACGATGATGCCGAGGGAGGGGAGGGGGGATTTTCTGTATCCGAAAGAATCAAAATCTTTGAGAACTTCAACTTCGCCGCTTTCAAAACTTAAGAACTTAACTTCTATCAATCTTTCTTTTACTTCAAATCCGTAAGCTCCTGCGTTCTGGGCAATTAACCCTCCCACCGTTGCTCTTCTTATCCCTGCTAAATGTTCAAAAAGGGAAAATCCCCCCCTTATCTGCTCCTTTAAAATTTCCTTTAACGTTACACCTGCTCCTGCAGTTAAAGTTTCTTCAGAAAACGCAAAATTTCTAAAAAGCTTGAGAGATATAAGCCTTTTTTCTAAAACTTCAGGTATTACTACGTTTGACCCGCCCCCTAAAACGAAAAAATCCCCTCCCTCTACTAAATTCTTCAACTCTTTAACGTTTTCAGGGTAAAAAATGTCGTGAATTCCGCCAATACCTATGGTGGTAATTTCTTCCGCCGAACGCTTTTCTACCTTCAATTCAGAGCCTTACGAAGAGATTTCCATTGCTGCCTTCACAAAATCAACAAATAGAGGGTGCGGTTCTCTCGGTCTTGACTTGAATTCAGGGTGATACTGAACGGCGACAAACCACGGATGGTCTTTAACTTCAACAACCTCAACTAACTTTCCATCCGGCGACGTTCCCGCTATTACCAGACCTGCCTTTTCAAGAACCTCTTTAAACTTATTGTTAAATTCGTATCTATGCCTGTGCCTTTCAGATATCTCTTTCTTTCCGTATGCTTTAAAGCTGAAGGTTCCTTCTTTCAAAACGCACGGATAAGCGCCCAACCTCATCGTTCCGCCTTTTTCGCTTACCTTTTTCTGCTCTTCCATCAGGTCAATAACCGGATATTTTGTGGAAGAGTCAAACTCTGCGCTGTGAGCACCTTCTAACCCTGCAACGTTTCTTGCAAACTCTATTACCGCGCACTGCATTCCAAGACATATGCCGAAAAACGGAATCTTATTTTCTCTTGCAAACTGAACTGCCTTTATCTTTCCTTCAACGCCCCTTTCGCCAAATCCTCCCGGCACTAAAACGCCACAAACGTCAGACAGGAATTCTTCCGGCTCTTTTTCGTCAAGCTCTTCTGCGCTTACCCACTTGATTTCAACTTTCACGTCGTTTGCCGCTCCTGCGTGGACGAACGATTCTATAATGCTTTTGTAGGCATCCGGCAGCTCAACGTATTTACCTACAACTGCTATCCTTACAGTTCCCTTTGAAGGTTTCTTTATCCTGTGAACAATCTCTTTCCATTTAGAAAGGTCTGAGTCTTTTGTAGCAGGTAGCTGGAGCTTTTCAACTATAAGCTCGTCAATTCCTTCTTTCTTCAAAACTAAAGGAACTTCGTAAATCGTAGAAAGGTCTTTTGCTGTGATAACTTCCCTCTCTTTTAGATTTGCAAACAGGGCTATTTTTTTCTTTACTGAAGCTGGGATACTTCTTTCTGCCCTACAGACTATTATGTCAGGCTGGATACCTATCGCCCTTAATTCTTTAACCGAGTGCTGAGTTGGTTTGGTTTTTAGCTCACCAGCGGCTTTAACGTAAGGCACATAAGTTACATGAACGTAAATGGCGTTTGCCCTTCCAACTTCTGTTCCAAGCTGCCTTATAGCCTCTAAAAACGGCAAACCTTCTATATCTCCAACGGTTCCACCAACTTCAACGATTACCACATCAACATCTGAAGACATCAGTTGCCTTATTTTTTCTTTAATTAAGTTGGTGACGTGGGGAATAACCTGAACTGTTCCTCCTAAAAACTCACCCTTTCTCTCTTTTTGAATAATCTCCTGGTATATCTGACCGGAAGTAACGTTGTTAATTCTCTTCATTGTAGCGTGGGTGAAGCGCTCGTAGTGTCCTAAGTCAAGGTCTGTTTCCGCGCCGTCGTCGGTAACGTAAACCTCTCCGTGCTGGTATGGATTCATCGTTCCGGCATCAACGTTCAAATACGGGTCAAGCTTCTGTATAGTAACTTTAAATCCCCTGCTTTCTAAAAGCGTGCCTATTGAAGAAGCAGTTATACCTTTACCGATAGAGGAGAGAACGCCTCCGGTTACAAAGATTAGTTTAGAAGCCATTTTTCATCTCCTTTTCAAGTATCTTTTCAGCTTTTTTAAGGTCTTCTGCCGTGTCTATTCCGAAAGGTGCTGACGGGGCGTCGGCAACGTAAATTTTCTCGCCGTTTTCTAAAATCCTTAACTGCTCTAACTTTTCTATCTCTTCAAGCTTTCCTCTGTTCCAGGAAACAAACCTTTCAAGCGCTTCCTTCGTGTATCCGTATATCCCAACGTGCTTTAAAAATATTGAAACGTCGAGCTTTTCATCTCTCGGGAAAGGAATTAAACTCCTTGAAAAGTAGAGTGCATATTTGTTTTTATCTCTAACTACTTTTACGTTGTGAGGTGATTGGACGTCTTCAAGCGACGAGAACGGAACAGCAACCGTCGCGAATTCTGCTTTTCCTTCAAACAGCGCTTTCGCAACTGGCAAAACGTGTTCTTTCTTTACGAACGGCTCGTCACCCTGGACGTTGATTATGTATTTAACGTTTTTATCCTTCACTGCCTCAAATACTCTGTCCGTTCCGCTCGGCAGTTCAGAAGGCGTCATAACAACTTCAACGTCAACGCCTTTTAGAGCTTTTGCAACTTCTCTGCCGTCGGTGGCAACTATCACTTTTTCTGTTATTTTTAAACAGCTTTCAGCCGTTCTGACTATTAAGGGTTTTCCTTTGAGCTGCTGGAGGGGTTTTCGGGGAAGCCTTGTGGAACCAAGCCTTGCAGGAATTACTATGACAAATTCTTCCACGCTTCCCCCTTAAGAGGTGAGTGTTTCAACTATTGAGGCAAACATCCTGTATCCGTCTGTTGAACCTAATATGGCTTCTGAAGCTCTTTCGGGGTGTGGCATTAAGCCAAACACGTTGCCCCTTTTGTTGCAAATGCCGGCTATGTTGTTTAAAGAACCATTAGGGTTGAACTCTTCGCTTACTTCACCCTCAGGTGAACAGTATCTTACGACTACCTGTCCGTTTTCTTCTAATTCTTTTAAAACTTCAGGTGGACAGGTGTAGTTTCCTTCAGCGTGGGCTATCGGTATCCTGATTACTTCTCCTTTATCGTAAAGCTTCGTAAAAGGTGTTTCATTGTTCTCAACTTTCAGGTGAACGAATTCACATATGAAGGTAAGCGTTTTGTTTGGAAGCATTGCACCAGGCAAAAGGCCTGCTTCTAAAAGTATTTGAAATCCGTTGCATATTCCCATAACGAGTCCGCCTTTTTCCGCAAATTCGCATATACTTTCTGTAACCGGAGAAATCTTCGCCATCGCGCCAGCTCTTAAGTAGTCACCGTAAGAAAATCCCCCCGGCACCACCACGCAGTCAATTCCGGAAAGATCGGTTTCCCTGTGCCATAAGTATTTAACTTCATGCCCTAAAACTTTTTCTATAACCCAGCCAACGTCTCTATCGCAGTTACTACCGGGATAAACGGGAATGCCGAACTTCATTACTTCACCTCTTCAATTTCGTATGAATACTCTTCAATTACCGGATTTACTAAAAACCTTTTAGCCATTTCTTCAATCTCTTTCTTCACTTCTTCTTCCGATTCTGCCTCAACGTTCATCGTTATGAACTTACCAACTCTTACGTTGCTCACCTTTTCAAACCCCAAGCTGTGAGCAGCCTTTTCAACGGCAACGCCCTGCGGGTCTAAAATTCCTTCCCTGTAACTTATGTAAACTTTTACCCTGTAAAGCGCCATTTCCACCTCTTTCCCGTTTGTTGGGAAAATTCTAACATTTGTCGGGTATTATTTTTATTACGGCAGGTAAGGGAAGATGAGAGACCTTCGCCTCGTATTCTTTGAAAATAAATTGAATAGATACAGCATTAACGCCCTTTTAGGGGCTATTGAAACTTACGAAGAGCTTGAGCGCCTTCCCATATACTTTGTTCAAAATTCTGAAGAAGCTGTTTCTCTTATAAACTCTTTTCCGAAAACTGCACTAACCGTTTTGAACTTTTCCTTCTTTACACCGCAGTTGTGGGACGTTAGAGAGTCTGTTAAGAAGATAAGAAGGGAAGTTAAGCGCGAGCTTATTCTTACCGCAGGAGGTCCTCACCCTTCAGGTGACCCTATCGGAACGCTGAAGATGGGATTTGACCGCGTTTTTGTAGGAGAAGGTGAGGTTTCTTTTCCCGCTTTTCTTAAGAGTTTGATGGAAAATAAAGAATATCAGGCTTCTTCAAGCCTTTGCGTAAACCTTAACGCCTTTCTGCCATTTTCTATCAGGTTCAGAAGGTTTAACCCGATAGAGATTACCCGCGGTTGCCCCTTTGGTTGTGCGTTTTGCCAAACGCCGAGGATTTTCGGCAGAAAGGTTAGGCACAGGAGTATAGATGTAGTCGTTTCGCACGTTGAGACAATGATAAAACACGGTTTAAAAGATATCAGGTTTATAACCCCCAACGCTCTGTCTTACGGTTCTGAAGATGGAATAAAGCTTAACCTGAAAGCCGTTGAGGAGTTGCTTTCTTCTGTAAAAAAGATTAAGGGCGTAAGGAGAGTATTTTTCGGTTCTTTCCCTTCGGAAGTAAGACCTGAACACGTTACAGAAGAATCAGTAGAGCTTATCAAGCGATATGCCGATAACGACAACCTGGTAATAGGCGCCCAATCTGGAAGCGACAGAATTCTAAAGCTTTGCGGAAGGAAACACACCGTTGAAGATGTTTACAGAGCGGTGAAAATAGCCGTAAAGAACGGCTTTAAAGCAAAGGTTGACTTCATCTTCGGCTTTCCCGACGAAACGGAAGACGACATAAAACAGACAATAAACTTTATGGAGGAGTTAACTAAATTGGGTGCATCAATCCACGCTCACTTTTTCATGCCACTTCCCAAAACTCCTTTTGCTGCAAAAAAGCCAAAACCTGTAGATTTGAAGCTTTTAAGAGTTATAAATAAGCTTACGGGTAAGGGGCTACTTTTTGGAAACTGGAAACAGCAGGAGCAGTTGGCGTTTAAAATTTACGACTACCTGCACGGGCAATTTGATAACATTTCTACCACCTTAAAGGAGAAGGCTTTTGACGCGGTGTAGAAACTGTGGGTTTATTAAGTGGTATTTTCTTGTAATAGTGGTGGCTGCGTTTACGCTGCGGTTTTACCCTCAGTATTCAGCTTTTATCAACAGTTTTTTCCTTATAGGCATTCCGCTACTTTCAAAGAAAACGCCGGAGCAATTAGGTTTTAAAAACTTTAAAAGCGGTATTTTGTGGGGGCTTGCAGCTTCAGTTACCGTTCTTCCTGTTTACGCTTTAGTTTTAACTATCTTAGGGGCAAAATTTTTGCTTCCTAATACTGATAAACTGCTGAATCTGCTTTCTTTCTATTTTGTCGTTGCCCTATCAGAGGAAACTTTCTTCAGGGGATACTTCTACTCTGAAATGGAAAATGAGCCTTTCTTTCTTTTTATATCAAAAAACAACTTTGTTTCAAGCTTTCTCTTTGCTACTGCGCATGCATTTATATACTACAACCCTATAATGTTTAAAGTTTTCTTTCCCTCTCTGATTATGGGATGGCTTTACGAAAAGAGTGGCTCTATATTTGCACCAGTAATCTTTCACTGGCTTTCAGACGTTATTTACGCTTTGATTAAGTTTTAGCGGAGAGTTAGATGAAGAAGTTGTTTTTTTTAATAGCTTTTTTAGTGTTTGTTTTAGATAGAATTACAAAACTTTTAGCTGTGAAATTCCTTGTTAAGTCTGTGTCTATAATTCCCGGATTTTTCAGCCTCACTTTAGCTGAAAACAGGGGAGCTGCCTTCAGCATTTTCTCTTCTGGGAATCAAATAGTTAGGTTTTTCTTTCTAATAATTTTGCCGGTTGCCGTAATTGGCTGGATAGTTTTTTACGTTTTAAAACGAGAGAACCTGTCTTTACTTGAAGTTGTTTCCTTATCTCTCATTACCGGCGGTGCTTTAGGAAATTTGTTTGACAGGGTTTTAAACGGAAGAGTGGTTGACTTTATAGACTTTCACATTGGCGTTTATCACTATCCCACGTTTAACGTAGCCGATGTAGCAGTTTTTCTTGGTTGCCTGCTTCTTCTCTATAAGTATATGAAAAGTTGACTTTAGTGTTAGGCTGAATAATTTTTAACTTAGCATCGTGACTACTTGACAAAGAGGTGATATAATTGGGGAACTATAAATTCCCCCCATCTTTTATCCAGGAGTTGCTCTCAAGGGTTGACATAGTTGACATAGTATCCCACTACCTTACCCTCAAGCAGGTAGGAAGAAACTTCACAGCTCTCTGTCCCTTCCATCCAGAAAAAACTCCTTCTTTCGTTGTAAGCCCTGAAAAGCAGATATTTAAGTGTTTTGGATGCGGCGTAGGTGGAAACGCCATAACTTTTGTTGAAAAGTATGAGAATCTGTCTTTCCCAGAAGCAGTTAAAAGGGTTGCTGAACTTTCCGGGATAGAACTTCCAACGGAATTCAAGGAAGACGATGCGCTATCAAAGATAGAAGAAGAAGGTTACAAAGTAGCCGAGTATTTTCACTCTAAAATTTCTCAACTTAAAGATTACCTGCAGAATAGGGGAATTGAAGAATCAACCGCTTCGCGCTTTTTGTTGGGATACGCTCCAAGGGGATATTCAAGAGAACTAAAGGTCAGCAGAGAAACTGCCAGAGAATTAGGTATTATTTCTGAGTCTGGTAAAGAGTTCTTTGCAGAACGCCTCATTATTCCCATATTCAGCCACGGCGGTAAGGTTGTTGCTTTTGCCGGCAGAGTTCTTTCTAATGATTCTAAACTGCCTAAATACATAAACAGTCCAGAAAGCTCCGTTTTTAAGAAAAACTCAACCCTTTACGGCTTTTACCAGTCAAAAGAGGAAATTTTAAAAACCAGAACAGCAGTTGTTGTTGAAGGATACTTTGACGTTATCTCTCTTCATCAGATAGGTGTAAGAAATGCAGTAGCTCCTATGGGAACCTCTATAACGGAAAATCACGTTAGAATTTTGTCCCGCTACGTTGAAAAGCCTGTTCTTGCGTTTGACGGAGACAGTGCCGGTAAAAAGGCGACTTTAAGAGCGGCAGGGTTGTTTTTAGTAAAAGGTAAAGAGCCGTTTGTCGCTCCTATGCCAGAAGGCGAAGACCCTGATTCACTTTCTCACTCTTTACCAGAAAAGCTGAAAGAGATTGTTAATTCACCTCTTCCCTTTATAGACTGGGTTATAGATTCGGCAGTAAAGTTTCCAGACCTTGAAAAGTCTCACTTCTTGCGCGAATTTGCAAACGCGATAGCGCCTTTAAGGTTAGCCAATCCTTTCCTTTACAAGATTTATGTGAGTAAAGTTTCTGCTCAGTTTGACGTTGACCCTGCCTGGTTTAAGGTTAACGCTCCAAACTTTAGAAAAAAAGAAGATTCAGAAGAATCCGTTCCTGTTCCTCCGGTAGAAAAGGCATTTATTAAGGGATTGGTGGAAAGAAAGATTGAGTTTCCGTTGGAGGTTTCGCCTAACGTTTTCCTTTCTCCTTTAACGGCAAAAATTTACACGCTTTTAAAGAATGCTGGATTTTCCCACCTTACCGTTCAGTCAGAATTTCCCGAGCTAGCTTCAGTTCTTTCAGAAATACTCTTTTCAGACTTTACTGATGATGAGATAAGAAGTGCTTTCTGCCGAATAGCCGTTAAGGAGTTAAAGAGAAGACTTCGCAAAATAGAGGATGTTGACGAAAAGAGGTATTTGAGGCAGCTCATAGTAGAGCTTGAAAAGAAAAACTTGGACGTTTTGAGGGAGCTTTGCGATAAAACACTTATTTGAAGGAGGTAGCCTTGGAAAGGCTAAACTTTGATGAAATTATCGCCATAGGGCGTGACAAGGGCTACATCACTTTTGACGAACTTATGGAGCATTTAGACGAAGAAATGCTCACTCCTGAAGTAATTGAAGAGCTTATCACCCAGCTTGATGAGTTTGACATCCACATTATACCAAAGGAAGGTGAAGAGCACGTTGACCTTTCAAAGCTCCAGATTACCATTGCTCCAGATACTATGCCCCGTTCTGATGACCCGATAAGGCTTTATTTAAGAGAGATGAGCAAGATTTCTCTCCTCAAGCGCCACGAAGAGATATCCCTTGCCAAGAGAGTGGAATTAGGCAGAAAGGCGCTTCTCAGGTATCTTTTAAAAACGAGAGCTGTTCTCAACTATGTTTTGGACGTTGAGGAAAAAATCAGGAACGGTGAAGTTAAAGTAAGGGACATCATGCGTTCTCCTGATGAGTTTGCAGAAGGGGGAGAAGCGCAAAGGCGCAAGAAGTTTTTTGCAATAGTAGAAGAGATAAGGCAGCTCCTCCCCGAATGGGAAAAGCTACAAAAGCAGTACAGCAGAAGTAAAAGAAACAAGCAGCTTAAAAAAGAATACCTCAAAGTATGGGCAAAAATCAACAATCTTCTCAGAAAATTACCGCTTTCCTATTCCATTTACGAGTGTATAGCAGAGGACATTTACAGAAAGTATAAGATACTC
Organism: Desulfurobacterium pacificum; assembly: GCF_900182835.1. Taxonomy (NCBI): domain Bacteria; kingdom Pseudomonadati; phylum Aquificota; class Aquificia; order Desulfurobacteriales; family Desulfurobacteriaceae; genus Desulfurobacterium; species Desulfurobacterium pacificum. The sequence continues at coordinate 89,297 of NZ_FXUB01000001.1, forward strand.
AAAAAGAGCGAGAAGAGTTTACAGAAACTCAGTGGAAAGCTTTCTTTCCTTGGTGTTCCTATCGAAGAGATATGCTACAGATTGGATGATGAGGAAATAAGGGAGAAAATTGACGCTTCCCGCTACACGACGAGAGAAATTAAAAAGATGGTTAAAAAGTATCTTGATACGAGAGAAACGTATAAAAACGTTCTTGATTCTTTGGATATGCCGCGCAATACTTTTTACAAGTTAGCTGAAAAAATCTACTTCTACAAGAAAGATTCTCAAGAAGCCAAGCAAATTCTTGTTCGTTCAAACCTGAGGCTTGTCGTTAGTATTGCGAAGAAGTACATAAACAGAGGTCTTCAGTTCCTTGACCTGATTCAGGAAGGTAACATCGGTCTTATGAAGGCGGTTGATAAGTTTGAATATAGAAGGGGATACAAGTTTTCTACTTATGCTACCTGGTGGATAAGGCAGGCAATAACCAGAGCGATAGCAGACCAGGCAAGAACTATAAGGATTCCCGTTCACATGATAGAGACCATAAACAAAGTGATTAAAACTTCAAGACAGATGTTCCTTGAAATGGGCAGAGAGCCAAAGCCTGAAGAGATAGCTGAAAGGCTGAAGATGCCTGCTTCTAAAGTGCGCTCTATCCTGCAGCTTGCTCAAGAACCTGTTTCTCTTGAAACGCCAATTGGAGATGACGAGGACAGCACTTTGGGAAGTTTGATAGAGGATTCCAAGAGCCCTATTCCTGAACATGAAGTTATTAAAAGGGATTTAAAAGAGAAGGTTGCACAGCTACTTTCTGAACTTAACGAAAGGGAAGCTTTGGTTTTAAAGTTAAGGTTTGGACTTGATGGATATCCGGAGCATACTCTTGAGCAGGTTGGTAGAGAGTTAAAAGTAACGAGAGAGAGAATTAGGCAGATAGAATCAAAGGCTTTGAGGAAGCTGAGAAATTCTGGTCTTAATATTGATTTGAGCATCTTCCTTGAAAGGTAACTTTTTGCCCCTTCTGGGGCTTTCTTTTACACTTCTACTTCTTCAATTTCTATCTGGTTGGTTTTAATCTTTTCAATAAATTGGGATATGTCCGGAGGTAGGGGGGATTTTGCGTTAACTTCCCTTTTAGTTATTGGGTTTACAAACGATAGGCTGTAAGCATGAAGCATTATTCTTGGGGCAAAGCAAAGAGGTTCTTTCCAGTCCTTCCAGTATAAAAATTCCCCTACAACGGGGTGTCCTATACGGCTGAAGTGAACTCTAATCTGATGTTTTCTTCCTGTTGGAATTTCTACCTTTACTAAGGTTGATAGGTTTTTTATTTTTTCTTCTACTTCGTAAATGGTAAGGGCGGGTTTGCCCGATACAGGAAAGTTTACTTTTCCTTTCTCTCTTTTTAGCGTTTCCAGGATAAGAGCCTTGTAAACTTTCTTAACCTGTTTTTGACGAAAGACTTCCTTGAATTTTTCAAAAATTCTTCTGTCTTTTGCAACTATCAAAACGCCTGACGTTTGTTTGTCAAGGCGGTGAACTACGAAAAGGTTCTGGGACTTTAACTGTTTCCTTAAAATTTCTTCTACGTTTGGTTTGTCTAAGTTTGAGTTTAGAAAGGGCGGTTTGTTAACAACTATCACACTTTCATCTTCGTAAAGAACATCTATCTGCGCCTTTTTAAAAAGGTAAATTGAATTCGGGATGCATACTATACTTTTGGGGCGGATGAGGGTGCGGTAGGTGGGGATTTTGCGATAGTTTACGCATACCAAGCCTTCATCTATAATCTTTTTAGCTCTTTTCTTTGAGCCTGTAACCGTTGAAACTACATCAATCAATTTTTTCCCTTCTGTTTTTACCCTTACCTTCCAGCCTAACACATTGCCTCCAGAGTTTCGGAATTATATAAAATAGACTGAAGCTATTAAAAAGATAGTTGATTTAAGGGCGAGCTATGTTAAATTTATAACTGAAAATAATTTTCAATTAGAGGAGGTGCACATGGCTCTCGTAGGACAAAAAGCTCCTGAATTTGAGCTCCAGGCATACGACCCGGTAAAAGACGCTTACACAACAGTAAAGCTTTCTGATTACGTTCCAAACAGCGAAGGTAAGTTTCTAATTCTTTGCTTCTATCCAGCAGACTTTACCTTTGTCTGACCAACGGAACTGGCTGCGGTCGCAGCTAAACACGAAGAAATTAAGAAAAGAGGTGCAGAAGTTCTTGCAATCTCCACAGACACCGTTTTCAGCCACCAGATTTTCTGTAAGGTAGAACCTTTGATGAAGGACGTTAAGTTCCTCTTGGCAGCAGACCCAACAGGTGAAGTGTCTAAGAAATACGGTGTTTACATTGAAGGAGCTGGAATTGCAAGAAGAGGAAGATTCATCATCAACCCTGACGGTGAGATTGTTGCTGAAGAAGTTCTTAATCCTCCAGTTGGAAGAAACGTAAACGAACTTTTAAGACAGCTTGATGCATGGAAATACGTTTACGAACATCCAGATGAAGCCTGCCCTGCAAACTGGAGACCTGGCAAGAAAACTCTCAAGCCTGGTCCTGACATTGCAGGTAGAGTTGGTGAAGTTGTTACTATTGAAGATATTCTCTCTTAAGACCTTTAATTGTGGGGGCTTTTGCCCCCTTACTACCATTTAACCTGAAAGTTTAAACCGTTGCAAAAAGAGTGGTTCGTTCCTACTGTTCCAATTAAAGAGAGTTTACAGAACTTTCCAGGTTTTAAAGAAAGAATTATTCCAGTTTCCTCCCCAACATAACTTCCAGAAAACCTTGTAAGCCTGTCGTAAATGAACCCTATTTCTGGTTTTAATCTGTCTATCTTTTTCCTTCCAAGCTCTAAATTTTTCTTTACTAAAAGTTTTAAAAATCTGATATTGCTTTCTCCAGGTCTATAAATGTAGCTGACGTTTCTGAAAAATTCTTTCATTCCAAAAGTTTCAAAGTTTGTTGAATATACCTCATATAGTGCATTTACTTTTAAGTTTTTGATTGCGCCTTCAAATTTCAAAAATCCCCCCCACTCCCTACTACTCAAACTCCCATTCCTGTTCCATTCTCTCAAAAATCCACCCCTCAACCCTTTAATGCTAACGTGCAGTCCCGCTACAGCGTCTTTTTCGCTTTCTTTTTTCCTGAGCAACCCGCTTACACCAAAGTTTTTAAAAAGCGTTTGAGCAAATAGATACTTTACCGTATGTCCACCTTCCCTTTCAGCAAAAGCCCCGCCGCTTAGCGCTCTAAATGAGTATCTTAATCCACTTAAATTTGCATCTATAAATCCCGGTATTTTTACGTTCTGTAATCCAGCCTTTAACTGCCTGATAGAGATATAGGCTTCTTCAAAGTGCCAGAGCTTGCCGGCGTTTTTCTGATACAAGAAATTGTCCGCCGTATTACCCCATATCACGTAATCCGTTTTGCTGTTTCTTCCGGTTGAAACTTTAACCGTAAATCTGTCGCTGTACATTGTCAGTTTGTAGGTTGAGTGCCAGTATCCTACGTGTTTTGCCGTGTTCCACCCTTCGTATCCGCTCTGAACGTTGTAGAAGTGCTGTGGAAAATTTGCATATTCGCCTGCGATGTCAAAGTAGTTTTTGAGCTTGAAAGAAGGAATCTGAAATCTTTTAAAAGGAAACTGCGGTATTCCTTTCCAGCTATAACCTGTAAAAAATCCCCATCTGTCCCCATCCCCCATTGCAGCAGTTAGAAACAGGTTGCTCTTTTCACTTCCCACGAGTAACTTACTTCCACCTTCTATTCTGCTCTTGTTGTAAACGGCAACGTAGGGAAAAAGTCTGAATTCACCGTAGGTTTTCTTTAACGCTACTCTTAAAGCTTTCAGGTCAGAAACGGCAGGATGGTAGATAACCCCGAAATCCGGAACCCCTTCCCTGTATCCGTAAGATGTGAAACCTTTTTCAAAAGCGCATCCTTCCAACTTCAAAAGGTTGTTTTCCCACTTCCCGTAAAATCCCCACTTCCCGTTCTGCACCGCAGCGTCAAACGCTTCATTTTCACTTTTAACTCTCAGTATCAGGTTGTTCTTATTTATTCCTTTTTCATTTCCTCTGGCGTCGGAAATCCTTATAGCTGCAGCAGATAAAACGTATTTCCCCTTTTTCCACACAATTTCCGGACCAAAAATATCAACGTCATCTTCGCTTTCGCCGTTTAAAAGCAGATATTTCCCTTCATAACCTGCTATCTGATAGTAGTTGAACCACAGGTTATCTTTTAATCTATAGGAAAACTTTCCGCCCCACAGGTAATCGTTGAAAACAGGGGAAAAGTTAAACCTGCTTTTTCCTGCTGTCAGCGTCAGGTTTTCAAGTATGAAGTGCCTTTTCCTCAGATAAAGCTCTCTTATATCAAAAGTTCTGCTCTGGTAAGGAAAAAGCCTGTCTTCAATAGGCGTGAAGGCGTTAACGAAAGGAAGTTTTGTCGTTCCCGATACAATTGATACCTTAAAAACACTTCCCTTCTTTATTTTGAACTTTTTACCAATAAACAGGTTGTAGAAAAATCCCCTCTTCTTTCCATTCCACAAATCGTAACCGGTTCTGTAAGACTTTTGATTTTTCAACTTTACGTAGTAAAATCCTCCCTCTCCTCCAATTTCTGCGCTCTTTGCTTCTGCACAAAGAAGGAGGAACAGCGTTGCAGCGAAAAGAGACAGTTTCATATCACCCCCAGCGTGTAAATAATTTGAATTTTACAATAAGAGAAGAGGTTAAAAATGAAAATTGTCGGTCACGTTTCAGCGAAAAGGATTCTTTCCACCCCTGAAACTGTCAGAGAGATTACTTCTTTAGGCATAGGCGTTGAAGTTCAACTTTCTTCAGATATCCTTGATACTTTCACGCTGAAAGATTTCGGTAACCTCAAGTCCTTAATAGGCGACGCTTTAACGACAGTTCACGCACCCTTCTTAGACCTTAACCCCGGTGCTGCCGATAGTTACGTTCTAAAAGCTACCAGAAAGCGCTTTCAGGAAACTCTGATAGCAGCTAAGGTTCTTGAAGCTGAGGTAATCGTTTTTCACACCGGTTATCACCCGGCTAAAATTGACCCAATATTTGACGAATGGTTTGAGCGCGCCATTGAAACCTTTAAACTGGTTGCAGCAGAAACTGATGCGTTAATAGCTCTTGAAAACGTTTTTGATACAGAACCTTCAGTTCTCAAAAAGTTTGTTGACAACCTGCCGAAAAACGTGGGCGTCTGCATAGATGTTGGACATTTAAACCTTTTCAGCAAACAGCCTGTTTCTGACTGGATAAGCGCCTTTAAAGACAGAATCTATGAGTTTCACGTTCACGATAACAGCGGCGTTAAAGATGAGCATTCTTTTTTAGGTTCGGGAACCGTTCCTTTAAAAGAGTTTTTCAAAGAAGTAGAAAAGGTTGAAACCGACTATATATTTAACCTTGAAAATAAGACGGTGGATGATATTAAAAAAAGTTTAAAGTTTTTGGAAGAAGGAGGATTTTTATGGTAAGAGAGATAAAAATTTACCCAGATGAGGTTTTGAAGCAAAAAGCACAGCCTATAGAAGAAGTTAACGATGAAGTGAGAGCTTTGGTTGATGATATGTTTGAAACTATGTATAAAAAAGGTGGTGTTGGTCTTGCAGCCAACCAGATTGGCGTTCTCAAAAGGGTAGTTATAATAGACTTAGGTTCTGGCAAAGAGAATCAGGGGAAAGACAAAATCGTTCTGATTAATCCTGAAATCGTTGCTATGGAAGGTGAGCAGGTGGGAGAGGAAGGATGCCTTTCCCTTCCAGGACTTTACAAAAAAGTAAAGAGGGCTAAATACGTTAAGGTAAAAGCCCTTAACTACGACGGTGAAGAGTTTGAAATAGAAGGTGAAGATTTGCTCGCGAGGGCACTTCAGCACGAGATAGACCACCTTAACGGTGTCGTTTTTATTGACAGGCTCTCACCGCTTCAAAGGCGTCTGGCGCTTGAAAAGTATAAAAAGCTAAAGAGGAAGTATGAGAAGAAAATGGCTTCTCAAAGGTAGGAGGCAGCCATGAGGCTTTTAACCTCTTCAGAAATGGCAGCAGTTGACAGAGAAACGATACAGAATCTTGGCATTCCCGGAACGGTTTTAATGGAGAACGCTGCAAGGGGTGTTGCTACCGTTATCTATAAATACGTTGAAGGAAATTCCGTTTTAGTCGTTTGCGGCGGCGGAAACAACGGTGGAGATGGTCTTGCAGCGGCGAGAAATCTCTACAATATGGGCTACGACGTTGAAGTTGTGATGCTTACTCAGCCGGAAAAGCTTAAAGGTGATGCAAAGCTTAACTACTCTATTCTCTCAAAACTTCCTGTCCCCATTTACATTTTAAAAGAAACCGAACTCTTTGAATTCGGCTTAAAATTGAGAGATTTTGACATAGTTGTTGACGCCATTTTCGGAACGGGGCTTTCAAGACCGGTTGAAGGTATTTACAAGCAAGTGATTGACTTAATTAACAGGTATGCCCAAAAAGTTGTTGCAGTTGATATACCTTCAGGACTTTCCGGAAGCACCGGTGAAATTTTAGGAACGTGCGTAATTGCCGACTATACCGTGACTTTTGCCTATCCAAAGATTGTTCACGTTATGCCTCCTGCCTGTGAATACGTTGGCGAAGTTTTTATCGTTGATATTTCTATTCCTGAAGAAGCTACTTCCGTTTTGGATACAGACAGGTTTATTCTCACTTTTGAAGAGGTTGCCTTTTTACTGCCACCAAGAGAAATTATGAGCCACAAGTACACGTTTGGACACCTTGCCGTTATTGGCGGTTCTAAAGGAAAGACCGGTGCGCCTTCTATGGTTGCAGAGGCTTCTTTAAGAACGGGGACAGGTCTTTCTACAGTAATAGTGCCTTCTTCGCTTAACGAAATCTTTGAAATAAAGCTTACTGAAGCGATGTCAATTCCTGTTGAAGATGAAAATAAAGGGTGCTTTACAGCTTCTTCCGTTCAAACTGTTTTAGACGTGGTTGAAAGTGGAAAGTTTTCAGCCGTTGCAATAGGTCCAGGTCTTGGTAACGACCCGGAAACTTTTGAGTTTGCAAGAGAGTTTATAAGGCAATGCAGTAAACCTATGGTTATAGATGCGGACGGTTTAAACGCTCTTGCTGAAAATCCTGAAATTTTAAAGTCAAAAGAAAACGTAATCGTTACACCTCACATAGGCGAGTTTTCAAGGCTTACGAAACTTTCAAAAGAAGAGATTCTTTCAGACCTTTTCGGTTGTGCGCAAGATTTTGCAGTTGAATACGGCGTTACGGTTGTCCTGAAGAGCGGAAGGACAGTTATAGCAACGCCGGACGGAAAACTTTACCTCAACGTAATTGGAAATCCCGGTATGGCTACGGCAGGAACGGGAGACGTTTTAGCCGGCGTTATCGGTGGGCTACTTGCAATGGGACTTGAAGCTGAAGACGCTGCTAAGTTAGGCGTATTCCTGCATTCATTATCGGGTGATTTAGCAGCTCAAAAACTTACTCAGGAATCCTTAATTGCTACCGATTTAATTAAATACCTGCCTGAAGCTATAAAATTTTTAAAGCAGAAGGAAAGCTCACCTGCAAAAAACGAACTGCCTTTTGTAACCTCATTGAGAGAGTGCGTGGGTGTTTAAAAACAGGGCTTTTGTAGCTCTCTTTATTTTCTTTCTCATTTTACTTATCGGATACTTTGGAACGTCGGCTGTATCAAGTTTTACCGGGGAGTTTTACCTTAACAATCCGCTTTTTCACGTTCTCTTTGCATTTATTCTGATTCTTATAACGGTTCTCTTTGCTTTCTTTATAAGAAACTTGGTACTTTTCTTCTTCCCTCACTTTAAAACGAACCTGCGAATGAAGATATTCACAGCTTTTCTCTTGCTTATTTTAGGACCGGCTCTATTTACGATTTTTATCTCAAGTAGCGTTGTAAATAAAGGGCTTGACAGGTTACTGAGAATTCAGGTAAAGCGCATTGTAAATCTATCTGAAGATACCACAAACGAATTTCAGAATTTTATAGCCGACGATATAAAGAGAAAGATAGCTCAGTTAAGATGGAAAAAGAAAATATATCCATACACTCTTAAAGTTTACGGCATAGATGGATTTTTAAGGAAAAAGGGAGACAAGATAGAAAGGATAGGCGATATTCCGCTCAAGGTTCTTGATTTAAAGAATATCTCTCACCTTAAAGAGTTTTCCTACTTAGATACTTCAACGGGCTACTTTATCGTTTGTGAAAACAAGAAAGGTTTACTGGTTTGTATTTCCAAAAAATTTCCGCCTGAGTTGGTTGAAAACATAAAGAAGATTAAAGACCTATACTCAAACTACGAATCTTTAGTTGCCTACAAGTCGCCTATAAAGGCGTTGTATACGTTTACCTTCGCTCTTATGGGGCTTGCCGTTCTGTTTGGCGCTCTGTGGTTTGCGAGATACTTTGAAAAGAGGATAACCATACCGATAGAAGCTCTCTACAGGGCAACTCAGAAACTCTCAAAAGGGGAACTTGACGTTAAGGTAGAAGAGCAGGCTTCTGATGAGCTCAAACACGTTATAGATGCTTTCAACTACATGGTTGAGCAGCTTAGAGCGTTGAGAATCTCTCTTGAAGAGAGTAGAAAGTACGTTGAGCAGATTCTCAATTCCATATCGCCTGCAATCGTTACGTTTGATATTGATGGCAAGGTGATTTCCTGTAACGAGAGCGCGAGGAGGCTGTTTGGATTTTCTGAAGAAAATAAAGGTGAGAACGTATGGAAATTGCTGGAATCCTACCCTCAGCTAAAGAAAGCAGTTAAGGAACTTATTCTGACGGGTAACAGAAAAACGGAAGTGAGAGAAGAGATAAATGGGAAGGAAAAGTTTTTCTCTGTTGAGATAATCGTTCCTGCTGGCGTTTCAGATAGAATACTTATCGTTGAGGACGTTACCGATTTGGTTAAGGCGCAGAAAGCTCAAACCTGGAAAGAGATAGCTCAGAGAATAGCTCACGAGATTAAGAACCCTCTTACCCCCATAACCCTCAACGCAGAGCGGATAAGAAGGCAGTTTAAGAAGAAAAATCCTGAAATAGAAAAAGTGATAGAAAAGGCAGTTTCTTCTATTTTAGCAGAGGTTGAAGTTATAGAGCGCTTGATAGATGAGTTCAGAAAGTTTGCAAGGCTACCCCTTCCCGAAAAAGAGCTAACAGACTTAAACGCTCTCATAAAAAGCGTTGCCGACGGATACAAAGAAAAGTTAGAAGTAGAGTTAAGCTTTGAGGATATCCCTCAGCTTTCCCTTGATAGAGTTCTTATGAGAGAGGTTTTTGCCAACCTGTTCAGGAACAGTATGGAAGCAGGCGCAAAAAGAATATCCGTTACCACTACGGAAAAAGACGGTAAAGTTTACGTCGTAATAAGAGACGATGGACCTGGAATTCCAGAAGAGCTTATGGATAAGCTATTTTCACCTTACGTTTCAACAAAAGAGAAGGGCTGGGGCTTGGGGCTTTCAATAGTTAAAAAGATAATAGAAGACCACGGCGGAAAAATCTACACGATAGATAAAAACACTTTTGTTATAGAGCTACCTGTTTAAGAACTTCTCTTTTAATTTCTTCTCAACGAATTTAGTGACAAACTGCGAAACGTCGCCGCCGTAAAAAGCTATCTCTCTCACTGCTGAAGAGGAAAGGTAGGCGTATTCATCGGATGGCATCAAAAACACCGTTTCTATCTCTGGAAATAGCTTTCTGTTTAAAGATGCCATCGTAAACTCGTGGTCCATATCTGAAACTATTCGTATACCTCTCAAAATCGCCACGGCGCCTTCTTTCTTTGCAAACTCTACTAAGAGAGAGTTAAACGTTTTTACCTTTACTTTGCCGTTTAATCCAACCTCTTTCAAGCTTTCAACGAACATCTCTTTTCTTTCTTCGATAGTGAATAGGGGTTTTTTCTTGGGATTTTCTGCTATTCCCACAATCAATTCTGGAAACAGCTCTATCCCGCGTTTCACTATATCTAAATGCCCCAGCGTGACTGGGTCAAACGTTCCTGGATATATTGCCTTCTTTATCATTTTTCCTCTCAATTTAGGTGAGTTTTTGTTATTATAAACAATAGGGTTTTGAACGTATGGGCTTATTTGTTTGGTAGAATAGTAGTAGATTGTAAACTTGACTTCATAGGATTTTTTTAATATAACTAACTAAACATCATAGGGAGGACGAGAAAGTTGGAGTTCCACATTGACAAAGCAAAAGTGCTTCCAAAAGAGAATCTACGTAGCTTTTTGGAAGGGTTGAAAGAATTAGGGAAACTCATTGCCCCTCTTAAAAAGCAGGAGAAGTTTTACTTTGACGTTGTGGATGACGTTTCAAAGGTAGAACTCTCTTACACGAGAACGATTCTACCGCCTAAGAAGTTTCTGGTCCCTTACAGAAGAGAAAGATACACTTATGACACTGTAAACCTTAATTTTATTGCTTCGTTCAAAGCTGAACCGCAGATAATTTTTGGTATCCACTCGTGTGACCTGCACGGCATTTCCATTTTAGATTCTGTTTACCTGAAGGAAAATCCCGACCCCCGCTACCTTGAGATTCGCAAAAAAACTGTCCTCATCGGTATTTCCTGTAAGCCTGACGAGTATTGTTTCTGCATGTCAACAGGAACTGCGTTTCCAGATGGTGCTAACTGGGATTTGTTCATGACAGACATTGGCGATGATTACTTCGTCAGCATAGGAAGTCCAAAAGGTGATGAAGTTATACTTAAGATGAAAGAACTTTTCAGAGAGATTACAAAAGAAGATTTAGACCTTTATAAGAAAAGCACTTCTTTTAAGAAGAGTCTGTTTGACTTTAAGACCCTTCCAGATTTAGGCAGAATTTCTCAGGTTATTGAACTTGAATACGATTCGCCTGTCTGGGAAGAGGAAGCAGAAAGGTGTCTTGGGTGTGGAACCTGCACGAACGTCTGCCCTACGTGCTTCTGCTATACGGAAGTTGATATTCCATCTCTTGACGGCAAAACGGTTAGCAGAATTGAGTTTACAACTTCCTGCCAGTATCCTTACTACTCTTTAGTTGCCGGTGGGCATTACTTCAAACCTTCAAGAGCAAGCAGGTTCAAGCACCGCTACTACCACAAATTTGTAGGTTATCCTTACCAGATTGAAAAGCTTGGATGTGTTGGCTGCGGACGCTGCAGCGCTGAATGTCCGGCAAAAATCAGTATGGTTGAAACAATAAAGAAGTTGAGAGGGACTGCCGATGAAGAAGAGCTTAGAAAAGTTGCTGAATAAGCCCCTACCGGGCGACCCCCTTTTACCTCACAAGGCGCTGATTACCGATATTGAAGAATTAGCGCCAGACCACAAAAGATTTTCCTTCTCTTTCCTTGATGAGAAACTGAACGAAACGTGGGAACACATACCGGGTCAGTTCGTAATGATTACCGTTCCGAAAGCCGGTGAAATTCCTATTTCTATCTGTTCTTCACCTACAAGGAAGGGAACGATAGAGTTAACCGTTCGTAAAGTTGGTAGGAAAACTGAAGTTCTGCATCAGATGAAGCCCGGTGACGTCGTAGCAATAAGAGGACCTTACGGTAACGGATTTCCTGTTGAAATTATGGAAGGACACAACGTTCTGATTATCGCCGGTGGTCTCGGTATAGCGCCTCTCCGCTCTCTAATCTGGTACGTTTTAGACAAACGCCATCTCTACAAAGAGGTTTACATCCTCTATGGAACGAGAAACTATGAGAGCGTTCTCTACAAGGAAGAGATGAGACGTTTAAAAGAAAGACCTGACGTTAAGTGTCTTTACATCCTTGACAGGATTGAGAACGATGAAGACAGAGCCTGGACGGATAGGGAAGGGCTTTTAACGGAGCTGATTCCGGAAGTGGACTTAGACCCTGCAGATACTTACGTTGCAGTTTGTGGACCGCCGGTTGCCTACAAGTTTATAGGTAGAGAGCTGTTAAAGAACGGTTATCCTGAGAGTCAGGTGTTCGTTTCTCTTGAAAGAAAAATGGAGTGCGGTATCGGTAAATGCGGTCACTGTCAGATTGGATACAAATTTGCTTGTATTGATGGACCAATATTCCCACTTTGGGATACAAAGAACCTACCGGAGATGCTGTGATGGTGAAGATAGGAATAATGGGATTAACAGGGTGTTCTGGGTGTCAGTGTGAAATTCTTAACTGTCAGGACGCTTTAATGAAACTTCTTGGAATGGTGGAGATTTCTTACTTTCCTCTGGCGCAGGATAACAACACGTTTGAAGAATTTGACGTTATGTTTGTTGAGGGTTCGGTAACTACGGAAGAAGATGAAGCGAAAGTTTTGAAGGCGAGAGAAAAGTCAAAAATTTTAGTGGCAATCGGTTCCTGCGCCTGTTACGGGGGAGTTCAGGCACAGAAGAACGATGAGGCATCTTTGGAAGAGATGCTAAAAACCGTTTACGGAAGAACTGAGCTGTTTTTAAAGGTTACGAAGCCCCGTGCCGTTTCAGAGGTAGTGGACGTTGACTACGAGCTACCGGGATGTCCTCTTGATAAGAGGCAGTTCGTTTACGCTGTTTCCTTCCTGCTTAACGGCGTTAAACCTTTCTTCCCGAAGATTCCTGTATGTCACGAGTGTAAACTTTCTGAAACTGAGTGTTTAACTCTTAAAGGTATTCCCTGTCAGGGACCTGTTACCTATGCCGGTTGTGGGGCGCCCTGCACCTCTCAGGGAGTTGGATGTCAGGGATGCCGCGGTAACTGTGACTTCCCCAACTTTGATGAGATGCTGAAGATTCTCAATCAGAATGGTCTTTCTGAGAAGGATGCTGTTGCTTTCCTGAAGGTGTTTAGAGGATATCAGGGGAAAGAGATTAAAGTAAATGGTGAGGAGCGCAGAAATGAGAAAGGAGCTTAACGTAGACCACTTGACTCGTGTTGAAGGGCACGGTGCTGTTAATATAGTTTTTGAGAACGAGAGGCTGAAGGAAATCAGGCTTCGTTTTACTGAAGGTCCAAGGTTCTTTGAGTTTATTACAAGAGATAGACTCTGGACAGAAATTCCGAAGATTGTTTCAAGAATCTGTGGAATCTGTTACGTTTCTCACAGACTTGCTTCGTGTGCTGCAGTTGAGGATGCATTAGGAGTGGAAATTACGCCGGAAATAAAGGCTTTGAGGAAGCTATTGGCAGTTGGGGAGTATCTGGAGAGTCACGCGCTTCACCTTTACTTCTTGGCGCTTCCTGACTATATGGGGTATCCATCTGCCATTGCGATGGCGAAGGATTATCCTAATGTGGTGAAGAGGGGATTTTTCATCAAGGATATTGGCAATAAGATAATGAAGCTTATCGGTGGAAAGACAATTCACGGTGAGAACATTTTACCCGGTGGTTTTGAGTCTGTTCCTTCGGTTGATGATTTGAAGAGAGTGAAGGAGGATTTATACAGGGTTATTCCCGAAATCAGGGCTACCATATCTCTGTTTGAATCTTTAGAGTATCCGGAGTTTAACAACCCTCATGAGATAGAGATGTGTATAGAGGCGGAGGATTTTCTCTCTCTCGCTGATAAGGTTCACATCTCTGATGGAACAGTCTTTACAAAGCATGAGTATGAACTTTTTGTGGAAGAAACGGTTTCGGATTACTCTACGGCTAAAAAGTCAAAGGTTAAGGGTAAGCCATTTCTCATAGGTCCTCTTGCAAGGGTTAACCATTACATAGAGAGATTTTCCATTAAATCTGACGTGGAAAATCTGAAAATTAAGTTTCCGTCTGCTAATACGCTCCACGCTAACGTGGCTCGTGCGCTGGAAATGCTTGAAGCTGCTTTCATAGGCTTAAAAGCTGTTGATGAACTTATCTCTTCTTCACCTTTTAATGGAAGAGTTAAAGTTACACCTAAGAAGGGAACCGGTTGTGGAGTTAAGGAAGCACCAAGGGGAACGCTCTTCCACAAGTATACTTTTGACGATACAGGTAGATGTGTTGCCGCCAACATTATTACTCCTACTGCTCAGCTTCAATCTGTTATAGAGAAAGACTTGAGAGACTTAGTAGAGAGAAGTTATGACGTTGAGGATGAGAAGTTAAAGAAACGAGCAGAGATGTTGGTTCGTGCTTACGACCCATGAATTGCCTGTGCTGTCCACCAGTTTGGTGGAAATGAAGAAAATTTCCTGAACATAGTTAGACTCTAACTATAAGAAATTCTTATATAAAAAGCCCGGGATTTTTATCCGCCCGGGCTTTTTTATTTTGTTAAATTTTTGTAAAATCCCACTTTGTATTTGTAGTTTTGTAGATACTTGTAAACTTATTTTTGAATTTTTGTTGAATACTTTGATAAAATTAAGTTTATATTCTGCCTGGAGGTAGGGAAATGGGCTTACTTGAATCTGTTTTAGGGCTTATCGTTCTTCCCTGGATACTGGCACTGTTAGTTTTTCTTTCACCTTCTCATCGCTTGAGACAGGTTTTAACTTTTCTTTCTTTGCCAGCTTTGACTTACATGGCTTTTGTAGTTTGGAACTCAAACGTATTACCTGTTTTTATTGAAACTCCTCACTGGCTTGAATATGCAGTAACTGTTTTTGACTACTTACTGTTGGCTTACTTCTTGTATCAGGGAATTAAATTCAGAAGTTTGTTGGTTTCTGCATTAGCTGTAGCTCAGATTTTTCTACTGACATGGGCTTTAAGTATCCTTCCACCTACCTCCACCCCTCCAATTTACGTTGACCGTTTAACGGCTTTTATGTACCTGATAGTTGCTACTGTTGGTTCAATTATCTGTATTTACGCTACCAAGTACATGGAACAGGAAGATGTGAATAGAGAAAATCGTTTTGTTGCTATACTTCTATGGTTTTTAGGTGTTATGAGTTTTGCTGTTTCTGTTAATAATATTGAATGGTTTTTCGCTCTATTTGAAACGACAACGCTCGCTTCTTATATCCTTATCAGGTTCCGCTGGGATGAGGTTTCTATAAAAAATGCTATTCAAGCTCTCTGGATGAACCAGGTGGGTGGTATAGCTATTCTTTTAGGAATTCTTTTTGCCGTTAAAGAATACGGAGTATATACGTTTACTGACATAATCAAACTTCATCCTACCGCTGTTTCTATGATTCCTTTAGGCTTTCTGGCTATTTCTGCTCTTGTTAAAGGTGCTCAGATGCCTTTCCATAGATGGTTGTTAGGTGCTATGGTAGCGCCTACGCCTGTTAGTGCCATACTTCATTCGGCTACAATGGTAAAAATAGCTCCCTACCTTATTTTAAGACTTTCTCCGGTAATTAAAGGAACTCTGCTTGCAAAGCTTCTTATAGTTACTACCGGTTTCGTTTTCGTTGCTGCAGGTTTGCTGGCTCTTACCCAGAACAACTTTAAGAGAATTCTCGCCTACTCCACTATTTCACTTTTAGGACTTATGATGCTAACTGCAAGTATGGGAAGTTCTATAGCTGTTTTAGCTTCTCTACTCTTAATACTTTTCCACGCTGTAGTTAAGGCTCTCCTCTTCCTTGAAGCTGGAATTATGGAAAAGCTCTTTAAAGCTAAGTACATAGAAGAGATGAGGAGACTGGTAGAGAAAGCTCCGATAACTGTTGTTTACATTTCCATCGGATTTATGAGTATGACCTTGGTTCCTTACGGTATATTTGTAGCTAAATGGTTAACTTTGGAAGAAGCTTCAAACTTCCTTTCACACGGTGCATTTATTGCTTCAATAATCTTCATTACGATTGGTGGCGTCATACTAACGCTTCTTTACTTTAAGGTTATTGGCGTTTTAACGAGAAAACGTGGAGAGTTCTTAAGATTTCAGCTTGAAAAGTTACCTTTCCTCTATATGTTTACTACGTCGCTCTACGTTATCTTTACAGTAGTTGCTTCTATTTTCGTTGCCAAGCTTTCTGCAAACTTTATTAACTACGCTGTAAGAGATATTACCGGTACTTTGGCAAAAATCCACGCCTCCGGTCTCACCCTTTACACTCCACTTTCCGAAATTTACGGCTGGCAGATAGTAGGTGCGTTTATTCTTCTATTGCTTGTTCCAATAATCGCTTACTTCGTTCACTTTAAGGGGACAGATAGAGTTTACGAGTATACCTGCGGTGAAAATATTGAACTGACGCTTGGAACTTACAGCTTCTTCTGTATTTCCAACCTTGAACCTTTCATTGAAACTGCTGCTGTAGCCCTCTTTATTATGACTCTGGTATTGGGCGGAGGTCTGGTATGAATTGGGAAGCCTTTATCGCTACGTTACTTGCTCCAATTGCGGGAGGTTTAATCTACGGCTTTGAGAGAATCGTAAGGGCAAGAATGCAAAACAGATTGGGACCGCCGTTACTTCAGCCTTTCTACGATTTCTTAAAGCTTATGGATAAGCGTTCTATTATCATTCATTCCTTTCACGCCTTTATGGGAATTATGTACCTGTTTGGAACGTGGTTTTCTCTGTACGTTCTCCTTTCAGGCGGCGATTTACTTATAGCAATATTTTTCCACGTTCTTTCCCTTGCGTTTTTGGTTGTTGGAGGGTTCAGCGTTCGTTCACCCTATTCAGTTGTAGGTGCTATGAGAGAACTTATCCATATGTTAGCTTATGAGCCGGTTTTCGTCATGGCAGCTGCAGGTCTTTATCTTGTCACAGGAACGTTCCAGATTTCGGAGATTCTTCACTCAAACGTTACACCCATAGTTTACCTTCCTTTAGTTTTTGTAGCTTACCTTTTAGTTTTACCTACGATTCTGAAGAAATCTCCTTTTGACATAGCTGAAGCGCATCAAGAGGTAATTGGTGGACCAGAGATAGAGTATTCTGGAAAGTTTTACGAAGCTGTTTATACGGCAAAGTGGATAGAATACATTTACGCTTTCTTCTTCGTATTTCTCTTTACCGGTAAAAATTACCTCTTAGGTTTAATTCTTGCGGTTTTCGCTTTCTTCTTCGTGAACCTTATAGATAACGTTACTGCGAGAACGAACTTCCGTCAGATGGTAAGGTTTCACTGGTACGTTCTTATACCTTTGGTAGTTATTAATCTCATGCTACTTGCTCTATGGAGGGTTTAAAATGTTGAACGTATACAGGAAAAAATCCCCCTGGATACTTCACTACAACACAGGAAGCTGTAACGGTTGTGATGTTGAGATACTTGCCTGCCTTGCACCTAAGTACGACCTTGAACGTTTTGGGATTCTTAACAGAGGAAACCCGAAGCAGTCTGATATTCTTTTAGTTACTGGTCCTGTGACAAAGAGAGCAAGAGACAGACTTATAAGACTTTACATGGAGATGCCGGAGCCGAAAGTTGTTGTTGCAGTAGGTGCGTGTGCTTGTACCGGCGGAGTGTTTAGAGGTATGTACAACGTAGGTAACGGTGTTGATAACTTTATACCTGTTGATGTTTACGTTCCAGGTTGTGCTGCGAGACCTGAAGCAATCATAGATGGAGTGGTTAAAGCGCTGGAAATCTTAGAGAAGAAAAAGAAGAATATGGAACTTCCGGTTATCTGTAAAGACCTTGAACCTGATACAAACAGAAGAAAGTTACTTGCCGAGTGCTGCAGGAGGTGCCATGAAAATAGATGAAGTTAAAGTTCCTCTGAGAGATGTAAGAAGGGCAATAAAGGATTTTTACGACCCAAACGAATGGCACTTTATAACTGTTAATGGAACTGATTTGGGCGGTAAAGTAGAGTTAAAGTGGTTCTTTGCTAAGTACGGAGAAAAAGAGGTTTTTAAAGTTTTTACTGCAGAAGCCAACTACGATGATGAAATTCCTACAATTACTTACATAATTCCATCAGCTTGGATATCTGAGTGGGAACTTGCAGACCTTTTAGGACTTAACGTGGAAGGCGCTAAAAAGGGTCTTTTCCTTGACCCTGATAGTCCACAAGCACCTTTAAGGAGAGGTTAGAGATGGGAAATAGGATAACTATACCTTTTGGTAGTCAGCACGTAGCTTTACCAGAACCGGTAAGGTTTGTTTTCCAGACCGAAAATGAAAGAATTATTGACGTTGATGTTGACGTAGGTTACGTCCATAGAGGAATTGAAAAAGCCTGTATGACGAAATTTAAATATCTTCAAGTAGGTTACGTGGTAGCTCGCGTTTGCGGTTTATGTGCTATTTCTCACACATTAGGTTACGTTACAGCTATTGAAAGAATGATGGGAATAGAAGTTCCCCGTAAAGCGCTCTATTTAAGGCTTTTGGTTAGCGAACTTGATAGGGTTCATTCTCACCTTTTGGCTATGGGGCATACGGCAGAAGTAGCAGGTTATGAGAACCTGTTTATGCAGACGTTTAAGCACAGAGAACTTGTCATGGAACTTCAGGAACTTGTAACGGGGAACAGGATACAGTTTGATTACGTTACTGTAGGTGGGGTGAACAGGGAGTTAACTGCTGAAGAAGAAAAAGTTTTAAGAGAGAAGTTAAAGTTACTTGAGGAGAAATGTAGGTGGTTAAAGGACGTTTTTGAGAATGACTATACGGTAAAGTTTCGCTGGAAAGGAACGGGAGTAATTACGCCTGAAATGGCTAAAGAGTTGAACGTAGTTGGTCCTCCTGCAAGAGCTTCAAACCTTCCGACAGATGCAAGAGCTGAATACGATTACCTTCCATTTGAAGAAGTTGGTTACAGAATGGTAGTAAGGACTGAAGGTGATATCTATGCCAGAACTCTTGTAAGAGCTGAAGAAACTCTTAACTCTATAGAGATGCTGTGGAACATTTTAGATGGTATGCCTGAGGGTGATATTAAGGTTGACGTTAAAGGACTACCTGAAGGAGAAAGTATTGCAAGGATAGAAGCGCCAAGAGGAGAACTTTTCTACTACGTAAAAGCGAGTAAGAAGATAATTTTAGATAGATTGAGAATTAGAGTTCCGACCTTTGCCAATATTCCGGTTATGAAAGAGTTATTTATAGGTATGGATTATGCAGATGTTCCTGCAACTGTTATAAGTTTTGACCCTTGTCTTTCCTGTACTGCAAGGTAAGGAGGTGAAACCGTGAAAGATATGATTATTGAAACGATAAAGAACCTTTTTTCTAAGCCGGCTACCGTTAAATATCCTTTTGAACCCTCTCCTACGCCTCCTAACTATAGAGGGTTGATAGTTTATAAAGAGGAGCTGTGTATTTTCTGTACCAAGTGTGAATTAGTTTGTCCTCCGGGTGCTATAAGATTTACTTATGAGGAGGACGGTTCTAAAAAGTACCACTACAACCCTTATCTGTGTATATACTGCGGTGAGTGTGTAAGGGCTTGTCCGAAGCCAGGATGCCTTACCCAGGTTGAAGACGTTGCACCGCCAGCCACCAAGGAGACAAAGCCGAATTGGGACGCGGTTGAAGTGGAGGCAGAGGAAAGCAAGAAGAGATGGTTAGCTGCAAGGAAGAAGAAAAAGTCCTAACAGGGCGCTTTTAGGGAAGAAGTTTTTTAAGAGTAGAGAGTTATCGTTTAAAAGGCGTCTAATTTCGGTTAGTAGTTCAAGTATTTGTGTGTTTGTGGGAGAGAGAGGGGGGATTTTTCTTATCTCTTCTAATAGAAACCTTTTTTGACTTTGTATGTTCTTAAACTCCCTTATATCAACAGGAGAAAGTTTTTCTTTCCTATTTTTGCTTTTAATGAAGCTTTTGATAATCTTTTGTTCAGATATTAGCAATGCTTTTAAATTTTCTAATAGTTTCATTAGTTTTTCTCCTTTCACAATCTCCCCCCAGATTTCCATCTACTATTTAATATAGGAAAAATTTTTTATTCTGCATGAAACTCGTAATCTGGTTTTAATAATTTTAAAAAGCATCTTAAATTCATGTTAAAATTAACACCGTTTTCTTTTCGTAAAATATTTTAGAGGAGGTAAGAGTTGGATAGAAAAAAAATAACAATTGTAGGTGCGGGTAATATAGGAGCAACGTTAGCTTTACTTTTGGCAAGAAGAGAAACTGCAGACATTACTCTTATAGACATTAACGAAGGGGTTGCTAAAGGAAAAGCTCTTGATATCATGGAAGCTTCTCCTATTCTTGGCTTTAACGCAAGAGTTACAGGAACAGGTGATTATGCAGATACGGCAAATTCTGATGTCGTTGTTATTACTGCGGGCTTTCCAAGAAAGCCAGGAATGAGCAGAGATGACCTTCTGTTTAAGAACTTTGAAGTTGTTAAAGAAGTATCTGAACAGATAAAAAGATATTCACCTGATGCCTTCGTTATAGTTGTTACAAATCCGCTTGATGCTATGACTTATACAGCTTTGAAAGTTACAGGTTTCCCCAAAGAGAAAGTTATAGGTATGGCAGGAGTTTTAGATTCAGCGAGGTTTGCTTACTTTATTTCTGAAAAAACAGGAATATCTGTTGAAAATATAAAAGCTTTTGTAATAGGCGGTCACGGCGACGATATGGTTCCTCTTAAAAAGTACACAACGATAAGTGGTATTCC
Source organism: Desulfurobacterium pacificum (assembly GCF_900182835.1). Taxonomy (NCBI): domain Bacteria; kingdom Pseudomonadati; phylum Aquificota; class Aquificia; order Desulfurobacteriales; family Desulfurobacteriaceae; genus Desulfurobacterium; species Desulfurobacterium pacificum. The sequence goes on from NZ_FXUB01000001.1 coordinate 109,797, forward strand.
TGTTACGAAGTTTCTTTCGGAAGAAGAACTTAACAAGTTAATAGAGAGAACACGTTTTGGTGGTGGAGAAATTGTTCAGCTTCTTAAAACGGGTAGTGCATTTTATGCACCAGCAGCTTCCATTTTAGAAATGGTTATAGCTATTCTCTGGAATAAAAGAAAAATCCTCTCCGCCAGCGTCTACCTTGATGGAGAAGTAGGAGAGTACTATAAAGCTTCGGGACTTTGTGTTGGCGTTCCTATCGTTTTAGGTAAAAATGGAGTTGAGAAAGTTATAAAACTTGAACTTGACGATGAAGAGTGGAAACAGTGGGAAAAATCGGTAGCTTCTGTTAAGAAGTTGGTAGAAAAACTTCCCGTTTAATAAGGAGTTGATGTGATGAGAGAGATTCATGTAGATGAAATAAGAAAAGCCGTTAAAAAGCTATGTATGGATGCAAACTACTACCTACCCGAAGACGTTTTGTCAGCGTTTGAAGAAGGTAAAAGAAAAGAGGAATCAGAAACGGGAAAAAACGTTTTTGATATTTTAAAGGAAAATGCATCTATTGCTGCCACAGAGCAGATACCTTACTGTCAGGATACCGGTTTTGCCGTTCTATTCGTTGAAATAGGTCAAGATGTCAGATTTGTTGGTGGCAGTCTTGAGGATGCAATCAATCAAGGAGTGGCGGAAGGCTACACTGAAGGTTATCTGAGAAAATCCATCGTTTCTGACCCACTGTTTGACAGAAAAAATACTGGAAATAACACACCTGCTGTGGTTCATTATTCAATCGTTCCGGGAGATAAAGTAAGAATAACCATGGCTGCTAAAGGCGGCGGAAGTGAAAATATGAGCAGGCTTGCCATGCTCAAACCAGCTGATGGAGTTGAAGGAGTTAAAAAATTTGTTCTTGAAACGGTTAGCAAAGCAGGACCAAACCCATGTCCGCCTATTATTGTAGGAGTAGGTATCGGTGGAACTTTTGAAAAGGTGGCTTTTTTAGCCAAAAAGGCTCTGTTGAGACCTATAGGTGATAGAAACAAAGACCCAAGGTACGCCGAGCTTGAACTTGAACTGCTTGATGAAATTAACAAATTAGGAATAGGTCCTGCCGGATTTGGCGGTAGAGTTACGGCTTTAGACGTAAAAATTGAGTGGTATCCGTGTCATATAGCTTCTCTGCCTGTTGCAGTTAATATTCAGTGTCACGCTTCAAGGCACAAAGAGATAGAAATTTAGGGGGCGTGTTAATGAAGGTTGCTTTCATTTTTCCAGGACAGGGTTCTCAATATCCCGGTATGGGAAAGGAGCTTTACGACGCTTTCCCTGTGGCTAAAGAAGTTTTTGAGGAAGCTTCCGAAGGTGTAGGTATTGATATTGCAAAACTATGCTTTGAAGCTTCTGAAAGTGAACTTACGCTGACCTATAACGCTCAGCCTGCAATTTTTACTGTCAGCATGGCTGCTTTAAAGGTATTGCAATCAGAAGGTTTAAGCGTTCAACCTGTTGTTGTTGCAGGGCATTCTTTGGGAGAGTTTTCTGCTGCTGGCTCGGCGGGAGTTTTTAGCGTTAAAGATGGTGCTTTTCTGGTAAGGAAGAGAGGAGAATTTATGCAAGAGGCTGTTCCAGCTGGTGTTGGCGGGATGACAGCGGTTATTGGACTTCCTGCTGAAGAGGTGGAGAGAATTCTTAAAAATGTAAAAAGTGGGTTTGTACAGGTGGCAAACTATAACAGCCCCGAACAAACGGTTATTTCAGGTGAATTGAAAGCTCTTGAAGAGGCAGAAGCTCTTTTAAAAGAGGCAGGTGCTAAAAGAGTAGTGAGACTTCCTGTTTCTGCACCGTTTCATTCTGAACTTATGAAACCTGCTGCTGAAAGGTTGAAAGAATTGATGGATAGTATGTCGTTTTCTGAAGCAAAAGTTCCTGTTCTTAACAATGTGGATGTTGCGCTGATAACGGAACCTGAAGAAATTAAAGATTCTTTCTACAGGCAGGTGTTTTCTTCTGTCAGATGGGTTGAAGACGTGCAAAAGATGAAGGAAATGGGCGTTGAGTTGCTTTTAGAGATAGGACCTAAAAACGTTTTAAAAGGACTTGTCAGGAGAATAGATAAAAGTTTAAAAGTTTTGAACGTTGAAAAACCGTCAGATGTAGAGAAGGTTTTGAAGGAACTTCAATGAACCTTAGTAGCTCGGCTCTTGAGATTTTGAAGGCTCGCTATCTGAGACCTAACGAAACGCCAGAGGATATGTTTCGCCGGGTTGCTAAGGCTGTTTCTTTAGCTGAACTATATTACAGTTCTCCTTCTATTGCTGAAGAGTGGGAAGAAAAGTTTTACAAAGTAATGGTTAACCTTGAGTTTCTTCCCAACTCTCCTACTCTTATGAACGCTGGAACGGAGTTGGGCCAGTTAGCTGCTTGTTTCGTTCTTCCTGTTGAAGACTCAATAGAGGGGATTTTTGATACCGTTTCTTTGATGGCTAAAATTCAGAAAACTGGTGGTGGAACGGGTTTCTCTTTTTCCAATTTAAGACCTAAAGGGGATAAAGTTAAAAGCACTAACGGTGTTGCTTCTGGTCCTGTTTCTTTTATGAGAGTGTTTGATTGCGTTACCGATTCAATTAAACAGGGTGGTAAACGGCGCGGTGCAAACATGGGGGTTCTTTCTGTTTACCATCCCGATATTGAAGAGTTTATAACCTGTAAGAGAGATAAGAGGAGTTTTTTAAACTTCAATATCTCTGTAGCCTGTTCAGATGAATTTTTTGAAAAAGTGGAAAGAGATGAAAATTTAGACTTGATTAACCCGCGCGACGGGAAAGTATGGAGAAAGGTAAAGGCTAAAGATTTGTTAAGGTTAATTGCGGAAAGTGCCTGGGATTGCGGCGACCCTGGTATTCTCTACATTGATGAAATCAACAGGCATAACCCTACCCCTTCTTTGGGGAGGATAGAGGCGACAAACCCCTGTGGTGAAGTTCCGTTGCTTCCTTACGAGGAATGCAACTTGGGTTCTATAAATTTAAGCAGAGTAATTAAAGATGGTAAGGTTGATTGGGAAAAGCTTTCATACCTTGTAGAAGTTGGGATAAGGTTTTTGGATAACGTTATAGATGTGAACGTCTATCCTGACTGGCGCATTGAGAAAATGGCAAAAGGTAACAGGAAAATCGGGCTTGGCATTATGGGGTGGGCTGAATTTTTAATCAGATTGGGAATTCCTTACGATTCTGAAAGAGCTCTTTTAATGGCAGAAAAGGTAATGTCTTTTATAAATAAGAAAGCGTTTGAGACTTCCGTTAAACTTGCCCGTGAGAGGGGAAGTTTTCCGAACGTGGATAAAAGTATTTACAGGGGGAAGCCGATAAGAAATGCTACGAGGACGAGTATAGCTCCAACCGGAACTATAAGCATGATTGCTGGAACTACTCCGAGTATAGAGCCTCTCTTTGCTGTTGCTTACGAGAAGAAAGTTCTGGACAACAAAAAGGTTGTTTACGTAGAACCACTCTTTATGGAGTATGCTAAAAATTTATCTGAAGCTGAAATTGAGAAGATTTTAGAAGAGGGAACGGTTAAAAATATAGATAATTTGCCGGAAGAGGTCAGAAGGATTTTCGTTACAGCCTTAGAAATACCTCCTGAATGGCATATTAAGATGCAGGCTGCTTTTCAGAAATATGTGGACAACGCCGTTTCCAAAACGATAAATTTGCCAGAGGATATAACGGTGGAAGAGATAGAAAAGATATTTATTATGGGTTTTAAGGAGAAGTTAAAAGGGATAACCGTTTTTAGACAGGGTTCTAAGCAGGGAGTTATAGAGTTTGGTGTAAAGAAAAAAGTCAAATGTTACTGCTGAGGAGGTAGTTTTGAAGAGATTTTTCTTCCTGCTATCTGTTCTGGTATCTTTTCTTTTTGTTTCTTGTGGCGGTGGTGGAAACAGTTCTTACGTTTATTCCGGAAGTTTTTTAGCCAGTTACGTTAAAGGTTTGAAGGTATGCGTTGAAGGAGGAGGATGCACATATACAGATAGTTCTGGTTATTTCGTTTTGGACGTACCTTTTAGTGGAGCACGTGTGAGTTTTTATAAAGATAATGTTCTTATAGGGACTTATATACCTAAAACTTCATCTTTTGTTGTGACGCCGTTTTTATTAACTTCAAATTCAACTGTTGGTAGTGCTCTGGCAAAAATAATTCACGGTATGGTAGGTGACGTGAATGGGACTTCGCAAATTGTTGATTTGTCTAAAGTGAGGATAGTTAATTCTACATCTACAAATTTAGTGAAAACTTTAGAGGAAAATAAAACTGTTGTTCTTGATGTGGATTTTAATGGAACTTTAATGTCTATTAATGCTACTTCCGATAATGTTACTCTGTGTGTTAGTGGTAACTGTTCTGAAGTTAATTATAGAGATTGGCTGGTTCTGATTTATATGGATGGAGACAATAGTTTAAGTAGTGAAACTGGTGCAGATTTAACCGAACTGGCGGACGTGGTTTATTCTCCGCAGGTGAAAGTTGTTGTTCTTAAAGACACTTATGGTGTGACGGGTGGAACGATTTATGATTATAACTATACGACAGCTTCTTTTGATGAAATTCCTGTATCTGAACCTGATATGGGAAATTCCTCTACGCTTGTTAATTTTGTAGAGAGTTATGCAGTTAAATATCCGGCTTCTAATATCGCTTTAATCATGTGGGACCATGGAGATGGATGGAGGAGTATTAATTATGATGCCAATTATAGGGTAGCAGCTATAGATGAGACAAGTAATGACTATCTATTTATGCACGAATTAAGGGAAGCTTTACAGAAGCTGGAAAGTGATGGTATAAAGGTTAACCTGATAGGATTTGACGAATGTTTGATGGGGAGCTTAGAAGTTTTTTATGACATTAAGGATTATACTGATGTTATTGTAGCTTCGGAGGTTACGGAACCTTTTGATGGCTGGAATTATTCTTACGTTATGGAGGCTATAAATAATAATCCTTCTTTAGATGCTTATGGTTTTGGAAAAGCAATTGTTGATGCTTATAAAAAAGCTTACTCTTCAGGAACAGATACTTACACTATGATTGCTGTTAAAAGTTCTGATGTAGATGCTTTAGTAAAGGACATTAATGAGTTTGTAGATTTATTGAATAACACTACTTATGACTGTTTTTATAGTGCGCGTCAAAGCCAGACAACAATATCTGATAGTTTGGGAGCTATAGATTTAGGTAATTTTGCATACGAACTTGGTAAATGTTTGTCCAATACTTATGTTTCCGATATTATCAATAGAATTAACTCTTTCTATAAGTACGTTTCAGATTCCAGTGTATCTGGTATTTCAATATTTTTCCCTAATTCGGATGAGGTTGCCGAATATGACTATTACTTTGCGAATGTTACTAATCCTGTAGAGATTGCTGTTGGTGATGCGGTAGATGCAAATTACTATAACCCGTTTACAGAAACTACGTGGGATGACTTTTTGAAAAAATATTTTGGTTATTAAGGAGTATTAGGGTGAAAAGATTTCTATCTCTTTCATTTTTAGCGATTTTTTCTTTTTCCTGTGCTGCTCCTACTGTTAATGGAGGAATAAACCTTAGATATGAACAGGTTGGGGAAATTTTAAAGCACTGCGACGATTTAGAAGGTAAAAAAGTTTCCGTTAGAGCTGTTTACGAAGGCTGGCATTGTATAGAGGAGTGTGTTCATCCTGGTTTAACAAGGTCAGATACTTGCGTTATGGATTCTTCAGGTTGTATTTATTTGAAGGGTACGGGAGGACTTGACCCTATTATGGATAGGGGAAAGGAAGTTTTTTTTCGTGCTGTTGTAAGGAAAACGCCTAAAGGGATTTGTTATCTGGAGGTTCAGTCTATAGATGAAATTAGATGAATTTTCTCTTATTTCATTCCTTTCTCGTAAACTGTCCATTTTTCAACCTGAAGTGTTGATTGGTATTGGTGATGATACTGCTGTAGTGAAGAATGGTAATAAATACTCTTTTTATACCACCGATGTTTTAGTTGAAAACGTTCATTTTTTGGACAATTGGAAAAGCAACGTTCCTGACTTTTATTACTTTTTAGGAAGAAAACTGATAACCATCTCTGCAAGCGATGTAGCTTCTATGGGTGGAATGCCCGTTTATGGATTAATTAACCTTTTAATTCCAGAAGTATATGATTTAAAAGAGTTGGAAGAGTTTTATGAAGGAGTTTCCGAGTTATGTAATGAGCTAAGGATTTCTGTTATTGGAGGTGATACTTCAAAGAGTTCTGCTAAAACTTTTTCTTTTTTCTTAATAGGAGAAGGAAAAAAGTTTATGCTACGTTCTAACGCTAAGCCTGGAGATTTGGTTGCTGTTACGGGAACTTTGGGTGATAGTGCTGCTGGTTTGGAACAATTGTTGAAAAAGGAAATAAAGGTTTTTCCGTTAGTTGAAAGGTTTTTAAACCCAACTTCAAGAGTTAGAGAAGGTGTAGAGGTTTCAAATTTGGGTGTTATAACGTGTACTGATGTTAGTGATAGTCTTGTTTTTAATTTATACACGATAGCTGAATCTTCAGGGATTGCTATCAAGGTGGATAGTAAGAACATTCCCCTCTCTCCCCACCTCCTTACATACACTACCGGTAGCCGTGAAAAAGCTTTAAGGTATGCCCTTTACGGTGGGGAAGATTATGAATTAATAGTTACTTTTGAAGAATCACTTCTTAGTGGTGTGGAATCTTTGGGTTTTACGGTGATTGGTGAAGTTGTTGAGGGAGAAGGCGTTTTTGTTGACAATAAAAAGGTTGAAAAGAAAGGGTACAACCACTTTGGAGGTGAACGTTGAACCTGTTTGATGCAGTCGTTTTGGGGATAGTGGAAGGTGTAACGGAGTTTTTACCCATATCTTCTACAGGTCATATGATTTTAGTTTCTTCTCTTTTGGGGATTAAGCAAAACACTTTTGAAAAAACTTTTGAAATAGTCATTCAACTTGGAGCGATTTTGGCTGTTCTATGGATATACAAAGACAGACTTTCAAAGGATATAGCTCTCTGGAAAAAACTTATTGTAGCTTTTATTCCGACGGGGATTTTAGGACTGCTGTTTCACAAGTACTTTGAAGCGCTTTTTAGCGATAAAGTTGTGGCAACGATGCTTATCGTATGGGGCGTTATCTTCATTGTGGTAGAGCTGTTTTACAATAAACTTTCTCATTCAATAAAAGATGTTGATAAGCTGCCTTACTGGAAGGCGGTGATGGTGGGGATTTTTCAATCTTTAGCTATGGTTCCAGGAACTTCCCGTTCCGGCTCAACAATAATTGGCGGGATGCTCTTAGGAATGGATAGAAAAACGGCGACGGAATTTTCTTTTCTACTTGCTATTCCTACGATGTTTGCTGCATCAGGTTTTGAATTAGTAAAAAATGCTTCCTCTTTTACTTTGGATGGAATTGGAATTTTAGCTGTTGGGTTCATTACCGCTTTTACATTTGCTTTCCTTTCCGTTAAGTGGCTTCTCTCATTTATTAAGACACACTCTTTTATTCCTTTTGGTATCTATAGAATAGCTCTTGGAATCTTAGTTTTTTTATTGCTGTCAGTTTTTAATTTACAGTAGTTTTAGTATGCTATACTTAAGTAAGTAATAATAAGGAGAAAAAATGGCAAGAGGGATAGTTGACCTTCTTAAGGAAGTTGTTGATAGAAAAGCTTCAGACCTTCACATTGCTCCTGGAAGTCCTCCTCGTTTAAGGATTAACGGCGACCTTGTTCCTCTTACCGAGTATGGCGTTCTTTCTGCATCTGATACTAAGAATTTGATATACAGCGTTCTTACTGATATGCAAAAGAAAAAATTAGAAGAAGAGTTAGAACTTGACTTTTCTTTTGGAATAAAGGGTGTAGCTCGCTTTAGAGGCAATGCCTACTATCAAAGGTCTTCTTTAGCAGCAGCTTTCAGGTTAATTCCTTTTAGCATTCCTCCTTTTTCAGAATTAGGGTTACCTTCAGTAATAGAAACTTTTGCCCATAAAGACAAAGGACTTGTCTTGGTTACTGGTCCTACCGGTTCTGGTAAATCAACTACCTTGGCTTCACTTCTTGATATAGTGAACGAGACTTATCCTTATCATATCATTACTATTGAAGACCCTATTGAGTTCGTTTACGAACATAAAAAATCTCTGGTGACTCAAAGGGAGTTAGGTAGTGATACCAAGTCTTTTGCCAGAGCTTTGAGAGCAGCTCTCCGTGAAGACCCAGACGTTATATTGGTAGGTGAAATGAGAGACCCAGAAACTATTGAAGCTGCCCTGACTGCAGCTGAAACAGGTCATTTAGTATTTTCCACTTTGCACACGAATTCAACTATTGAAACGATTAACCGTATTGTTGACGTTTTCCCTGCAGAGAAACAGTCTCAGGTCAGAACGCAACTTTCTTTTGTCTTGATTGGGGCTATTGCACAAAAGTTATTAAAGCGAAAAGATGGAAGAGGGAGAGTAGTAGCAGCGGAAGTGTTCATTCCTACTCCTGCTATTAGAAATCTCATAAGAGAAAATAAGTTGCATCAGATTTATTCTTTAATGCAAACAGGTCAAGCAGCTACAGGAATGATTACCATGAATCAATCTTTAGCTAAGCTCTACCTTGACGGCTTAATAGATTTGGAAGAAGCTAAAAGGGTGTCTCCAGACCCTAAAGAACTTGAATCCTTAATTAGAGCTTATTCTAAAGGAATATAAAGATGCCAGTTTATAAGTACGTTGGAAGAGATGTTTTTAACAGACTAAGAAGAGGAAGGGTTGAAGCCGATAATCCTGAAGTTGCAAAAAACCTTATCCTCGCACGTGGTGTAGTAGCTATTGAAAAACTAAAAGAGGATAAGGGTTTTTTAAGTAAGGAGATAAGCCTTTCTCTTTTGGATAGAGTTTCTCTTAAAGATATTGTTCTGTTTACTCGTCAGCTTTATGCGATGGTTCATGCAGGAATTCCTATAGTTAATGCTTTGAAAATTTTGAAAGAACAGATTCCTAACAGAAGGTTAAAAGCAATTTCAGAAGATATGGCTACTTTTATAGAGGAAGGGGGAAGGTTTTCTACTGCTCTTTCTAAATATAGAAATATTTTCGGAGACTTGTATATAAGTATGGTAAGGGCAGCAGAAGAAGCAGGAACCCTTGAGGAAACTTTAAAAAGATTGGCAGAACATTTAGAAAAGATAGAGAAACTCAGAGGTAAAGTTAAAAGTGCAATGTTTTATCCTGTTTTCGTTACGATTGTTGCAACGGTTATCATAGTTGGTATATTGGTTTTCGTTATTCCTACATTTCAGAAGCTTTATGAGAGCCTTGGAGGAAAACTACCTGCATTAACGCAGTTTGTCATTAATTTAAGTAATTGGTTGAGGGATTATATAGGTTGGTTTGTATTTGGTTTGGTTATTTTGGTAGTTCTTCTAATTCAGTTGAGGAAAATAAGAAAAGTTAGGTATGTAATGGACGCTTTCCTTCTTAAATTACCTATATTTGGGGAGTTAGTGCTTAAAAGTAGTATTGCTAATTTTTCAAGAACTTTAGCGTCTATGCTTGCAAGCGGTTTGAACGTTTTGGACGCTCTTGATATTGCGGGGGACACTTCTAACAACGAAGTAATTAAAAAAGCTATTTTAGGTGTGAGGGAACAGGTAGAGAGAGGTGTTTCTATAGGAACGGCTTTAGCCAGATACCGGGTTTTTCCTCCCATGCTTGTTAATATGGTTTCTATAGGTGAAGAAGCTGGAACTGTTGACCAGATGCTTGAGAAAGTAGCCGAGTTCTACGAAGAGGAAGTTGATAGAACAGTAGATGCATTAACGTCTCTTATAGAACCTTTGATGATAGTTTTTATAGGTGGAGCTATAGGTTTCATTATAGTGGCTATGTACTTACCGATATTCAAGATAGGTGAATTGATTAAGTAAACTTAGTGGTAATAACGTTTTTTATTCGTTCGCTCCAGCTAATTCCTGTTGTTTCTTGTGTTTTTCTATTTCCTATCTTCTTTACTTTTACTATATCTTCTCTTGCCGATGTTATAAATATTTCATCGGCATTTAAAAGGTCTTTTAAGTAGAAAAATCCCTCTACCACTTCAATTCCAAACTCTTTTAATATCTCTATGACTACTCTTCTTCGTGTTCCCGGTAAGCAGCCGGTTTTAAGAGAAGGAGTGTAAAAGATGCCGTTTTTGACGAAGAAAATATTGGCGAAAGCTGTTTCTGAAACGAAGTTTTGGTGGGAAAAAAGAAGCGCCTCATTAAAGCCTTTTGACTTAGCCGTTTCAAGTGCAAATAAGCTTTTGGCTATATCTGTTGTCTTGTATTTAGAAAGTTTATCGTAGGTTCTTTTGGGAAAAGGTAAAGGTAGAAGTGAAACTTCGTTTCTTTGGATACACTCTCTTACTTTAAGTGAAAATTTTTCGTTAAAGCTGAGCGTAAATCTGACTAAAACGGGTTTTTCTGAAGAAGCACACTCTTCTAACAATAATTTTTCAAATTTTTCTTCACTTAGGTAGAACGGTATTCCTAACTCTTTGGCGCTTTCTTTTAACCTCTTATAGTGGTAGTTAATAAGTATAGCCTTACCTTTTTCAACTCTTATCGTTTCAAAAATCCCCACCCCTTCCATCCATCTTTCCTCTTACGGCGCATCAAACCCTGGTATTCTCGGGACTTTCTTTAACTTACTTGCTTTGTAATACCAGCCCCACAGTTTTTTTAAGGAGTGACCTATAAACGGTAGTGGTATCATTCTTGAGTGTTTATCGTTTCTTGATACCAATGCTCCACTCATCCAGCAAGGTCCCATATCCATAAGGCATAGTATATGCAAATGTGGTAGATAGCTTTCTCTTTTTTCTATACCTTTTATTTTGTTTTCAAGGTTTCTTGCAACGATTCTTCCCATTACTTCTGCCAAGTGTCCTTGTTTAGCTTTCCACTTGGGTCCTTCTAAAGCTGCACTATCTCCTACTGCCCATACTGTTTCGTTTGTTCCAGGAACAGCGCAAGAAGGTTCTATTTTTACGAAACCTGCCTCGTTGAGGGGCAAGTCTGAATTTTTCAGTACCGGATGTCCATCTGTTGCAGGTATAAACATGGTTAAATCTGTTTTTAAGAAGGAATCATCTTCAAAGACTATTCCATCTTTTCTAAATTCCTTAATCTTTTTGCCAAAATGCCTTTTAATATTCAGCTTATCAAGCATCTGATAAGCTTTTTCTGCATTTTTTTCACCTAACCTTATACCAGGCTTTTCCATGGGAGCGAAGAAGTGAAGTTCAAACTTATCTCTTATGCCTTTTTTCTTCAGGTAGCAATCAAGGTTGAAGATGAATTCAAATGCTGGTCCTCCTCTTACGCCGGAAGGGTCTTTAGGATTTCCGCCGAAACCTGAGGCTATTATTCCACCCCCTTTTTCTATTAATTTTTTTAATCTATCTCTGATTTTGAGGGATTGCTCAGGTTCTGAGCAGATAGAGAGTGTGTTCTCTATTCCTTTGTGTTTTACTTTACTTCCACCTAAAGCTATTACTAAGTATTCGTATTCTTTAACGGTTCCGTCTGCTAAGAATACCTTTTTCTCTTTAGTTGAGATGCCTGTTACTTCTCCTATTGTTAGCTTGAAACCGTTTCTACCAGCTATTTCTTTCAAAGGTATCGTTACATCTTCCCATCTATACTCTTCTGTGGGTATCCAGATAGAGATTGGATAGACATACAGGTAATCGCGGTTTGAAATTAACTCAACGTCAAAACATTTATGGCATAGCGCAAAAGCTGTTTCTACTCCGCCTATTCCACCGCCTAAAACTAAAACTTTTGCAGACATTTTACCCTCTCTATTCGCTTTTCTTTTGAGCAATTTCTTGAGCACCTAACTGAGCAAGCGTATTAACTAAGTTTTTGTCCATACCGGAAAGGCTTGTAAAAGCTTCTATGTATCCTTCAACAACCAGGGATATGATGATGTTTGTTATCATGTTAAATGCGTTAATGAGTTCTTTGGCTTTGTCTGCGGAGTAAGTTTCAAGGGTTTTGTTTGTAAAAATTTCTCTTATAGTGTTCATCATTGCTATGAAGTAGACGTTAGAAACTCTTGCAGCTATATGGATTAACCCTACGTTCCACTGTTTTTCCCAGAACTTCTCGTCAATTTCACCACTTACAATTGCAAGGTACCATTCTCTTAGTGTTTTTTCTAAAGCGTCTCTACTTTTATCTTTAACCAGTTCGTACGTTTCTTCGTATCCGTAAACGATATCGTAGAACGTTTTTACTATTTCGTCTGCCCATTGGGATAAAGTTTCTTTTTCTTCTTTTAAAACGTTGACTTTTTGAGAGTCAAATCCTCTCAAGTTCCTGTAAACTTCTATTACCTTTTTTACGTCCACGCCCTTTCCTCCTTTTATTGGTATTTTACCATTAAATGAAATATTCTTAATGGGTAAATTTAAATATTCTTTTTTCAGTGTCAACTTATGGGAATTTCTATTGTTCTGTTTTGGTCTATGAAGAAGATAATTCCCCTTTTCACTTCATATCCCATAAGCTTTACAGCTTTAGCGTAGAGTTCTATTTGTTTTTTGTAGATTTGTACTTTTTCTTTGCTGTAATTTCCTGTTTTGAAATCCCATACCTCTGCTTCGTTTCTATTTATCGGTAAAATCAAGTCAATTTGTCCTTTGACAATGGTATTTCCTTCTCTGAAAATAAAAGGAATTTCACTTTTTCCTTTTTTCAAAAATGGATAGTTTTCTTCAAGGAGCTTATAGATTTCTTTTAGCCTTTCTTCTAACTCTTTTGGTGGGAACGTTAAAGAACTCAGTGCGAATTTAATTGCTTTTTCTAAACTTGCTCCTTTGACGAAGGCTTGACATAAAGCGTGAACGATTGTTCCGTAGATTTCTGGTGCTATCCGATTTTTTCTATCTGAAGGTTTTTCCTGTTTGATTTCCACTTCTTCTAAGGAAGAAGGGGTAACTCTCTCAAATTTTTTCATTTTTAGGTTATCGGGGTCAAAGATTATTGGTTCTTCTCTGTCTTCATCTATCGGTTTTATTACTTGGACTTTAGGTCTCTGAATATATTTGGTGAAGTCTTTTCTCTCAAAAACAAAACCACCGATTTTGAAAGCGTTATTTTGTTTACCTTCTGGAAATGCTCCTAAAATGAGCTGCTTTTTGGCTCTTGTGATTCCTACATATAAAAGGTTTTTTTCCTCTAATTCGTTGAGAAACCTGTTAACTGTTTTAAGCATGAAGTGGTATGGGCTGGTGTTGGGGTTGTCCCTTTCTTGAGAGAAGAGCTTAACCGTTGCTCCTACGTTGCTAAATATAAATCTACCAAATCTGTTGTTGGGTCTCCAAGGAACTAATATTACTGAGTCAAATTCAAGTCCTTTTGCGCTGTGAATTGTTGTCAGGATAAACCCTTTTTCAGGTACGTTTTTGCCTGTACTTCCGCTGCTGTTGCTGTTTATCAAGCTTTCTATGTACTCTGTAAGTTCTTCAAATGCTACTGGTTCTGACGATTCAAAGAAGAAGGTTTCTGAAATCAATTCAAGTATTGCAATGTAGGAGTCTGGGTCTGTAAGGTGGAGGGCATCTAATATTTTTAGTTTGTTTATCAAGTGAACGATAAGAGCAGAATGGAGTTCTTTGTTTTTCATGGATAGAGCGTTTTCTATCGTTTTTAGCGTTTCCTGTAAAAGTTCTGGTATTTCTTTTTTTATTATCGCTTTGAGACTTTGTTCATGAGAGAGACCTATAAACCTTGAAGATAGGAAGAAAAATAAGGATTTCTTGTCTTCTGGATTACTTAACCATTTCAGGAGGTGTAGAAGCTCTTTTAAACCTTCTGCTTTGAAAGGTGAGGATGAGAGGTAGGTGAAATCTATACCGTTCTCTTTCAGTTTCTTTTCAAAAATTTTGAGAGATTTCCAAGTTCTTGCTACTACTCCTACAGTTCCTTTTTCTGCAAATGGAAGTGCTTTTGAAATTGCTGTTTCTGCGAAGAGTTCCCTTTCTTTCCTTTCTCTGAAAACGATAATTTCAACGCTACCTTTGGGTTCTGTCTTTTCTGTTTTTGTAAACGGCTTGAATAGAACTTCTGCTTTAAATCCGTGATATTTTTTGTTGAAGAGGTGGTCAAAGAAAAGGTTGAAAAAAGATAGAAGGTTTTCTGCAGAGCGGTAGTTTTCTGTTTTTTCGGTTACTTCTGTGCTTATTGATTTCGCTTCGTTCCAGACAAAGATATCTGCAGAACGAAATCTGTATATAGATTGTTTCGGGTCGCCTACTAAGTAGATGAGGAGGTTGGGATTTTCTCTGTGAAGTTCTTTAACTATTTTCCACTGGACTGGGTCGGTATCTTGAAATTCATCAATTATGAGAACTTTTATCTGATTGAGTATTTCGCTTTTCGGGTTATCTAAATGTAGCAACTCCAACGTTCTTTCGAGTATTTCATCGTAGTCTACTGCATTTTCTTCCTTTAGTAGTTTTTTGTAGTTATTAATTGCTTTAAAAGTTAGCTCATAAAGTATTTTTGAGACCTCTAACTCTTTTTGAAAATTCTCTTTCGTTTCTGCTTTTGAAAGGTCAAACTCAACGTCTGTATTCGGGATTGCGCTTAAAGGTAGTTCTTTAAACATGTTTTCTACGTTCTTTACTATTTCTTCTATACTGCTTTTGTAGCCTATAAATCGCGTTCTTTCGCTTATTGCATGTTTTAGGTTTTTCATAAGGTCTTTAAGTGCTGAAACTCCGTCAAAGTCTATTTTGGAAAGTAGTTGGTGGAGTTTTTGGGAATTTTTTGATTGAAACTGGAGTAGAGTTTCAGTTACGGCTTTATCTAAAAGTTTTTCTTTTTTTAGTTCGTTGATTATTTCTGTGTCTAAAGAGATAAATCCAAGTTTGTGTCCATATTTTCTGAGTAGTTCTAAGCAGAATGAGTGAATGGTACCTATCGGAGCTGAGGGTAGGAGCAAGAGGTATTTTTGAAACTGAGGTATCGCTTTAAGCTTTTGACGAATGCGGGTTTTAATTTCAGCAGCGGCAGCTTCTGTAAAAGTTATGAACGCTATATTGTCTGGGTGATATTTTTCTAAAAGTTTTATGTATACGTTGATGAGAGTTGTTGTTTTTCCTGCGCCAGCGTTTGCTTCAATGAGTTTAATCATTGCAGACGTTCCACTACGTATTTTTCAAAGGTTGACCTTATTCTACCAAGTTGAGCGTTTGCAAGTTTTTGTGTTTTGGCTTTGTGAAACGATTCCTTTGCTAATTTTATTGTTAACTTAGAGTCTTTTAGATTCCACTTTAGAGCGTGATTGTCTTTACAGTTAAAGCAGACAATACCGCTGTGTTTGATGGAAAATCCCCCCACTTCTTCGTCTTTTCCAATTGTTTTCTTACATACGGCACATCTGTTCAGAATGGGAAAAATCCCCTCCACGAACGCAAACTTTACTAAAAACATGGTATAGGCAAGGTTAAACTTTTCCGTTATTTTCAGATACCTTTCAACCATTTGGAAAAGTTTTTCGTTTTTGGCAAGAGGGAATTGGGAGAGCAGTTTTGCTATTTTTGACATGTAAACAAAATGCCTGAAGGATTTAGGGAAATTGTGCTCAATCAACTTAACCTGCTTAACTTCAAATCTTTCTCCTATCTGCACTAACTCAAATTGAGAGAGAGAAAAAAGGTCAACAGAAAGGGGGAAGGGGATTTTGTTCGTCTTTACTATTAGATTGAGCATTCCCAATTTATCTGAGAAAACAACTATCTGACGGAGATTTTCCCCTAAGTTTTTGCTTTTTAGGATGAATCCTTTTACTTTCATTACAGCAGGTTAAACTTTTTAAGGACTTCTGCCACTTGCGCATCTTTTTTGGCAAGCTCTCTTAAGCTGCTTACCAGTTTATCTATTCTTTCTGGTTTCCACTTGCGTTCAATCTCTTCTAAGGTTTCCTCTTTTGATTTCCTTATTATTGTTCTTCTGTCCCAGTAAGCGAATCCTATGACGCCAAGAGTGAGCGTTGTAAATATTGCTGTAATCATCCATAGGAAATTTATAAGTTCGTTGAACCTTTTGTTCATATCTTCTCTTAATTCTTCAAATCGTTTGCTAACGTCGTCAAAGCGTCTGTTGGTTTCTTCCCTGAAAGCTTTAAATTCTGCTTCTAAAACCGCTTGCCTTTTCTCTATTTCAATTAATTTCTGGTAAATCATTTCATTTGTAACTTTTACGTACTGCTGCTGCGCCCGTGTGTAAGAAGGAGAGAAAAGAACGGCAACGAAAAATAGCCCGCATAGTATACGTCTCATTCTTTATCTCCTTAAATCCTTATCCCAATTATACATTAAACCTGAAGTAGATAATGTCACCGTCCTGAACGATGTAGTCCTTTCCTTCCAGTCTCATAAGTCCTTTTTCTTTGCACGCCTGCATGGAGCCTTCTCTTATCAGGTCTTCATACTTGATTACTTCAGCTCTTATGAAGCCTCTTTCTATGTCTGAGTGGATTTTTCCTGCTGCTTGGGGCGCTTTCGTTCCTTTCTTAACTGTCCACGCTTTTACTTCCTGCTCTCCTGCCGTGAAAAAGGTAATCAGGTCTAAAAGCTTGTAACCTTCTCTTATTACGGCGTTAAGTCCTGGTTCTTCCATTCCTAACTCTTTCAAAAATTCTTCCTTTTCTTCCTTATCAAGTTCAGAAAGTTCTGCTTCTATCTTTGCGCATATCTTAACTACCGGCGCTTTTTCTTTCTCTGCTAATTCCTTAACCTGCTTTACTAATTCGTTGTCTTCAAAAAGTCCATCTTCATCAACGTTTGCTATATACATTACGGGCTTTGCAGTTAAGAGCGCCAACTCTTTTACCACTTTCAGCGCGTTTTCGTCTAAACTTTCAAGGTGGGGATATATTCTCTCCCCGTTTTCAAGTATCACTTTTAGCTTTTCTAAAGCTTCTACTTCTGCCCTTGCTTTTTTATCGCCAGACTTTGCCTGTTTGGAAACTCTCTGAAGCCTTTTCTCAACGCTTTCAAGGTCTTTAAATACTAACTCGAGGTTTATCGTTTCTATGTCTCTGAGTGGGTTAACGCTTCCGTCAACGTGAACGACGTTTTCATCCTGAAAGCACCTTACAACGTGGGCAATGGCGTCAACGTTTCTGATGTTGGCTAAAAACTGGTTGCCCAATCCTTCACCTTTGCTTGCACCTCTTACCAAACCTGCTATGTCAACAAACTCAATGGTGGTTGGCGTTATCTTTTTAGGTTTAACGATTTCCGCTATCTTGTAGAGCCTTTCATCTGGAACTTCAACGATTCCGACGTTCGGTTCTATCGTGCAGAACGGGTAGTTTGCCGCTTCTGCCTTTGCCGTGTTGGTTAGTGCGTTGAAAAGCGTTGATTTTCCAACGTTTGGAAGTCCTACTATACCGCAGTTGAATCCCATTTTTTCCTCTCCGATTTTTTATGCTGTGTCTTTTACTGTTTTAACTGTTTTGTAGAGCATCCATAAAAGGAGAACTCCGACAGTTACAGTGAAAATTAGCGTAATTATTATTTCTTTTGACATTGTTCCATCTCCTTAATTAGTTTTCGTAAAACATCAAGAATGACAAAAACGCTTACAATTGTTCCTGAGGATAAAATTATTCCTGGAAAAACCAATATTACAGCTACGGGATTGTTTAATTTGAATAGTAAACTTGCAGTTCCTCCTACAATTGCTATTAATAGTAACGTTAAGTTTCTTAATAGGTCCTTATAGTAACTAATCTTTTCCTTAAGGATTTCAAACTTAAGATTTTCTTCTTCCATAATGGCGCCCTGAGTTTTTGTTCAGTCAGTAAATTATACTTTTTTAGCCGTCAGGAAAAGCACTTTATACTTTATCACGCAGTTTTGAGAGAACAGTTCTTTAAACCTTTTAACCGTACTTTTTAAGGGTAGCGGGGGGCGGTGGGGATTTTTTGCGCCGATTTTCGTTACAAATTTAACTGCTTCTTCTACTCTTTCAGGGAATAAGATGTATTCTTTTCTTCCAGCTTCTACTATTTCAAAATTTTCCTTTACCGTTTCAAATATTTTGTTTTCATCAGGAAACTGAAACAAGATATCCTTTTTACCTTTCGTTTCTAAAAAAGCTTTTTGCCAGGCGTTAAATAGTTCCTCTAAACTTCCCTTTACAGGAACAGCTAAGATTAAAATTCCGTCTTTTTTTAAAACGCGGTGAGCTTCTCTAATAGCTCTTTCTACTTCCATCCATTGCAGAGAGAAAGAAGAAATTACAGCTTTGAAGCTTTCATTTTTAAATGGGAGTTTTTCTCCTTCAGCACAGACAGTAAAGCTTAAGTTTTCTTTTGCTTTCTTACACATATCAAAAGAAATGTCTATTCCAAAAGACTGAGGATAACCTTTCATTCCTTCGGCAGTTCCGCAGCCTAAGTCAAGGAGGGGGTGGGGATTTTTTATCAAATCCAATCTTTTCAAAATTTCTTTAAAAACTTCTGTTTGTATTACGGCGTATCTGTTGTATTCTGCTGCTGCTTTTGAGAAATTTCTTCTTACAATCTTTCGCTGCATCTTTTCTCCTTTTACTTTCGCGGAAATTATATAATCACTTTTCTGCAGGAGGGTTGATGGAGAACTGGATTAAAAGGCGCAATTCACGGGTAATATACGTTGGAAACGTTCCAATAGGTGGTAGTAATCCTATAGTTGTTCAATCTATGACAAATACCTTTACTGAGGACGTTGAAAGTACTGTTAAACAGATTAAACGTCTTGAAAAGGTTGGATGTGAGATAGTAAGAGTTGCTGTTCCTTCAGTTGAAGCAGCTGAAAAAATTCCGGAAATAAAGAAAAGAATTTCCATTCCTCTTATTGCAGATATCCATTTTGACTATAAACTTGCCCTTCTTTCTATAGAGAAAGGGGCAGATTGTATAAGGATAAATCCTGGTAATATTGGAGAACTCTGGAAAATAAAGGAAATAGTAAAGTCAGCAAACGAAAAAAAAGTACCAATAAGGATAGGTGTAAATTCCGGTTCTATTCCGAAAAAAATCCTCACCAAACACGGCTTCCCCTCACCGCAAGCTCTTGCCGAAACAGCTCTTGATTACGCTAAACTCTTTGAAGACCTTGGATTCACAAAAATGAAGTTCTCTTTGAAAGGTTCTGACGTTAGAACTACTGTTATAGCCAATCAAGAGTTTGCTTCTAAAACCGATTATCCAATACATATAGGAATAACCGAAGCAGGAACGCTTCTTTCTGGTGCTGTAAAGTCGGCAGTTGGAATAGGTATTCTGCTTTACTTGGGTATTGGCGATACTTTAAGAGTTTCCCTTTCGGCTGACCCGGTTGAAGAGGTGAAAGTTGCCTATAAGATTCTTTCTGCCCTTGAACTTAGGAAAGTAGGGGTAGAGGTAATTTCCTGTCCTACCTGTGGCAGGTGTATGGTTGACGTTCAGGCAATAGCAGAAGAGGTGGAGAAGAAGTTAGAAGGCATAAAGAAACCGTTGAAGGTGGCTGTAATGGGTTGTGCAGTGAATGGACCAGGAGAAGCCCGTTTCGCCGATGTAGGTATAGCAGGAGCAGGTAATTATTTTATTCTCTTTGTTAAAGGTAACGTTGTTGAAAAAAAATTAACCAAAGAGGAGGCTTTAAACCGATTGCTTGAAGAAGTTAAAAAGTTGGCAGGAGAAAGTTAATGAAGGTAACGGTTTTTATAGAAAACATTAAAGCATTTATTCGCTGTGGCGTTTTTGAAGAAGAAAGGAAGTTGGGCGGACAATACGAGATATCACTTTACGTTGAATCTGAAGAATTCGTTGATTACCAAGAGCTTTACTCTTTAACTATGGAATTAACAGAAGATACTTATACCTATATGGAAGATTTTGCTAAAGAACTTTTATTTCGTATTACGGAGAAATGGAATCCTGATTCAGTTATAATAAGAGTTAATAAGTTAAGTGTTCCTTTCAAACACAGCTTTGAAAGAGCTGGAATAGAGATAAGGTGGGTAAGAGATGGAAAAGGAAAGGGAAATAAAATGTAAAGCACTTGAAAAGCTTAGAGAAAAAAAGAGATTAACTCCATCTGAGCTTCAATTTATAAGCTCTGTTGCTAAAGAAACTTTAAAGTTTCTGGCAAGAAATAATATTCCTCTGGTGCCTGAAAACTACGTTCTGTGGTTTGAAATTTTCTGTTATATACTGGAAAACAACCTTAAATTGTCCGACTTGGAAATAATGGGGTTATTTAAAACCAAATATCCTACAACTCAAAGTCTTGAGAACGTCTTAGTTGAACTTGAATCAGAAGATAAGGAACTAATAAAGAAGATTGTTACAGGCATTACTGAAGAGATAGAGAATCTGATTTATACCCTTGAAGAGCATCAGGTTTCTTTAAAACAAAAAGAAGATTCGGTAAGAGAAGTAAAGGATAATATAGAAGACAGAAATATAAAAGATATGTTGTCTTTTATTATAACTGAATTACAAACTATAAGAGCTCAGAATAACGAGCTTAAAAAGAAACTTGAAGAATCCAATCAGCAGATTAAGAAGTTGACTAAAGAATTAGAAGAATCAAGGAAAGAGGCTTCAACCGATTTCTTGACACAGGTAGCTAATAGAGCGAGCTTTGATAGAGCTTTGAGCGATATGGTAAAAGACTTTTACAATAGAAACTATCCTTTTGCACTTTTGATGATTGATATAGATAACTTTAAGCAAATAAACGATACCTATGGACATCAGGCAGGCGATTACGTTCTTCAGGAGCTTGCGAGAGTTATTAAACAACAGCTTAGAGCGAGAGATATTGTTGCAAGGTACGGTGGAGAAGAGTTCGCTATTATCTTGCCAGGTGTAACTTTTAGTCAGGCTGTAAAAATAGCGGAAAGAATAAGAAAGTCGGTAGAGAAACATCTATTTAAATATAGAGATAAGGTTATTCCTGTAACTATAAGCGTTGGTGTTGCAGTTATGAGAGATGGGCTTGATGAAGTTTCTATAGTGGAAAAAGCGGATAAAGCTTTATATTTAGCTAAAAGGGCAGGAAAAAATCAAGTTAAGACCGACTTAGACGTGGAACTTGAAGAATGAGAGTTCTGCTTCATATCTGCTGTGCTCCGTGCGCTTGCTATCCCCTTAAATTATTGAAGAATAAAGGTTATGAAGTTATAGGGTTGTGGTATAACCCCAATATCCATCCTTTAACAGAATATGCTAAAAGGCTTTCTGCTGTTAGAAAACTGGAAGAGTTGGAGAGTATAAAAATTATTTACTTTGACTCATACTCTTTAAAGGATTGGTTAAGGAAGGTAGTGTTCAGAGAAGAAAAACCTGTAAGATGTCAGATTTGTTACGCTGACAGGTTGGAATTTACCGCTTCTATTGCCAAAAAAGGCAAGTTTGATGCTTTTACTTCAACTCTTTTTTACAGCAAGTTTCAAAGTAGAGAGCTTATGGTTCCAATAGCGGAAACTGCAGCTAAGAAATACGGCGTTCAATTTCTAAACGTTGATTTCAGAGAGGGCTGGAAAGAGGGGATAGATATTTCTAAAAATTACAAACTTTATAGACAGCAGTACTGCGGTTGCATTTATTCAGAGGCGGAGCGTTACCTAAAAAAAGGTAAAGTAGAAGATTCTTGGATTGTTGAGCAGGTTTTAAAGGATTGTGAAAACCTTAAGAGTTCAGTTAATTAATTCCGGTTTACCCCATAAGTATCCTTGTCCGTAAATAAGGCAGAACTTGTTTTTATCTGAGAGATTTTTTAGTTTCTCAAGTTGCTCTTTGGTTTCAATGTATTCTGCGACTATGTAGACGTCTTTTATTTTTGCAAATTCAATAACGCTGTTTACGAATAGTTCATCAAGAGGATTTTTTTGTAGGCTTTCTATGATTGAACCATCAATTTTAATGCCATCAACTTGTAATTCTTTTAGTAAGTTATAATTTGAAAATTTAACTCCATAGTCGTCAATGAAAACAGATATTCCTCGCTTTTTTAACTCTTCTAACTTTTTTCTTAAAGCTTTGGTTGTTAGTATATCTGCTCTTTCAGTTAATTCAATAATAAGCTGCTCGTTAGGAATTCCATATTTATCCATCTGGCTTAAAAGCCAGTAGAAGTCATCTTGTAAAAATATTTGTGATACGTTAATGGAAACTCTGTCGTTTATGGCTTTTTCTTTTATTAGTTGAAATAAACTTTCTATCACAAGGCGGTCTAATTTCTTTTCTATAGTTGAATTAGCTGTAAAGTTTATGAATAGCGCTGGTGATATGATTTTTCCGTTAGGAAATATAATACGAGCGAGGATTTCCTTAAAAAACGTTTCTCCTGTAAATATGTTAACTACCTTCTGGACTGATAATTTGATATGTTTTTGATTAAGCGAAAACAAAAGGTCAGTGATTATTCTTTTGTTGTCTAATCTATTTAGGAATTCTTCGCGGGTTATTATGTGGATTTTCTCAATAAATTTATCGTTGATTTCTTTCAAAGAGTTGTATAAAACCCACATAAGGTCGTTGAACTTTAAGTTTTCATCCATTTTTGTGTTCAGGAGTACACCTGTAAATTCTATTTTTATGTTTTCCAAACCAAATGAGGTAGGAATTGATAGTGGGTGTTCTTCCAGCTCTTTTTGTATTTTATAAAGTTTCTTTTTTACTTCTCCTATAGGTAGTTTTGTAGCGATGAAGAATTCATCGTTCTGAAGCCTTGTTACGTAGCAACCGTAAAAGTTGAGTTGGAGGAGAGAAGCTATCGTTGCTAATATGGAATTCCCTACATTGTAACCGTAGTAAAGATTGTACTCTGTAAAGTTTTCTATATCTAATAAAACTGCTGTCTTGAAATTCTTGAGCGTTTCATGCGTTTTAAAAATGAGTTTTGACTTGGAAGGTAATTTAGTTATTGGGTCAACTTCTGCTTTTTCTTTTATTGTATTGATGTAAGTGTCAGTTATGAATGTCAAGATAGCTATTAACATTAGTATGAACTTTTTAAAGGCGTCTAACTTTTCGGGAGGTATTTCTACTTCTGTCAGTATGGCGTTTATGAATTCAGTGTAATCCTTTAAGAAGTCTTTTAATGGTATTTCGGAGCCTGTTATATGTGTTTTTGCAACTGTCTCAACGTAAGTAAACAACTGTTCTCCAGGATTTAACAAATAGTCAATGAATTTTTCTATAGTTCCGGAAAATGCGTTCGTTGCCCCTAAATCTTCCAGCAGTTTTGCTGATTCTGGTAGATATTTGATGACAAATTCGTGCGTTCTTTTACTAATTTTTTCTTTCGTTTTTGCATCAAAAATAGAAGATAGACTCCTAATTTCTTTTAAATTTTCTGGCGTAATGCCGTACAAGTTTATGAAATCTTGAAACTTACCCCTCACATCCTTGCTCCAATAGCCTTAAAACACCTTAAGGAAGCAAAAATCCTATTAGATAAGGTTCCATTAAGAATTTTACCTTTTCTTTGAATTTTGTAAAAGATGCTTGTTTAATATCTGTTATGTATTCTAAATAGTAGCTTTCATCTTCAATTATAGAAACAGCATATCCTATGTTGTCGGCTTCTGTTTCTCCGCTTTCTCTTGAGAAAAGTTCATTTTTAAGGAGTTTTTTCCTGGCAAATTCAAAGTCTTCTTCTGATATAGAGAGAATCTCTTCTATAACTTTCTTGAGTTCTTCTAAACATAGTTCTACGTTGTCCGTCATGGCGCCGATAATGAAGTTAGAACCTAAGAGCAGGTTTTGGTAGTTGGAGTAACAGCTATAGGCAAATCCCTTTTCTCTTATTCTATTGTAGAGATACGCGCTTTTACCGGAAGAAAGAAATGAATCAAGTATTTCATAGTAAACGTCATCTCTACTGCATGGAGGTAGCTTCCATGCTAAAACTAATTGGGGTATTTGAACTGCCGGATGTGTGACGGTAAATTCCCCTCCTTTATTTTCTGCAGGTTCGTTTTCTAAATTTTTGACTTTACCTTTTCTTTTAAAGTCTTCCCACAATTCCTGTATGTTCTTCTTCACTTCTTCTGCATCTATCTTTCCAACTACGCTTATCGCCATTCTGTCTGGAACGTAGTTGTTTTCGTAGAACGTTCTTAATGTCTGAGAATCAATTTTTTTCACGGTGTCTTCAAATCCTAAAATTGGATACTTGTAAGGCGCTTTTGAATATAAGCGGTTCATTAAAGTTTCGGCGAAAACGTCTTGCGGATTATCTTTACTTCTTGCTATCTCTTCCAAAACTATCGGTTTTTCCTTTTCTACCATTTCTTCAGAGAGCAGCGGATTAAGAATGAAATCTGTTAAAAGTTCCAACGCTCTTTTGTAGTGGTTATACGGAACGTTAATATAATAGTACGTATAGTCGTAAGAAGTTGCTGCATTTATTTCACCTCCCATTAGCTCAATTTCTCTGTCTAACGTTCCGGGTGGAAGGTTTTTGCTGCTGTTAAACATCATGTGTTCTAAAAAGTGAGCTATTCCCCTATTACTGTCATCTTCATAAGCAGAACCTGTTTTAATCCAAACGCTTATAGTTACTGTGTTTAAATCTTTCCTTTCTTTGATAGCGTATTTCAAGCCGTTGTTTAGTTTTCCTATTATCATTTTTTGCTTCCTTTTATATCTTTTTTCTCTTTATTTTATGCGCTTTTTCTTCGGAGAACTCACCCATGTTGTACAGTCTAATTTTATGGCTTCTTGGAAATTCCCTTTTTAGGATTTTCTTGAATAATCGTTTCAGTTCTTTATAGGTACTTTTAAACTCGTACTGATAAAAGCCGTTTTCAACAATTCTGTATGAGTCTTCTCCTTCTCTTATAAGTAGCACGCTGCGGTTTCTTTTGTAGGTTCTGATGTCTAAGTAGTGACCTATTGGTAGTTTTTTAGCCCTTTCCATTAAAGTTTTTAGGAAGACGCTCTTATCAATCATTTTTATGTTCGTTTGTAAGGAGGTTTTAAATCTACTTCAATATCTGTAAGTTTTGTGCGGCGTATGAAGTGCTTGCCTTTGCGGGTTATATCGTAATACGTATGGTTTCTGTGTTTAACGACTTTGTTCCTTCTGTCTATTCTATACTCTACTAACCTTCCTGAAACGCGTTCAAGGTAGCCTAATTGTTCAAGCTTTTTTATGTGTTTTCTAATGGTATCGTTGTCTTCTCTGAGGCGTTGACACAGCTTTTTAATGTAAGCTGGTCCTGTCTGGTGGATGTAGTAGAGGATTTTTATCTCTAACTCATTTAAATTGTTTCTGTTGTTCATTTCCTACCTTGAACAGATTTGATTTCTATATAGTATAGAAATGTTTGAGAGATTTTCAAAAATTTCAGGTAGAAAGCAGCTTCCTTTTAGGAAAGAAATTTTATATATTAATAATTAGGTATTGAATTTATTAGGGAGGGAGACATGAGTCCTTATCGTAGTTTCCTGAAGTTTCTTTTCAGTGTTTTTCTTTTAGCCTTTCCTTTAGGTTTGTTTGGTTGTGGAGTTTCATCAAACACTTATAGTACATCAACTTCTCAAGCCAATACAACAGTTTGGGGAACGGCTATACTCGGAAATCTTGCTAACGCTACGGTAAAAATCTATAGAGTAGAACCTGACGGTTCATTTACTTTGCTCTACAATGAAACTACTTCAAACGGTACATCTCTTAATGATATTGGACACTTTGATACTCATGCAAATGAACTAAAAGATGATGAGATTTACGTTTTTGAGGTTTCAGGCGGTTGTGACTGGGATGCTAATGATGATGGAGTAATGGATAGTAACTGTACTGTTAACAAAGGAATAATACATGCAGTAGTTACAGGAGCTGACTTGAAAAATCTATCTGGAAATTTTGTGGTATCTCCTTTAACAGAGATACACTATACGATGTTATATAGTACTTTTCGTGATAAAGATGAGTTTTTGCAAGAAAGAGATAATGTTTCTGAACTCTTGCTAGAGAAGGATGTTAATAGTGATGGAAATATAGATAGCATGGATGTTTATTCTTTTGTTCCTAATAACAAGGAACATCTTGATTGTTTGAGTACGGTTTTGAAAGATTCTTTTTCTTATACAACTTCTCTGATAGAATCTGGAATTGTTGGTAATGTTGGAACCTACGTTGGAATAGCTCCAGTTGTAACTTTAACTACAGGAACTGTAAAAGATTTAACCTTAGATGCGAACGGAAATATTTTTGTTTTAGTAGAAAATAACAGCACGGGAGATTACTTAAAACTATATTCTTATAATGCAGAAACTGGAAACTATAGTGAAAGTGAATATTTGAAACTTCCTTCGCAAGCAACTTCAACAGATCATACTGAAGAAACTGTGAATTGTACCTTTGAATCTATCCAGTATATTAATGGTAAAATACTTTTGTTATATAAAGCTATTCCTGAATATGGTGATCCTTACGGTTCTTTAGGAGTTGTTAGTTCTGAGTTAGATTCAGAAAGTTTATTGTTAACAGGGGAAAATCTAAATATTGGTTATCCGAGCTTTATGTATACCAACAATAATTTAAGTGATTGGATGTTTGTTTCTGGTGAAGAAGGAACTAAATGGTATAGTGTTAATGAAGACTATTCTTTTCCTGAAATAATTGCAGATCTCTTTATGGAATCTGATGTTCTTCAAGTAGTAAGGCTTGGAAGTGATTTGTTAGTTTTAACAAAATATTTAGGAAATGATAGCTATCAACTTTCGATTAATGGTAGTGAAGGAAGTATTTTGTTGACAGATTCTGAAGGTATGCTTTTGATTCCTTATGATGAGGATGGTGCGTATTATGTTACTCCATCTGAATATGGGAGAGTTTATGTAGATGATGGAAGGGTAATTTCTGAAAAGCTGGGAAATGGAACTTCAGAAAACTTTGTTCCTGATTTTGTGTTTGCAACTGTGCCTGTTGACAATTCTACGTTTGTGCTTTTCAGTAGAAAAAATTTCTATATAGTAACTATTGGGGATACAAATCCTACTATTTCTACATATAGTTATTCAAACATAATTCCTGACTTTAATATGGAGGATGGGATAAAACATGTAATTTACCAGAATGGGAAAGTTTATCTCTACGATTCTAATCACATTTATACGATATCTGACTTTTCAATTTTCCTTAGGTTTTTAACTACAGAAAAAGTACCTGTTTCATGTCAAGGAGATAAATTTATTTATAACGGAAAACTTTATTGTTGGAATGAAAATGATAAAACACTTTCTTACTTTAACTTACATGACTATACTGATAATAAAACTTTGGATTTAAGTGATTGGACTGTTAATAAAGTATTGTTTAACCAGGAATACGGAGAGTTTCTTGTGTTAACTATAGGGTCTGGAATTTATATTTATAACAGTACTTTAGAAGAAATTTCGTCTTATTCTACTTCGGACATTGCGGCTGCTGATGTATGGTTGGTAGGAAATACTAATTTAATTTTCCGTGATTTTTCTTCTGGTATTTATAAGTTTTACAGTTGGCAGGAAAACGGAACTTTGAATTTCTTAAATGGGTATGAAAGATTTGATGAAAATCCATCTTCTGGTTTACTAAAAGGTAAGTATGTGATACTGTTTGATGGTTTAAGATTAATACTTGTAGATAAAGATACCGGAGAAATATGGAAAGAAATTGATGCTTCTAACTTTACTGAAGAAGTAGGAGATTTAGGAAATGCGTATTTTGTTGGAACTGATAATGGATTTTTATTGTTAAAGCCCGAAGAGGTGTGTACAGTTAATTATCCTGATTTGGGTTGTATGGAGTGGAGTTATAATTGGAACGTTTATGTATATTCTCTGGATGATAATGGCACTTTAACCTTTGAAACTGAATATGACGATGTTCTTGAAACCGATGAATTCGGAGAAGATTATGCTTTCTTCTATGACAATAATTCTTTGTACCTTGTAGTTTTCGGAACTGCTGGAACTGAGAATTCTGTGCATTCGTTGGATTTGAAGGATGGAGCGCTTTCAGAAATCTCTGTGTTAGAAGATGCTTTGAACTCTTACGAATACGGCGATGGAAGTATCTTCGTTAAGAGAGACAGTATGGAGGTTATTCCTTATGCTCCGTTAACCAATATAGAAGATATTTCTCTTTATCGTAAAATAAGCTTTAATGTTTTGGGTAAAATGTTGAGAAATTAATTTGATTGAAGGGGGGAGAGCCTCCCCCTTTTTTAAATTACTTCTGTTCTGGATGAAGCGTGATATTAGTTTTAGGCAAAGGCTTAAGTGGTAAAGCTGCAGAAAAGTTGTTAAAAAGTAAAGGTTTTCAAGTAATTGTTTATGACGATAAGTCTCCTGTTTCTGTTCCGTCTGAAATTGAATTTGCTGTTAAGTCTCCTGGTGTTCCTCCAGACCATTTTCTCATAAAAGAACTTAAATCTAAAGGTATTGAAGTAATAGGTGAAATAGAGCTTGCGTATCGTTACGCTAAAGGAAGGATAGTTTCTGTAACGGGGACAAACGGGAAAAGTACGACTACGGCGTTAATCTATCACGTTTTGAAGGAAGCAGGGTATGAAGCTTTCATAGGCGGTAATTATGGAATTCCTTTCTCTTCTTTTGCTGATAAAACAACGGAAAATTCCATTACTGTTCTTGAGCTTTCAAGTTTTCAGATAGAAGACCTAAAAACTTTTAAGTCGGATGTTGGCGTGATATTGAACGTTACTCCTGACCACTTGAATAGATATTCATCTTTTGAAGAGTATGCGGAAGTGAAGAAGAGTTTTGTGAAATTTTGTGAAGTATCTATCTTGAATTATGATGACCCGATTTTGAAAAATTTAGAAGGAAACGTTAAGTTTTTTTCCTTTAAAGAAAGAAAAGATGCTTTTTTTGATGGTAGAAAGATAATTGCAGAAGGTTATGAGTTGTCTGTAGATGCTCTTCCTTTAAAAGGGGTTCATAATATAGAAAACTATATGGCAGCAGCGCTTACGTTGTTAGAATTGGGAGTTAAGTGGGGTTATATTGAAAAAGGATTTAGAACTTTTAGAGGACTCCCTCATCGGGTTGAGGAGGTCGCAGTTATAAATGGAGTAAAGTTTATTAATGATTCAAAATCTACTAACGTTGATTCTTTAAGAAAGGCGCTTTTGAGCTTTAATAATATCGTTCTCATAGCAGGTGGAGTAGATAAAGGGCTTGACTTTTCTCCTGTCCTGCCGCTTTTGAAAGAGAGAGTTAAAGCTGCTGTTGTTATAGGTGATATGGCTGATAAGTTAGAGAGTTTGTTTTCAAAGGTTATTCCTGTAAAAAAAGCAGAAACTATGGAAGAGGCTGTTAAATTAGCCTATGGTTTAGCAAATGGTTCTGGAGTTGTTTTGCTATCTCCCGGATGTGCCAGTTTTGATATGTTCAGGAGTTTTGAAGAGAGGGGAGAGGCGTTTAAAACTTGCGTGAAACAACTGGAGGCTGAACTTGAATTATAAAGATTTAAGGAGATTTTATGCGTTTTCCATATTCTTTTTGGCTTTAATTCTTTCTATTGCTGGTATCGTTTTTGTTTATACAGGTAGCTACTTTTACTGCGTTAAACATGGGCTTCATCCTTACACTTACGCTTTAAAGCAGGCATTGGCACTTTTTGCAGGAGTTGTGGTAGCTCTTTCTATTTACAGGTATTTTGATTACAGGACAATTGCTTCAAACAGAAAACTGCTGTGGGGAGTTTATTTTGTTGCTATCTTCCTTTTAATTGCTGTTCTTCTATTTGGTAAAGAGATTAACAACTCAAAAAGCTGGATTTATATAGCTGGATTTTCTCTACAACCTGCAGAGATAGCAAAAGTGTTAGTGATTATCTTTGTTTCCGGTTACATAAAGTACAAGTGGTACGAGATACAGAGAAAGCCTTCTGTATTTGTTGGTTTTCTGTTTTTAGCTTTTTTCCCCGTTTTGTTAATCTTACTTGAGAAGGATTTGGGTTCTGCAATGATTCTCTCTATTGTTATTTTTGCCATTCTTTTTGTGACGGAGCTGAGTTTTAAGTACATTCTCTATCCAGTTTTGATTGGTTTTGTAATGTTTGTTGTTGCTGTTGTTACTGCTCCCTACCGAATAGCGAGAATAAAAATGCTTCTTTCTCCTGCTGACTACTACCACGCTGCTGGTAAGTATAGTAGTTATCAGTTGGTTCAGGCTTTTGTTGCTTTCGCTAAAGGTGGTTTGTTGGGAATGGGATTGGGACAGGGAGCGCAGTCGAAGTTTCTATTTTTGACGTTTTCTTTTAGCGATTTTATGTACGCTCACATTGCAGAAGAAACGGGCGTTGTTGGAGCAGCGATTGTTCTTCTGGCGTTTTTCGCAATTCTTTACTTTGGTATTTCTATTGCTAACGGAACAGATGAAAAGGTTGGGAAGTTTATGGCTTTGGGGTTAACTCTCTATATCTTCCTTCAGGCAATTGTTCACATGGGAGTAAACATGGGATTGCTTCCTACGACGGGAATTACTTTACCGTTTTTGAGTATGGGAGGTACTTCGTTGCTTTCTATGTTTATTGCAGTTGGATTTTTAATGAATATAGCGAAGTTTTTGCCTGACGAGTCAAGGACTTCTTACGAGCTTGTTGAAAAAGGAAGGTATGCATGAGGGTTGTTATTGCTGGTGGCGGAACGGGTGGTCACTTCTTTCCTGCAGTGGCGGTTGCTGAAAAGTTAAAGGAAAAGGGAGCAGAAGTTTTATATATAGGTTCTGTGAACGGCGTTGAGTTTAGGAAAAGGGAGGTGGTGGAGGATTTTTCACCTGTGTTTTTGGACGTTGCGGGTATTAGAGGGAAGGGATTGAGGGCTTTGAAAAATGCTTTTAGTGTGATGAGAAGTGTGAGGAGGGTGGGGGGGATTTTTAATGGGTTTAAACCAGATAAAGTGTTAATCTTTGGTGGATACGCTTCTTTACCGGTTGGATTAGCTGCAATACTTTGGAGAGTTCCTTTTTTCGTTCAGGAACAGAATTCTATTCCTGGAAAAACAAATTTGTACCTTTCAAAATTTTCTTGTAAGGTGTTTGTTGGTTTTAGGAAAGCTCTTGAGTATTTTAAAGAAAAGAGTGTATATACAGGAAATCCTGTAAGAAAGGAGGTCGTTGAATTTTCAACTAAGAGAGCAGAGCTAAGGGATAAATTTTTGAGGAAGTTTTCGCTTTCTTCTGATAAGAAGACATTGTTAATTTTCGGAGGAAGTCAAGGAGCTTTATGGATTAATGAGAAGTTTTTGAAGGTTTCGCATCAGCTATCTCAATTTGCTGATAAGTTTCAGGTTATACACATTACAGGCGGAAAATTAGCTGACAGGTTAAAAGAGAAATATGAAAGTTTAGGGATAAAATCGGTAGTTTTACCGTTTTACGAAAGAATCTGGGAACTATACGTAATAGCTGATTGTGCAGTTTCAAGGTCTGGAGCTATGTCAATAGCGGAACTTTCCTGTTTTGGTATTCCTACGCTATTTATTCCCTATCCTTACGCTGTTGATGACCACCAGTATTACAACGCTTTAGAAATTTACAAAAGTGGAGGATGCTTTTTAGAAAGACAGGATTCTCTTACTGATGAACGTTTTGTGCAGCTTATTTGTGAATTACTTTTTGATAGAATGACTTATCAAAAATTTTCGGAAAAAATGAAAAGATTTTCAAATCCTACAGCGGCAGACGAGATTACGGAGATGCTGTTAGATGAGCGAGTTAAAGAAACTTGTTGAAGCTATTGTGTTTGTTTCTCCTGAACCTGTATCTCCTAAGCAGTTAGCTGAAAATTTAGGAATAGAATTGGAAGAGGTAGAAAAGATTCTTGAGGGGTTAGAATCTGAGTATAGAGATAGGGGAATAATTCTAAAAAAAGTTGCAGGTGGTTACAGGTTCTTTACGTCTCCTACCTTGGCTCCTAAAATTAAACCTTTTATTGAAGATAAACCTGTTAAACTTTCCAGGCCTTTACTTGAGGTGTTAGCTATTGTTGCGTATAACCAGCCGATAACCAAGAAAGAAATTTGGCAGATTAGAGGGCATAATCCTGACGGAGCTATTAAATCTCTGCTTGAAAAGGGACTTATAGAAGTGGTTGGTAGAGCTAATACTCCTGGAAGACCTAAACTTTACGGAACTACAGATGCTTTTCTGTTTCATTTTGGATTGAATTCTTTGGAGGATTTACCTAAGATAAGATTAGAGGAGATTGAATGAGAAGAATAGATGATGCATTGGATTTACTGTATGAAGACGAGGAATTAGCTCTATGTTGTGATGATGTATTGCCTAAAATAGAGGAATTTTTAATTAAACTTGATAACATTCTACCAACGTGGGCTGATAATGATTTTTTTGTTGAAATAATTGATAAAATTAGGAAAGAGCTTTTAGGAAATCCTGATTACAGACAGAAATTACTGGAGGGAAAGATGGGAGTTGTTACTGTAACTTTTGAATTGGGTTCTTCAGGGCTGGAAATAGCCAAGAAGATTGCGGAGAGGCTTGGTTACAGATTTGTTTATTCGGAAATTTTAAGTGATGTTGCTTCAAGGCTTGGAGTTCCTGAAAGGAAGATTGAAGATTTTGATGAGTTTAAATACGTGCCTTCAAAATTATCTTTCTTTGATTTTTTCCAGCTTGACAAGAGTTTTATAGATTTTGGAGCTATCTTTGGAGAGAAGACGAAAGAGATTACTTTTGAGCAGTTTAGGGAAGCTTTAGCTAAGTCTGTAACGGCATTTGCAGTATCCAATAACGTTGTTATAGTTGGGCATGCTGCTGCTTGTATTTTGAAAGAGTATCCTAACTCCTTGCATATTAAGGTAGAGGCTCCATTTGCTGATAGAGTAAAAGTTTACGCGGAAAAAGAGGGTATTCCTTATCCTGAAGCCGAAAAAAGACTTAAGAAGATTGATGAGAAAGAAAAAGAGTTTTACAAGGATATTTGTGGAGAGGATGTAACGGCGATTGATATGTTCCATCTTAAACTTAATACATCAAAACTACCTGTTGATACGTGTGTAGAAATTTCATTAAAAGCTTTTGACCTCGTTGTAGAAGAATGAAAGTAAAAATTTCTAAAAAAGATGCCTTAATAGTAGTTGATGTTCAAAACGATTTTCTGCCGGGAGGTGCTCTCCCGGTTCCTAATGGGAATGAGATAATTCCTGTTTTGAACAAGTACATAGATTTATTTACGCAGGTTGGTGCACCTATATTCGCTACCAGAGATTGGCATCCTGAAAACCACATATCTTTCAAAGGTAATGGTGGGATATGGCCACGTCACTGTGTTCAGTGGACAAAAGGAGCAGAAATATCCTCTGAGTTGAGGTTGCCTCCTGATACTTTTATTATTAATAAGGGAGATAGACCGGAGCTTGAAGCTTATTCAGGTTTTCAAGGTACGCTTTTAGATACTCTTCTAAAGGAAAGAGGTATAAAAAGAGTTTTTATTGGTGGTCTTGCTACAGATTATTGCGTTAAACATACCGTTTTAGGAGCTTTGAATTTAGGATACACAACTTTCTTCCTTTCTGATGCTTCTAAAGGGGTTAACTTGCATCCTGGTGATTCTGAAAAAGCGGTTTTTGAGATGTTATTAAATGGAGCTGTTTCTGTTACTCTAAGTGATTTAGAAGGTGCTGTCCGATAGGACAGCACTTAATCTTCTTTTAATTCTTCTAAGATTTTTGAGATATCTATATCTATATCAAACTCTTCTGTACTTTTGCTCTTTTCTGTTTGTGAGGAGTATCCGTAAGATGTTGAAAAGCCTCTGAGAGGCTTTCCTTTTTCATCAAATCCTGTTGCTATAACTGTTACCTGAATTATTCCAGATAAGTTGTTATCTATACTTACACCGAAGAAGAAGTTCGTATCGTCTCTTTTAGCTCTTTCTTTGATTAAACCTGCAGCAGCGTAAGCTTCATCAAGAGTTAAGTCTGGTCCTCCTGTAATGTTTACAAGTATTCTACTTGCACCTTCAACCTGAACGTTTTCAAGGAGAGGGTTATCTATTGCCTTTCTTGCTGCAGTTAACGCTCTGTCTTCACCGTCTGCTTCTCCAGTTCCCATTAAAGCATAACCACCACTTTGCATTACAGTTTTTAGGTCTGCAAAGTCAAGGTTAATGAGTCCGGGTTTTGTAATGACTTCGGTTATACCTTTGACTGCTTGGTACAGAACGTTGTCTGCTAACTGAAAAGCTTCTAATATGTTGGTTCCTTTTGCTGCTACTGTTATTAATTTTTGATTTGGGACAACCATCAAAGTATCAACGAACTCTTTCAACCTTTTAATACCGGCTTCTGCATATTCATGCCTTTTCCTACCCTCAAAATCAAAAGGTCTTGTAACAACACCGACGGTAAGAATACCCATATCCTTAGCGATTTTAGCCACGATAGGAGCGGCACCTGTTCCCGTACCACCGCCCATACCGGCGGTAACGAACACCATATCGGAACCTTCAAGGACTTCTCTAATTTTAGGTTCATCTTCAAGTGCAGCCTGTTCGCCGATTTCCGGTTTACCACCTGCTCCTAAGCCTTTAGTTAATTTTTCACCTATTTGAACCTTTATAGGAACTTGAATTCTTGAGAGAACCTGAGCATCTGTATTTACGGCGATGAATTCAACGCCTTCTATTCCTTTTTCAAGCATTCTCGCTACTGCGTTGTTTCCTCCACCGCCTACACCAATGACCTTTATTACTGGTCCTTGAAATGCCTCATCGGCAATATCAAACATGTTCCCTCCTCGTTTTGAAAATGCTGTCCTTTAAATTTATTCTCAATTGTTAGAATTAGTAGTAGTTTTTCTTGCTGGAGGTAGCTGTGATACCTGTTTTTGTTGATATCGGTAAAGGAACGCAGGATATTTTAATCCCTTTGGAAGATAAAAATCCTGAAAACTGGATAAAAGCTATCCTTCCTTCACCTACTTCAAAGTATTCCGTTAAGTTGGAAAGATGGGAGAAAAGAAGTTTGAAAATAGATGGAAAAATTATGGGAGGAGGACCGCTTAAAAAGACGTTGGTTTCTTTGTTAGAGAGAGGAGTGGAAGTTACTTTAACAAAGAGATTTGCCAAAACTATTAGAGATGACCTTGAAGAAGTAGAGAAGTACGGTTTCAAAGTTGTAGATAGCATAAAAGAACCGAACTTTTTCTTTCAGGACATTGATTATGACCTTTATAGTTCTATTTTGAAGCTCTCTGGTATAGAAGAGGAGTTTAACTTCCTAGGAGTTGCCTGTCAGGACCATGGATTTAAAAAAGGGCAGAGCGATAGGGTCACAAGGTTTCAGTTATTAAAAAAATTTTTGGATAAGAGCAGAAATCCTTTTGACTTCTACATAACTGAAAAGACAAATATCTTCAGTCGCTTTGATTCTGTTCTTGAGCAGATGGAAGAGAGGAATTTAAAAGGATTTGTTGTAGATAGTAAGATAGCCTCTATTTGTGGAATATTAGTTTACGCGCAAGAAATTGGTACTGATGAGTTTGTTGGACTTGATATAGGAAACGGTCATACGTTGGGAGTGAGTATTAAGAAAGGTTTGATAGCTGGAATATTTGAACATCATACAAGGTTACTGACTTGCGATAAGTTAAAGAACTTGGTGGAAAAACTATGCAGAGCTGAGTTGACTTTTGAAGAAGTTTATAAAGATGGCGGGCATGGAGCTTTAGTTTTTGAAGCAGTTAATCCACAGAAGGTGTTAATAGCAGGACCGAACAGAGATTTGTTTAAAAAATATGGAGAATTTGCCTATCCGTTTGGTGATGTAATGATAACTGGTTGTGTAGGGCTTTATAAAATTTACCATAAAAATTTACAGAATTGAAGCAAAACCACACTAAAAACACATATAGAACCTCGTAAGAGGAAAACCACTATTGCCCTCTCTGTCCGTCTTAACCATTAAGGTTTGGTATAGTCCTGTTCTGTTAGTTAGAAACTGGTAAGAACTGGATGCCATGTACAAACGCCATATTCTGTATTTCTCTTCTCCAGCTACCCTTACTGCTTTATCGTAGTTGTTTTCTAATCTTTTTACCCAATGCATTAGCGTTAATGTGTAATGTTCCCTTAAGGATTCAACGTCTCTTATTTCAAATCCAGCTTTTTCAGCTTCTTCTACGGTAGTTGATATGGGAAGTAACTCTCCATCTGGGAATACGTATTTCCTTATGAATTGAGAAGGTGGTTTTCCGTACTCTTTATAGTTACAACTTATGGCATGGTTAAGGAAAACACCTCCTTCTTTTAACAGGTTGTATATCTTTTTGAAGTATTTCAAAGCATTTACTTTTCCTACATGTTCAAACATTCCAACGCTTACAACTTTATCGTAGTAGTGAACATCATCTAATTCTCTATAATCTGCCAATAGCACTGTGCATTTATCTTCCAACTTCTCTTCTTTTATTTTCTCTTTGACGAATTCATATTGATTTTTACTCAGAGTTATTCCAACTGCTTGTACTCCATAGTTCTTAGCTGCATGTAGTATTAAAGCACCCCAACCGCAACCTATATCCAAAAGTTTTTCTCCTTCCTTGAGTCTAAGTTTTTTGCATATGTACTCTAACTTCTGTTCCTGAGCTTTATCTAAGGAATCGCTGTAATTCTTAAAAAATGCGCAAGAATAAACCATTTTCCTATCCAGAAAGAGCTTGTAAAACTCGTTGGAAACATCGTAGTGATACTGGACAGCTTTTCTGTCTCTCTCTATACTGTGAACTTCTCCATCAAGCTCCACTCTGCACTTTTTGATTTCTTCTTCAGAAGGTAAGTCTTTAACCAACTTCCATACTTTTAATTTCTTTCTTAGAGTGAAGGTTTCCAATATCCAGTCAACGATGGGAAAGAGAATAAAAATGTCTCCTTCTAAATCAATAAGACCGTAGATGTAACTCTCTGCAAGTGATAAGTCGTTAAATTCTTTGAGGGCTTCTTTAAGGGACCAGGGAGTTTTAAGCTTTATCTTAAGTTTTTCCCCTTTACCCCAAACTTTTCTACCGTTCCAGAGGTAAACAGATATGTCGTTTTCTCCAGGAGCGTTTGAAAGCAGTTCCTTTACCACCAATTCGTTTCTTCTGACCCATTCAGATTCAGAACAAACGTTTTTCATGGCTAAATCTCCTCTATTGCGGTTTGTGACTTATCAAAAACCTCATCTATTACTTTAAACATTACATCATCTCTTACTTTAGCATATCTTGCAGAAGTATTCGGAGATGCATGTCCCAAGAAAGCTTGAATTACTCTTATGTCTACTCCTCTATCAACTAAAAGCGTAGCGAAGGTGTGGCGGAGTTTGTGAGGATGGAGGTAAATGCCTGTTTTCTCTTTTATTTTGTCAAAGACGTACTTAGCACCGTGGTATTTAAGGGGAAAGAGCCGCTCACCTTCTAAATTTTTAATGTAATCCATAAGTTCTTTGGCTAATTCGCTGGGTAGAGGAATAAACCTTTCTTTGTTACCTTTTCCCAATACTTTGAGGACTTTTCTTCCTTTTACAGTAATTATGTCATCTCTTTTAAGGTTTAAAGCTTCAGAGATACGCAGCCCGCAGTAAAGGATTGTTTTTATTAGAAGGTAATCTCTCTGAGAGCGTTGTTGGGCGGCGGTGAGGATTTTTTCTACTTCTTCCTCTGTGAGGGCTTCGGGGATTTTTTGCTTTACTTTTTTTATCCTTAAGGACGGCTTAAATGGATTAGAGCTTATTACTTCCATATCTACAAGAAAGTTGAAAAAGGTGTTTAAAGCTGACATTCTCCTGTTTATTAAAGATGGACTGCAATCAAGGGAGGTTCTAAAAATCATAATATCAGCAGTTCTGATTTCAGACACATTTTTGTCACCGATAAGCTCTCTAAATTTGTTTAGGTCACTTTTGTATTCCTTTATCGTCCTATGAGCTAATTCCTTAGATTTAAATTTTAGGAATAATTCTATTGCTTGGGACAATTTCATCACACTCTCCATTAAATTTTATGGTAAATGAAACAAACGTCAATATATTTCTTCTACCTTCAGTCTGATAGGTTGTTATACCTGAAACGCAAAATAAGGCGAATATATCAACGGTTAGCATTTTATCGCCCTTTTACAGCAATTTTAGTTCTATTTTATCCAATTCCCCCTAACAAATGTCAATTTGTTAGGGGATTTTAGCAGATTTCATAGAAATCTTTGATAGAATTTAGCACGGATAAGAAAGTTTTAAGAGGGAGAAACGATGGAAAACTATAACTTATCAACAGAGCTTAAACCCAACCAAGATGTAGTATTGTATGAGGGTCATAACCATAAAGTTGTATACTTGGGAACAAGAGGAATTAATACTGGAGCGGAAGCTGTTGACGTTTTATCTTATTTGATAATAGATGAGGGAGAAGCTCTTTTAATTGACCCAGGAGGATATCACCTCTTTTCTTATTTAGTTTTCAAGATATCCAAATACGTTAATTTGGATTCTATAAAGTACATCTATTTCTGTCATCAAGACCCAGATGTATGCGGTTCACTTCCGATGTGGAAGGATGTATGTCCTCAAGCTAAAATAGTTATAGGTGAACTATGGGTAAGGTTTTTGCCTCACTTCGGGGTAGAAGATGTATCCAAAAGAGCAATGCCAATTCCTTTCAAAGGAGGCTACATTAATGTAGGAAAGACCCCTATTGAAGTAATTCCTGCGCACTATTTACACTCTCCAAACCATTTTAGTCTCTATGACCCAGTTTCTAAGTTTCTCTTTTCGGGTGATTTAGGAATAGCTTTAGGGGAGTTTAATTATTTGATAGTTAAAGACTGGGTGGAACACCTTGAGTATATATATACACCTCATAGAATTCTCATGGCAAACAACAGAGCAGCAAGAGCGTGGGTTAACAGAGTAAAGAATAAAGATATAAAAGCTATACTACCCCAACATGGGGCTATAATGGTTGATAGAGATGTTAAAAACTATCTTAAATTCATGGAGAACTTAAAATGCGGAACGGACTTGATAAAAGATTGATTGACGAAATATCAGAATCTTTGTCACACTTAGAAAGGGGAACGCTTTCAATAAAGGAAGTTTCTAATGTTATATCTAAGTTAGTAGAACAGGTAGAGAGTATTTTCGTAAGGAATAATCAAATCCTTTCTAAGGATGTTGAAATTCTTTATGAGGTTTCAGGAGATTTAAAGGGATTTGTAAAAGAATTTAAACCTATCATAGACCAGATG
This sequence comes from Desulfurobacterium pacificum, assembly GCF_900182835.1. NCBI lineage: Bacteria > Pseudomonadati > Aquificota > Aquificia > Desulfurobacteriales > Desulfurobacteriaceae > Desulfurobacterium > Desulfurobacterium pacificum. Next base: position 149,125 of record NZ_FXUB01000001.1, read on the forward strand.
TCTATAATCTCAGAAGAATATGAAAGTCTATTAGAAAGTTTAAGCAAGATTAGAGATTATTTGGAAAATATAGAAGGGATTGCAAGTCATACCGAACTTATTGCTATTAATGCTTCAATTGAAGCTGCACGTGCCGGTGAAAGCGGCAGGAATTTTGCAGTAGTGGCTAATGAAATAAGAAGTATGGCAAAGAACACATTTCGCTCTATAAATGAAATAAAGGAGTTGGACAAAGAAATTGAACCCAAATTGACTGCTCTAAAGCACAGTATTGATGCTATGAGGAATATTCAAAAGAAGATGGATCAATTAATGGAAGATATAAATCAAGTAATAAAGATATCTGATGAACTAAAAGAAATAAGCACTGTGCAGTCAAAGGTTGTTGAAGAAGTAAGGGGTTTATCCGGAGTGTCTGCTGCTATTAAGCGTATAAATGAAATTTTTAGGAAGGCACAGGGTATACTTGCTTTGACTTTTTCTCGTGTGTTTTCTCGTTAAATCTGTAAAATTTTATGGTAAATGGAGGAAAGGTGAAAATACTCTGGGCTCCATGGAGACTAAATTACGTTAAGAACGCAGATAAAGAAAAAAATAGTTGTTTCATCTGCAAAGCTTTTGAGAGTGACCCAGCTGAAGATAGAAATAATCTACTTCTTTATAGAGGAAAAAAAGCTTTAGTAATACTTAACAAATTTCCCTACAACACAGGTCATTTAATGGTGTGTCCTATCAGACATACCGGTGATTTTCTATCTTTAATGCCTGAAGAATTGGAAGAGATTAATTTTTTGATTAAGAAATCAATAAAGGCTTTAAAAAGAGCTTACAATCCAGATGGCTTTAACATAGGTTTAAATTTAGGGAAAGTTTCTGGAGGAAGCGTAGACACACATATTCATTACCACATTGTTCCAAGATGGCAAGGAGATACTAACTTTATGCCAATAATAGGAAACGCTAAAGTTATCCCTCAGTCGTTAGATGAAACCTACGAAATCCTCAAACGCTACTGGGATTAAATATGTTTGAAAAATTTTTTTCAAAACTTACAGATAAAAAGAGGGAATCTATTGAGGGGTATCTAAAAAAAATATCTGTCAATCGCCACGATTTAATAAATCAGATATCTGAAGTTAATCCAGAAAATCCCGTCAACGCCTACATAACATTAGCACTTTTACTAAAGGAAAAAGGTGAGTACTACAAAAGCTTGAAAATCTTAGAAAAGCTCAAAGATGAGAAGTTACCTGAAACGGAAAAAAAGTTGGTCTATTTGAACTTAGGTCTCGTATATAAAAGTGCAGGATTCCTTGATAGAGCCGAAGAAGCTTTATTGGAAGGGATAAAACTTTTTCCTGGAGAAAGTTATTTTTACTACGAACTGGCAAGAATCTTTAAAAACTCAGGTAGATTGGAAGAGGCAGTAGAATATTTAGAGAAAGCCGTTCAGCTAAAGAAAGAGTTTGAAGATGAACTTACTCATACTAAACTATACTTAGCCGATTACTACATTGAAAACGGAAGAACCGATAAAGCATTCAAAATCATCAGAAAAATCCACCCCCCTCTCCCCACCCCGCTCTTCTACTACATCATGTCAAAACTCTACTACTCAGTTGGCGAAACAGAAAAAGGATACTTAAAAGCTCTACAAGGAATGAGACTGTCTCCTAAACACATTCCTTCCTTCTTAAAGGTTATAGAAGAATTTGAAGAACTTAACGAAGAAAAACTCAGAGATATCATAAAGAAAACTGAACTAAACCCAATTACAGGGCTAAAACTTGCCAACCTTCTCATAACAAAAGGAAGAAGAACCGAAGCATTAAAAATACTGAAAGAGCTAAACGAAAAGTTTCCATCCGACCCAGAAGTCAAGGAATCCTACCTTCGCCTTCTATGGGAAACTGGAAAGAGAAAACAGGTTGTTGAAGAAATAGAAAAATTTCTAAAATTATTAAAAGCAAAGAAGAAAGCCTTCCGATGCGAAAACTGCGGCTTTGAAACAAATACTTTTGACTGGATATGCCCGAGATGCCGCGAGTGGGAAACTTTGGAGATGAACTGTGAGAATAGATAGAGAACTCTTACGGGAGATTCTCAAATCTTTAAAAAGCGGAAGGCTCCATAAACTTCTCAAACTTCTATTGATATTAGCTTTTTTCTACTCATCCTTTTTAGCAGCCCAGGAACTGTTCAGATTCTACTTACATGAAAAAAAAGTTTCCACATTTCACGTATCAGGCTTCCACCTAAGCTACAACAACGGAGAACTGGTACTCTCCTTAAACGACCTTTACTTAAAAAGACCAGACTTTTCTCTCACTCTTTACAAATGTTACGCGAGATTGAAACTGTTAAAAACCCTAAAAGAAAGAAAACCTTACTTTAAAACGCTCCACGTAGGCGAATTCAACTTAAAAATAAAAAGAGAAAGAAAAACTAAAAAAGCACAGAAGAAAAACGTCAAGAATCTGAACCTTAACCTGTCTCTACCCTTTTATGCTGAAGAGCTTCAAGTAGAAAAGTTCTTCTTCAGCTCTCCAACCGTTAACCTTATGGGAAACAACCTCTATTATGACCTTTACTCCTTTAGGCTTGACGGTATATACGGAAAAGTTGAAGGTAAAGAGCTATCGGTTAAAAGTTTAAAAGGCAGAGTTGAAAACGGGTTTCTTACAACAGACAATTTAACTGTCTCCTTTGGAGAATTCCGCTACACAGGAAAAGCAAAAGCATCAAAGGACTTAAGCAAAATTTATCTTGATGGAACGTTCAAAACAAAGGAATGGCAGTTTACGGGAAAAGCTAACAAGGAATACTCTCAATTCGCAATTGAAGGAACTCTACACTATCAGAAAGAAAAGGCTGATTTAAAACTTAAAGGAGCGTTAGAAAGAACAATAAATGTAAATAACGGAACGGTAAATTACAAAAACGTTCAGATTTCTTTTAAAGGAACAGTGTTTCCTCAACTCAAAATTAAAGGACACGTTAAAGGTGATTTAACGTTTGGAAAGTATACAGCAAAAGGTATAAGTGGAGATTTCAACGTAAAGGGAGAAATTAAAGAACCGGAAGTCTACACCAAAATAGAGAGCAAAGAGGTAAAAACTCCGCAGTTAACTCTTAAAAACGTATCGGTAAAAGGTTGGGCAAAAGGGAAAAACACGTGGAAACTTTCAGTATCGTCGCAGCACCTATCTGCAGAAATTACCGGTGAAAATGAAGTACTCTCAGGAAAAGTTTTACTTAGGAAATTTGCAACATCTTTAGTTAAAGAGTTAAAAGAAATTCCAAAGGCAGTAGTAAGCGGAAAAATAGATTTCAGGAAAGAAGGAAACAGATTCAACTACGAGGGAACTCTAAAAATAGATAATTTCTCATACGAAAGATTTACAGCTTCTGGCACGTTGCAGTTTAAAGGAAACGAGAAAAAAACGGAATTCAAAACAACGCTCAGAGGAAAAGGAAAATTAGAAGCAAGTGGAACAGTAAACTTTAAAAACAAAACTCAGCAAGTCGCAGTTTACGGTGAAAAAATCCCCACCTCTTCCTTCACCCTCCTTAAAAAACACGGAATAGAAGGAAAAGTTTCTTTTAACGGAAACATACTTGGAACGTTCTCAAATCCTACTGGGAACTTTACTTTTTCTTCAAACGATTTTTCATACTGCAGCAACTATATAGGTAAAGTTAATGGACAGCTGACGTTCAACCGCAATCAACTGAAAATTCAGGCTTCAGATGAAAAAAAAGATATCGTCTTAAATAACCTGCTCATAACGTTCAAACCCTTTTCTGTGTTGGTTGAAGGAAAGGTAGTCAATAAACCGATAAATTACATCAATAACATACTGAAATTTTATAAGGTAAAACTTCCCGTTGAGCTGTCAGGAACGGTAAGCGGAAGTTATAGCGTCAACGTCGGAAAAGATTTCGTGAAAGTTAAAGCTAACGTTGAGTCGGCATTTGGAAGCTTTGCAGTTGAAAAAATTAGAGGTGCTTTTTCTTCGTTAAGCGGGGGAATTTCTGTTGAAGGTCAGAAACTAACCGTAAATTTAAATGGTAAATTAAATTATGCGGAAATAGATGGAAAAGGAGTGAGTGGGGGGGATTTTTCTTTAGATATTCAAAATAAAAAACTTAACGTTACGCTAAAACATTCTCAAATAACAGGATTCAAAAACACTGATTTAGATACGAAGTTTTCTTACGATATTGCAGAAAAATCCCTTGAAGGAAGCTTTTCTCTTACAGGCAGCATAAAGAAAGATAACACTGCAATTTCAGGCTCTGCGAAAGGAACGTTCAAAGGAAACGTTAAAAACGTAGCTGTTAAAATAGCAGGTAAAGCAAGTCTATCAAACGATTTACTCAAAAATCCCCTCAAACTCTCATTCAGTGGCAACTATCAGACGGGCAGCCAAACAGGAAGGTTTAACGTAAAATCCCCCCGTATCACAGCTACAGTCAACGTCAACAAAAACGAAATAGAATCTTTCGGAACTTTTAAAAACTTTTCAATCAAAACCCCTCAGGCTATTCTAAAAATAGGAATCGGCACGTTTAACCTCTCATACCCCGATTTAAACGGTAACGTTTTCATTCCTGCCTTTGAAGTAAAACCTCAAAAGTTTTACAGGCTCTTTTCCGTTTCCGGTATTTACATAACGCTGAAAAACGGAAAACCGGAAATTTCCGGAACGAAGCTTTCCTACATAGATGGATGGATAGAGATAGAAAAACCTGCAGTGAAAATCGGCAAAAAAGTCCAGGTTTCCGGAAAACTAAACGGTAATTTAGGTATAAAGGGCTTAATATACCTTTCGCCAGTAAAAAATATCTTTAGATACGTCAAAGGAACGCTAAACGTTAAAGGGAACTATCAATACGATAACAGTCTCTCCTATTCCATAATCTTTAGCGGTAAAAATATAAACGGAAAAACAGCTTTCCTTCTGGAAAAATTTTCCATTCCCGATTTTAAAGGAAAGATAAAAAACGGTGCAGTTAAAAACCTTGATGCAGAAATTACCGTAGGAGACGGCAACTTAATAATAAAAGGTGCAGACAACCTGTTTGATGTTTACGTATCGGAAATTCCAGTAGGTGAAATAGCTCTCTGGAAAAGCGTCATCTCTGGCAATTTAAAGATAAATCTACTTGAAAAATCTGTTTCAGGAAAGTTATCTCTATCAAAAACAAGAGTTGAACTAAAAGAAAAGAAAAAAGAAAAAAGTCAGAACAAATCTAAACAGTTAGAGATACCTTTTAAAACAAACGTAAAACTAACTTTCATAGAACCTGCTGTAATATCAACGTCCATCGCAAAAATAGATGTTCTGCCACAGCTCAACCTTGAAGCAATAAACGGAATGCCGATAATAAACGGCAGCTTCTTTGTAACCGACGGAAAAATTGACTATATGGGAAAGATTTTTAAAGTAGTTTACGGTAGCGGTGTAATTAAGAATCTGCTCAAAAACGAAGGACAGATAGACCTTCTTGCAAGTTGCTACATTTCTGGATACTACGTTTATATGAGAATAAAAGGTAGCTTCTCTCACCCTAAACTAATTCTTTCCTCAGACCCGCCGTTAAGCAAAGAGCAGATACTAAACTTAGTTATGACAGGAGCATCACCGGAAGAAATAGAAAAGAGTTCAGAACTATTTCCGGCAGTACAGGTAGCTTACTACGCAACAGCCTCAATATTTAAACCTATTGAAACGAAGTTAGAAAAAACCTTAGGACTTGAAAACTTTTCTGTTGAACCTTACATCACCAAATACGGCGAAACTGTTGCCAAGTTCACCATAAGTAAACGCCTATTTAAACGTTTCAGAATAACAGGATACGAAACAACAGGACAGAAGCCAGAATACGGGGGCAGTTTACAGTTCTTCCTTAACGACAAATATTTCCTTGAAACGAGGTATAACAGCTACTATGGCATAGAAACAGGTATAGGTTTTGACATAAACGTGAGGTAAAATGAAATTAGAAAAAGAAAAACTACCAAAACTTATTGAAGAGCTTAAAAAATTAGGCGCAAAAGAGGAAAATCCCCCACCCCACGCCCTCTCACGTCTCAGGTTAGACAACTCAATAGTAACGATTTACAAATCCGGTTCCATTGTCTTCGGCGGAAAAGAAACCGAAGAAGCTAAAAAGCTCGTAGCCTTTTTAGTGAGCAGGGAAACCGACAGAACGCCGAGAATAGGCTGCGACGAAGCGGGCAAAGGCGAATTTACAGGTCCTTTAGTGTTAGCCTGCATTTACGCAGACGAAAGCACAATCAACAAACTGATAGAACTGCAGGTAAAAGACTCAAAAAAACTCACCAAAAGCAGAATCCTGAAATTAGCCGATGAAATTAGAAAGGTCTGCCACGGAGCGGTTTCTGTAATAACGCCGCAGAAATACAACGAACTTTACGAAAAGCACAAAAACGCTAACAGACTTATGGAAGAAGCCTACTTAAAGCTCATAGACAAACTACTCAAAAAGTTCAAAACAGAAAAGATAGTTGTTGACAGGTTCAGTAGAACGCTTGAAAAGAAGCTAAAAGAAATTTTCCCCGACAAAGAAATAGAAGTTATTCCAAGAGCCGATGAAAAAGACATAGTAGTTGCAGCAGCTTCAATCGTTGCAAAGGCAGAAAGGTTAAAGTTTATGGAAAAACTATCTGAAGAAGCCGGCTTCACTCTGCCGGAAGGAAACTTGAAAAACAGAGAACTTTTAGAAAAAATCCCCCCACACCTCCACCACAAATTTTTCAAAACACACTTTAACGTAGGAGAAAAGGATGAACGGTAAAAAGGTAGCAGCAGTAATACTGGCGGTTTTCTTTCTGTCGGTAATCTCTCTTTTAGCCGCTTTAAAGGTAAGCAACCTCTCTTTTGGCGGAAAAATAGCGATAGTCAAAGTTGAAGGCGTGATAAAGTCAACAGAACCCTACATAAACATTTTAGATAGGCTGGAAAAAGACAAAAGCGTCAAAGCCATAGTTTTAAGAGTAAACTCGCCCGGCGGAGTAGTAGGAGCGTGCCAGGAAATCCACGACAAAGTTGCAGAAATTACCAAAAAAAAGCCGGTAGTAGTGTCAATGGGTTCAATCGCAGCTTCCGGCGGACTCTACATATCCGTTCCGGCAACGAAAATCGTCGCAGACCCGGGAACGATAACCGGAAGCATCGGCGTAATTTTGCAGAGCTACAACCTGAAAAAGTTGGCAGACAAGGTGGGAATAAGAGTGATAACGGTAAAAAGCGGAAAGTATAAAGACCTTTTAAATCCATTCAGAAATCCTACCAGAGGTGAGCTAAAAATCCTTCAACAGCTTATAAACGATTCTTACAACCAGTTCGTAAAAGCAGTAGCAGAAGGCAGGCACCTACCGATAGAAAAAGTGAAAAAGTTTGCAGACGGTAGAGTATTTTCAGGCGAAAGAGCAAAGAAGTTAGGCATCGTTGACGAGTTAGGCGGGTTAGAAAAGGCGGTAGAAGTTGCCAAAAAGCTTTCCCGCTCACCGCACGCAAAGGTTTTCGTTGCAACGCCTAAAGAAACGCTCCTGCAAAAGCTTTTCGGAGAAAAGAGCCAGTCAATCGTCAACACCGCTGCCAAACTGCTCAAAGGAGAAACAACCGAAACGGAATTAATGTATCTCTTTCAGTAAGTAGTTGCTATAATTTGCCAAACACTGGCGGGGAGTAGTCCAATGAAGGTATTAGTTGTTGGCTCTGGCGGAAGAGAGCACGCAATTGTGTGGAAGGTAGCTCAAAGCCCATACGTTGAAAAGATATACTGCGCACCGGGTAATCCGGGAATAGGTCAACTGGCAGAGTGCGTTGACATAAAACCAACAGACATTAAAAAACTTGCAGACTTTGCAGAAGAAAAAGGCGTAAATTTAACAATTGTAGGTCCTGAAGCACCTTTAGTTGAAGGAATTGTTGATGAGTTTGAAAAGAGGGGGTTGAGGATTTTCGGCCCTTCAAAAGATGCAGCACGCCTTGAAGGTAGCAAGGTATTTTCAAAAGAGATGATGAAAAAGTGGGGCGTTCCGACGGCAGACTTTAAAGTGTTTGACAATCCCGAAGAAGCAAAAGCTTACATAAAAGAAAAGGGAGCGCCGATAGTTGTAAAAGCCGACGGACTTGCAGCAGGTAAAGGCGTAACGGTAGCAAAAACAGTAGAAGAAGCCCTTGAAGCCGTTGACAGAATAATGGTTGAGAAAGTTTTTGGAGACGCTGGCAACAGAGTTGTAATAGAAGACTGTCTTGAAGGTGAAGAAGCTTCTTACTTAGTAGTAACAGATGGAGAAAACTTTATTCCCCTTGCCACAGCGCAAGACCACAAAGCAGTATTTGACGGAGACAGAGGACCAAACACCGGTGGAATGGGAGCCTACTCTCCAGCCCCAGTTCTTTCAGAAGAGATGGAAAAGGAAGTTCAGGAAAAAGTTATAAAGCCAATATTAAAAGGTATGAAAGAAGAAGGCTACCCGTTTAAAGGAATACTTTACGCTGGCCTTATGATAACGAAAGATGGAATTAAAGTTCTTGAGTTTAACGTCAGGTTTGGAGACCCGGAAGCTCAGGCGATTTTAAGGCGACTGAAAACCGACTTAGTAGAAGTCTGCACAAGCGTTATAAACGGCAAGTTAGTTGAAAAGTTAGAATGGATACCGGAAACTTCCATATGCGTTGTTTTAGCGTCAAAAGGCTACCCCGGTAAATACGAAAAAGGCAAAGAGATAACCGGAATAGAAGAAGCAGAAAAGTTAGACAGCGTCGTTGTTTTCCATGCAGGAACAGCCGTTAAAGACGGAAAATTAGTAACAAACGGCGGAAGGGTTCTAAACGTTACCGCTTTAGGTAAAGACATAGTAGAAGCAAGAGAAAACGTTTATAAAGCAGTGGAAAAAATCCACTTTGACGGCATGCATTACAGAAAAGACATAGGCGAAAAAGCTCTAAAAAGAATATCCCAGTAATTTTAATTCTCTGAAAAGTTCAAGCAGTTCACGGGGCGGAATTTCCTCCGCCCTTTTATCAATCAAATTTTTAACTTCTTCAGCTCCATTAAACTTTTTTAGCCCTAAATTTTTCTTTAACTTTTTTCTCCTGTGAGAAAAAGCTTTTTTTAAAAACCTTTCAAATTCCAGCAGTTCTTCTTCCTTCATGTCAAAACTTTTTGGCTCCATTAAAAATACCGTTGACATAACCTTTGGAGGTGGCTGAAAAGCCCCGGGCGGAACGTCAAAAAGCTTCTTGAAAGAAAAAAAGTTTGAAAGCAGAGCTGGTAAGTATCCGTAATCTTTACCAGAACTTGCAGTTAACCTATCGGCTACTTCTTTTTGAACCATAAAAACGCCTTTTTCAAAAACTTTTCTGTGGTCAAGAAGGTTTCTCAAAATAGCCGTAGAAACGTTGTAAGGCAGGTTGCCTGCAAACTTCCATCTACCACCTAAAGAAGAAAAGTCAAACTTCACCGCATCGGCATTTACAACTCTCAGGTTTTCAAATCTTGAAGAGAGATATTCACACCATTCAGGGTCTATCTCAACAACTACAAGCTCTTTTGGATTTCTTTTAATCAGTTCTTCTGTCAGAGCGCCGCCACCGCCACCAATTTCAACCACGCAGTCGCTTTCAGAAACTTCAAGAGCGTCTGCTATCCGTCTGACTACCGACTTATCCTTTAAAAAGTGCTGTCCTAAAGACTTTTTAAGCTTCATCTACAACTTCCACTTTAACTTTTAAAGACTTAAACGCCGCAGTTTTAACGTAAACATCACCTTCTTCACCGAAAAGGTAGTTAATCCCGCTTTTTGCGTGGTGGAAAGAAACAAAGAGCGTTCCTTTTTTTATATGTTTGCTGAAAACTATCGGAAGCGGTGCAGTTCTGCCGTATCTTGAAACAAGCACAACTCTTTCAGCATTCTTTAATCTTTCTCTGTCCTCTTCACTGGCGTAAACAATGTCTTCTCTGTAAGTTCTAAATTTTGCAAGAGTCTGGCAGTTCATAGTTTGAACGGCGTTGTTGTAGTGGAGCAAAATCCTCCCCGTCGTCAACCAAAAGCCTTCTTCCTTTTCACTTTCCAGCAATTCTTTAACCATTCCTTTAGGAGAGTATGGCTTAAAAACCAATCGTGCCTTACCGGTTTTAGTTGGAAACTTTTCTTTAAAAAGGCATTCAGTCCCTTTTCCGTCAGCAACAGGCCACTGAGGCGCGTTAAGAAAGCTCTCCTTCAAAAGCTCGTAAGAAGCTCCGCCGAACTTTTCCGGAACTTCCTCTCTAACTGCATTCCAGACATCTTCAGTGGTTTTATAGCCAAAGTCTTTCCCCATTCTCTTTGCAACTTCCGCTATTACCTCCCAGTCGTCAGGAAGGGCAGAATCAAAAAGGGGTTGAGCAAGGTGCAGGCGCCTTTCGGCGTTTATGTAAATCCCCGTTTTTTCGTAACAGCTTTTCACGCCGAAAACTACATCTGCATATTTTGTAACTTCACAGGGGAAAATCTCGTTTACAACTAAAAAGTCAAGCTTCTTTAAGGCTTTTTCTATAAAAGCTCTATCGGGGTGAACGTGCGCTAAATCTTCTCCCATAACCCAGAGCGCTTTAATTTCCCCGCCATCAATGGCTTTTATCACGTCAGGAGTCATCAAACCTTTTTTTTCAGGCTCTCTATAACCGGGAAGGAAGTAAGGAAGCATTCCCATGTCGCAGGCGCCCTGGACGTTGTTTTGTCCCCTTAAAGGAATCAGGTAGGGGTTGCCGGTTAAAAGTGCAAGGTTAGCAATAGCCATAACGGCATCAGAGCCGTCAACGTGTTCTGTTACGCCAAGCCCCCACAGGAAAACCGTTTTAGAGGATGCTACTGCACGGGCAAAACGTTTTATTTCGTCGCAGATGTGTTCGTATCCTTTCAGTTTTTTAAAGATTTCGGGGGAAGGGGTGGTGGGGATTTTTCCTCTAAATTCATCAAAGTTTTCTACCCTTTCTTTCAAAAATTTTTCGTTGTAAAGCTTTTCTTCAACAATCACTCTTGCAACGGCGTTGAGGAACAAAAGATTTGAATCATAAGGAATAATAAACTTAAAATCGGCAAATCGGAAAAGGCCTATTTCTCTAACGTCAATAACAGCTAACTTCGCTCCTTTCCTTACTTTTTCAATAATCCTGTGGCTGACAATCGGGTGGGCTTCTGTAGTATTTGAACCTATAACGACAATTAACTCTGCATCGTAGATAGCGTCAAACGGAACAGAAGCTGCTCCTTCTCCTACTGTTTCTCTTAAACCCTTTAAACTCGGCGCGTGGCATATCCTCGCACAGTTATCAATGTGTGGAGAACCAACTATTTCTCTTGCAAATTTTTGGAAAAGGTAGGCACTTTCGCAGTTTGTCCTCGCACCACCTATCGCCGAAAAAGCTTTCCCGCCAAACCTTTGCTTTATGTCAATTAATTTCTTTGCAACAACGTCGTAAGCAACCTCGTAAGGAACTTCAAAGAAGTTTTCGTTTACTTTCCTTGCAAGAGCAGAAAGTTCAAATTCCTTCAAAATCTCCCTATTAACCCAGGCCCCCTTTATCCTTTTATCGCTAAAAATAAACTCATGACCAAAATTACCCTTTATGCAAAGCTTTCCCTTACTTACGACACCCTCTTTTAAGTGAACAACTCTCTCCCCATCAAATCCCAACTCACACCCAACACCGCAATAGGTACAAACGGTTCTTTTCAAACACCACCTCCAGAAATCCCATAAAGAAATTGTAATTTTAGCAGGTATAGACGAAAGGAAAAGAGGAACTCTCTATTTTTAAACTTTGCTCTGTTTTTATAGAGATTTTTAAATAAGGTTTGTCTCCTTATATATAGACGTATATATTTGAAAATATCAATACGGCAGGAGGATACATTGAAAACAAAATTGACACTTAGGTTGGAAAAAGACGCTATAGAAAAAGCAAAAGAGTACTCTGTGAAAAAAGGAGAATCTGTCTCTCAAATTGTTGAAAAGTTCTTTAAAACTCTTCCCACTGAAAAGGAAGAAATAACCCCTACCGTAAAAAAGCTTAAAGGGTTACTAAAAAACTCAAATATTGACGAAACTGACTACAAAAATTTCCTTGAAGAAAAATACCTATGAGAGTTCTATTTGATACAAACATTATTTTAGATGTCCTCCTTGAACGTCAACCGTTTTCTGAATTAGCATCAAAACTGCTTTCAAAAGTTGAAGAAGGAGAAGTTAGCGGATTAGTGTGTGCAACTACAATAACCACTATTTACTACCTTGCAAGTAAAGCCTTTGACCGTAAAAAAGCAAACGAATGTATAGAACTGCTTCTCAACCTTTTTGAAGTTGCATCTGTAAATAGAATCGTCATAGAAAGTGCTAAGAAGTTGAATTTTAAAGATTTTGAAGATGCCGTAATATACGCATCAGCTTTACACTCTGGATGTAACTGCGTTGTCACAAGAAATGTAGGAGATTTTACTGCCTCAGAAATTCCTGTTTTCTCTCCTGAAGAACTTTTAAAAATTATAAAAATTGGTAAAGAATAAACCTCATTTTTGGTAAACTTCAGCTTATAAATCGAAGCAGGAAGAAGTATGAAAGATAAGGTATTGCTCAAACTTTTTCTCTTCCCAGTAATTGTATCTGCTTTAATAATAATTCCGCTTTTTTTCATCCCGGAACCGCACGCCAAAGTAGGAAAAGTTTCTTTAGGTAAAAAAATTAATTTGGATAAAGTCAAGTTTTTACCGGGAAAATACGGCGGTACTCTTTACACTGCAACGTCGTCAGACCCAAAAACTTTCAATTTAGTTTTGGCGCACGAAACCTCTTCAACAGATGCCGTTGGCGACTTGTTTGAAGGATTGACAGAAGTTGACGTTAAAACTCTAAAGCCTGTTGGGGCGTTGGCAACCAGTTGGGAGTTTAAGGATGGGGGGAGGAGGTGGATTTTTCATTTAAGAAAAGGAGTCAAGTGGTTTGATGGAAAAAAGTTTACAGCAGATGACGTAATATTTACCTACAACGATATCTACTTTAATCCCAAAATCCCCAACTCCACCCGCGACACCTTCCTCATTGACGGCAAACTCCCCAAATTTAAAAAGATAGACAAATACACCATAGAAATAGACCTGCCCAAACCTTTCGCTCCACTGCTTTACTCTCTATCAGCTCCCATATTTCCAAAGCACATTCTTGAAAAAGCGGTAAAGAGCGGAAAGTTTATGGAAACCTGGACCGTCTCAACGCCTCCGAAAGAACTCATAGGAACAGGACCCTACGAATTAGTCAAATACGTTCCCGGGCAGTACTTAGTTTATAAAAGAAACCCTTACTACTGGAAGAAAGACGACGAAGGCAAACGGCTTCCCTACATAGAAAAGAAAGTCACCTTCATTCTGCCCGACAAAAACACTCAGCTTTTAAAATTCAAAGCAGGTGAAATAGACTTTTACAGCATGCGCGGAGACGATTATCCAGCGCTGGCTAAAGGGCAAAAGAAAGGAAATTACACAATTTACAATTTAGGCGCTTCTCTAACAGCAGACTTTCTTTGCTTTAACGAAAAAAAGGGAGCAATACCAAACTGGAAGTGGAAACTATTCACTAACAGGAAATTTCGCTGGGCAATATCCCACGCAATAGATAGAAAAGGAATCGTTTTAACAGTTTACAACGGACTTGGAATTCCCGTTTACGCCCCTGTAACGCCTGCAAACAAACTTTACTGGAGTCCCGATTATCCAAAATTTCCCTATAATCTGAAAAAGGCAAAAAGGCTTCTAGCAGAAATAGGTTTAAAGGACAGAAACGGAGACGGCTGGCTGGAAACGCCCGACGGACATAAAGTAGAATTTAACCTGCTGACAAACTCAAACAATCCAGCAAGGGTAGAAATTGGCGCATTAATAAAAAACGACCTTAAAAAATTGGGAATAGATGTCCACTTTCAACCTTTAGATTTCAATAACTTAGTAGAAAAACTTCTCAATACCCACGATTTTGATGCAGTAATAATCGGTTTAACCGGTTCAATAGACCCAAACAGCGGCAGAAACGTCTGGATGAGTAGTGGACAACTACATCTGTGGAACCCCAACCAGAAAAAGCCAGCAACTAAGTGGGAAGCTGAAGTTGACAAATTGTTCAACGAAGGCGCAGAAACACTAGACTTTAAAAAGAGAATAGAAATCTACAAAAAAGCTTACCGCATAATAGCTTACGAACAACCATTAATTTATATCGCTGCACCCCTCGTCTTAGAAGCTGCAAGGAACAGAGTCAAAAACTTTTTCCCAACCATTTGGGGCGTTTACAAACCCGAAAGAATGTTTATAGAGGGTAAATGAAAAGACATGAACTCTTTATGTTCTTTCTATGTTCGGTTGCATTAATTCCTATATCTCCCGAAAAGTTCATTCCATTTATACTAATCTTCGCTTTTGCCACTGGCGTACTCTATTTCTATAGATTTCAATCAGCTAAAGAATTACTCTTAGGAGGACTAATAGCGTTCACTCTACCCTTTGCAGCTAAACATTTTGAGAAGGAAAAAGAAATAGTCGTCTGGATAAAGAATTACGGCGACAACTACCAAGTGGCTATAACTTCAAAGCACAGATACATACCTATTAAAAATCAAGATGTAAACGTAGGAGACATCGTTTTAGGAAAAAACTTTCTCCCAAATGAATCGCTGAAGGCAGAAATATTAAGATTGAGAAAAAGACTTTATGAAAAAGGTGAAGAAAAAATAGACTTTCCTATATCAGCTATTTGCGGTGCAATCACTCTAGGTATAAGATATGAAATACCACCCTCCATCAAAAGCTACTTCGTTCTAAACGGAACATATCACCTGCTTGCAATATCAGGACTCCACATCGGAATAATTTTAGGTGCTGTCGCCTTTATCCTAAAACTACTAAAACTAAGAAAGCCCTGGAGCAAAGCAGCAATCTTAATCTTGCCTTTGCTACCGCTTACCGGATTTTCACCCTCAGTAGTAAGATCTTACATCTTTCTATCCTTACTTTCCATAGGAATGGAAAATTACCGAAAAGTTTCGCCTTTATACCTATTAGGCGTTGCCATGTTAATTACTATTCTACTGAACAAGTTCAACCTTTCAGCAGTCCTATCTTTTTTAGCAGTTTTAGGAATAATCACAACGCTAACAGAAAAGGAAAATCGCATTCTAAAAACGATAAAAGTTTCTTTGGCTCCAATGCTTTTTACCCTACCTGTTATACTCTACCAGTTTGGCACGGTAAACGTTATTTCTTTTCTAACCTCAATAATTGCGGAATTTCTATTTACACCTTTTCTTATAGCAACTTTTATTTCAAACCTAACAGGCTGGCACTTTAACTTTCTAAATAAATTAACGGAATTTCTGGGTTTTATTTTCTTGAAATTAGAACAAATCCTGTTTTTATTGAGTAAAAGTTTTGTAACTTATAACAAAATCACCCTAACAGCATCTGCAATTACCATACTCATTACTCTACTGCTAATAATCTTTGAAAAACGAAAATTTCAGCTAATTCCAGCAACATTGCTCTTAATTTTCGCGATAGTCACTCAACACCACACAACAGAGAAAAAATTAGAAATCCCAGGATGGAAATTAAATTCTTTTTTCTTTTTATCTACTGAAGGGCAAAAGTATGAAAACTGCAAGATAATTTCCAACTATGTATTCCCATACGCAAGAAAAATCCTACACAGGAACACTTTGATAGACAAAAGAGTGGAAGGCAGAAAACCTTCCACTCACAAATAACTTATGCAACAGGATAGGCAAATTCAGGTCTTTCCTCGTAAAGTTTAACATCAGTAGCTTCTTTTGGTAGAGGAACAACTTTCGTTCTCTCAACCCACCTTTCCGGCAAGTGAATTACTCTTTTTCCTACCCTAATAACAGCAGGTGCAATTTTTGCTTTATAAGTAATTTTTACGCCCCAAACCTTCCTTCCAAATCTGTTCTCAAACTCTCCAGGACCTTCCATCTTTATATCTTTAGCACTACCAGGGAAGTAAATTCTCTTAGCAAAATGTCTATTTCTTTTCGGATGGTAATAAACAAGCCAGAGAACTTTACCTTCTTTATATTTAGCTTCCGTTGGAACGTATCTGGAAGCTTTTTCTTCTTCTTCTATAAGTCTTTCAACATATTGTTCAAGAGTTTCATCTTCTCTAACATCACTTTCATCCCAAAGCTCAAACTCTACCTGCCATCCTTTAACAGTAGCTATAATGTTTGCAAGTTTTACAGTTCTTTTCTCTTCTACTTCTACCAACTTTTCTATTTTGTCTAAAACATCAGAAAAACGTTCCCTAAAATCTTTAAGATGTGTTACAGCAACAACAAGGTCACTCTGCCTTTTTAACCTCTCAAGTAACTCTTGGTCTTCTGCAACAACCATAGCTTTTCTTATTTCACAGAAAGCCCTACGTAATTCTTCTAAGATTTCAGGAGAAAGTTTCAAATCAACAACACTTTCGGTTATTTCTTTGATAACGCTTTCAGGTATCTCCTTCAAGCGTTCATCTATTGTTTTTTTATCTTTACCCCAAGGTGAGTAAACTTTGTCCCAACCTTTGTAGCGAGCAATATAATTGGCAAGTTTTACTGTTATCCTATTTTCTGCTAAAGCTACTTCTCTCAAATCTTCAATTGCAGGACCAAACTTCTTTTTCCAGAACGGTGAAAATGTCAAAGTACAGAGGTAGTCTGAACGTTTCTTCAGGTCTGTAAGTTGCTCCGGCGTCTCAACTTCAAGCATTTCATCTCTAATGATGCAGTTGATACGGCTGATGTCTTCTGGCGTTTCAACTTTTCCGTAGATGCGACCCATGATATCCCCCAAATTAGGTTAAAAAGGGGGCTTAGCAGCCCCCATTAATTAGTTCAGTTTATCTAAAGCTTCAAGAATCAAAAGACCCGCTTCATTAATTGAATTCTTACCTACAAGATTAGATGCTCTTAAAATAACAAGCTCTCTCTCAAAAGTTTCTGGGTCAAGACCAGAAAGCTTAACAGCTTTTTCAAAGTTCTTTGGTAGTATTCTCACTTTTCTCTCCTTCTCGTAGAGAGTTCCAACTTCTCTCAGAGCTGCTAATACCCTTACTGCAAGAGGTGTAATTGGGTTAGCAAAACCTTCAGGTGTTCCAGAAAGAGCTTTCTTTATAAGTTTTCCTGGCTCTGTAAGGATAATTGCTTCGTTTTGAAGAATATCAATGTAACCGCGAGCTTCTAACTTGTTGAGAGCGTATTCAATCTCTTCCTGCCAGGTTTCATCAAACTGTTCATAAACATCTTTAACGAAAAATCCTCTCTCAGGAAGTTTATGAAGAACTTGAAGTTCAAATCTTGTTACGTGAGGAAGTCTCTTAATCTCATAAGCCATTTGAGCATACATCTTACCTGCAACAGTTGGTTCACCACCACCGATTAATTGAGTTTCAACTCCTTTCCTGTACCAGTCAATGTTTGGTGCAGCAAATTCCTTGTTCGTAATCGTAATAGCTTTAACAGCAGTAGCAGGTATCTCCCTAAATCCGCGTGTTTTCATATCTTCAAGAACTTTCTTTCCAAAATCTGTAAGGTAATGAACTTTCTTACCCTCTTTTTCCTCTGCTCTTACAAGGTTAAAGGATTCAAGAGTGTAAAGTGATTCTTGAACAATGTCATACATCTTTTCATACCAACGGTTACCCTTTTCATAAAAGCTCTTAAAGAGTTCTTCTACCGTTTTAACTTCAGAGAATTTCTTCATAATCTCTTCTTTTTTCTGATAACCTAAATCTTGATAAAGTCTCCTACCATAATGCTGAATAAGATGTTTATACTCCTTTAAAGGCTTATAAAAGAGGTAATGCACTATTTCATCAACTGTAGGCATCACAGATGGGTCAGATTCATGATGCTTCCAAACTTCTTCAATACCCTTAAGTATCTCAGCATCAAGAATTTCAACGTTAATAGACTTAACAGGTTTAAAGCTTCTCTCCTTCCAAATACGATAAGCATTTATCAAATGCTCTCCAGCCGGCAGTGGATTACCTTCATCATCAATTAAAGCAAGTTCAAAGAGAACCTCTTTTTCTTCATCACTTATAGCATCGAACCCTTCAAAAACCGCTCTTTCAAGGCTATCCATTATGTCTTCTGAAATTACAGTTTCTAATGAAGGAGCTATAGTTTCACAAGCCTTTTTAATTTCTTGGCCCAAAGTAGTTAGAGAGTAAACATCAGAATTAGGAACAGAAAACGCCAACAGTCTCATAGCTCCAAGCATAATAGGAAATCTACCACCTGCAGGGAGTTCTGAAGATTCAGCAGGACCAGATGGCATTTTCTTGATGTATTCGTAAAGCTCTCTGTCAATTATCAATCTTGGGTGAGCATTCTGGAATATAGAATAGATGTCTTTAGCATACTGATTAATAGCCTTAAACGTTCCCTTCTTTTCCACTTTTCTCTCTTCAATAAAACCTCTTTTTTCAAGCTCCTTCTCTGTGAGATATCCCGGAAGGTCATCGTTTTCTATTGCTGTTTCAATCATCATAATAACTTCAGAACCAAGCCATCTAAAATCATCATCCCACTTTGAAGGATGCTCAATCAAGCCCTTCTCTACCATTTCATCTATAATGTTAGCTAAAGCCCTTCCCCAATAAGTAAGAGAATACTCAAGGGGTCTTACCATTCTTAAAAGGTTCATTCTTTCAAGCTCCAGGTAAGGAGAGTCTTCGCTTTTAGCAAACAACTGACAGGTTGGTGCGTTGTTTCTTTCCTCTTCTCTAACTCTAAGCAGCGCAATTGCGTGCTCTTTTCTTATTACCATTTCTTCCTCCTTTTGTATTTTCTAATTTTCATTACGAAAATTATATCAAACACTCTTTTAAGTCAACTAAAAGCTTTTGTTAAAAGAAGCTTTTATCATACCTGTATAAAACAAGTGTATCAGTTAAGAAAGAAAAAACCAGAGAGGAAAGTGTAAAATATTAATACTATGATAAAAGAACGACTGAATATACGAAAAATAATGCTTCTCTCTGTTCCTGTAGGCATAGCTGCAGGAATATTTACAGTTTTGTTTCTAAAAGCTTTAGATTTCTCTACCCACGTATTTCTTGAACAACTTGTAGGATATATTCCCCCGAAACCTTCGGGTGAAGGAGGTAGATTACCCTATCTGTACTCTCCTGAAAACATCTATTTACTTCCGTTTGTGACAGCGTTAGGAGGACTTATCACAGGACTTTTAATATATTTCCTATCTCCAGAATCAGCAGGAATAGGTACTGATGCAGCGATTAGAGCTTTTCATAAAGGACTACCATTAGGATTTAAAACAGCAATTCTAAAACTCGTAACATCAGCAATAACAATAGGTTCTGGAGGGGCTTCCGGAAGAGAAGGACCTATGGCTTTAATTGGAGCAAGTGTAGGAAAAGGAATAGCTAAGCTGTTCAAACTCAGTCCAAAAGAGCAAAATATACTTTTAGCTGCCGGACTGGGAGCTGGAATAGGTGCCGTATTTAGAGCACCTTTTGCTGGAGGTATATTAAGCGCCGAAGTATTTTACAAAGAAGATTTTGAAGTAGAAGCGCTTATTCCTGGTTTTTTAGCCTCAATCATCGCTTATATAGTAGCAGGTAGTTTTATAGGCTTTCAAACTCTGTTTAACATATCACTACATAAACTCACGTTCTCACAAGAAATCATAGCCGGATACGTCATATTAGGTATAGTATCTGCCGTTGTAGCAAAACTATTAATAAACATTTTTTATAAGGTAGAGGACTATTTTAAAAACATAAAAGTCCCTGATTACATTAAGCCAGCAATTGGAGGATTTGTTGTAGGTATATGCGGAATAATAACGCCTTTAGCTATAGGCAACGGCTACGGTTGGATTCAAATGTTAATGAACGACAATATGTCATTCTTTTCCCCTTTTAAACTTTTTATAAGCATATTCTTGGTAATTTTAGCTCTGTCTTTCACATTAGGTTCTGGAGGTTCCGGAGGAGTATTTGGACCTTCATTAGTTATTGGAGGTATCACAGGAGCGTGGCTTTCTACATTTTTCAATAGCATATTAGGAGCAAAAGTATTTCAGATATCCTCTATGACTATGGTAGGAATGATATCCGTTTTTACTGCTGCTGCCAGTGCCCCTTTGTCAACAATTGTTTTAGTTGCAGAAATGACAAGAGGTTACGACCTATTACCTTTAGCCATAATCTCAATAGTAGTAGCTTACGTTTTAGCAGGAAATGAAAAAACGATATTTAAATCTCAAGTAAAATCACGCCTTCAATCCCCTGTACACCAGGATGAACTTAAGGTTCACCTTCTTGAAATTGCCAAAGTTAAAGATGTAATGACAAAAAATGTAATAACAATTTCTCCTGAAGAACCTGCTATAAAAGCAAGAGAAATAATGGCAGAAAAGTTTATAGCCGGGTTACCTGTTGTTGTAAATGGTGTTGTAGTCGGTATTGTAACAACATCCGATATCCTAAAGTTAAACCCAGAGGAATTAGAACACGTTAAAGTCAGAGAGATAATGACTCCACAACCTAATTGTGTTTTACCTGATTGGACTCTTTTAGAAACTTTACAGCTTTTTATATCCAGAGGATACGGAAGAGCCCCCGTTGTTAAAGACTTTGAATCCATGAAACTTGTAGGTATCATTTCAAGGTCAGATATTAGTAGATATATGATAAAAAGGTCAATTGTAGAATGATAAAAAAGCTACCTGAAAGTGTAATAAGAATAATTTCTTCAGGACAGATAGCATCTTCTCCAACTGCTGTATTAAAGGAACTAATAGAAAACAGTCTTGATGCAAATGCAAAAAAATAAAGGTAGCAATAAAAGATACACGTAATTTTTCTGTTTCAGACGATGGGATAGGAATCCCGTTTAAAGATTTACCTTTAACCGTTGAAAGATTTACAACAAGCAAAATAGAAAAAAAGGAAGACATCCTTAAACTTAAAACTTACGGTTTTAGAGGTGAAGCCCTTTATGCAATTGCTTCAGTATCAAAATTGACCATAAAAAGCAAATACCAGAAGGAAAACTTAGGAGGAAAACTTCACGTATGTGCCAATACCATATTAGAATATAAACCTGTACCATTTTCTCAAGGAACTAAAGTAACTGTAGAAGACCTGTTTTTTAATACTCCTGTCAGGAAAAAGAGCATTCAAAGAAAAGAAAAAAGCAATATGGTTGCTATAGTAAAGACATTAGCTTTGGCAAATCCTAATGTAACTTTCCAGATAAATGAAAAAACCCTTCCAGCCTCATCCATTCACGAAAGAATCAAGCAAATAAGCGGAATTGATTACTTCTCTGAAGTTAGAGGAGATAACTTTCACATCTTTTTTAACAAAAGAAACGATGACGAAAAAAGAAAGATTACCTTAACGTTTGTCAACAAAAGACCGGTAGAAATCCCTGAAATAAAACAACTTATGGAAGAATTAAATATTGGAAACTACATATTATTCCTAACAGTACCGCCAGAAGAAATTGATGTAAATGTGACACCTCTAAAAGATAAAGTATTCATAAACAATAAAAAGATTTTTGAGACTATAAAAGAACAACTAAAGCCAAACGTTACACTTCCTACAATAGCTTTCGTAAAGGAAGAAAAAGTTGAATATAAAACTGAAAAAATCAAACTTTTAGGTACGGATGGAACGGTAATTATTGGCTACGACAACGAATATTACTACTTTTTTGACCAACACCTTATACATGAAAGGGTCAACTATGAAGAACTTATTAAGAAGCTAAAAAGTGGCGAAATTTCTACCGTGAAGTTAACACAGAATCTCAAACTTCCCTATGATAAGAATTTAGCCGACAAACTGAAAAATATAGGAGTAGAGTTCTCTGTAAAAGATAAACAGTTAATAGTTACAGGTATTCCAGAGATATTGAACATAGAGGATATAAACGAGATTATCTCAGGCAAAAGCCCCGAGAGTATTGCCTCTATAGCCTGTAAAAAAGCCATAAAGAGTGGACATTTTCCTATAAGTACGTCTCAGGTAGAAGAGCTGTTTGAAAAATATCTACAATGTGAAGAGAAAGAAGTCTGCCCCCATGGAAGACCCATATATACCAGGATAAGACGGAAAAAAATCCTCAAAAATTTAGGAAGGTAAGTTGTAGTTTCTACTTGAAAGACTATTTTATCTTAAACGTATCAAAAACTCCCTAAACGGAGGAAAGTAATGAACTGGAACACAATTAAAACCACTTTACTTTTAGGACTTCTAACAGGAATACTTATCGCATTTGGAAAGATTTTAGGCGGTAACGTTGGTATGGTAATTGCCCTATTTATGGCTGCCATAATGAACTTCGGAAGCTGGTACTTTTCCGACAAAATCGTTCTTTCTATGTACGGAGTTAAACTCCTTTCAGAAGAGGAAGCACCGTTATTGCATTCAATTGTAGAAAAATTAGCAAAGAACGCCGGCATTCCTAAACCAAAGGTAGGAATAGCACCAATGAACGTTCCCAACGCTTTTGCAACAGGTAGAAATCCAGAACACGGAGTAGTAGTTGTAACTCCAACTATTGTAGAACTGTTAGACGAAGACGAACTTGAAGGAGTTTTAGCACACGAAATTGCTCACATTAAGAATAGAGACACCCTAATTCAAGCTGTAGCAGCAACAATAGCCGGTGCGATAACCACTCTTGCAAACATGGCACAGTGGTTTTTCCTGTTCGGCGGTGCAAGAGATGAAGAAGATAACGGCGGATGGGCAGAAGTGATTGGAATAATTCTTATGGTCATTTTAGCGCCAATAGCAGCAGCTTTAATACAAATGGCTATTTCAAGAGCAAGAGAGTATAAAGCTGATGAAACGGGAGGAATTATCTCCGGAAAGCCAGAAGCTTTAGCGAGCGCCCTTAAAAAACTTGAAGAATATGCCCATAGAATACCGCCAGAAATAGCAAAACAGGAAGTAAATCCAGCTACAAGCCACCTGTTTATAGTTAACCCACTAAAAGGTGATGCAATCGCTGCTTTATTCTCTACTCACCCACCAACAGAAGATAGAATTAGAAGACTTTTAGAGCTTGCTAAAAAACTCTTTGGTAAAATCAGGGAAACCCTATGGAGATGGTAAAAGTTTGAGGGAAAAGGGCAAGCTGTTTTGGGAATACGTTAAAGGATGTGCGATAACAAATCTTATTCATAGATTTGACCTATCAACAATTTCCACCTTCTTCGGAAGGTGGATTCCTTTTGCATTTGCAGTAGGTATTGTTACAGGCAGTATAGCTTCTTTTATGGATGTAGTAATTTTAAAGCTTAACTCTATTCTAGTTCAAAACGTTCCTCTGCTACTTCTTTACCCTTTATTAGTCTCTATCATAGTAGGTTACGCCTTAAAAGTTGACCCAGTAATAGGCGGGCCGGGAATCGGTTACGCAATAATCCACTTAAAAACCAGATACTACGTTCCTGTAAAAACCGTTCTTTTAAAGCTTTTGACGGCAACTTTGGTTCTATCGGGAGGATTTATAGCTGGAAGAGAAGGTCCTTCGTTTTTTATTGGCGTTGCTTTGGGTGAATGGTTCGGGCGTTCCTACGGTTTAGGGAAAAAGTATAAGTCGCTTTTAGGATTGATAGGCGGTGGAGCTTTTACAGGAGCATTACTTAAAGCACCTTTAGGAAGTGCCATATTTGCCATGGAATTAGAAGAAATGTACAATTTTGATTATAGACCTTTCGTTCCTATGATTATCGCTTCAATAGTAAGTTATCTAACTTTTTCATTTTTTAGAGGTGAAAGTGCTTTTATTCATTTAACAAAAAGCCCTGAATGGACTCTCAATACCATCCCTTACATCGTTGTTATGGGACTTCTAATCAGCTTAATTATTTACGTTTATACATTCCTATTTCATACTGCTACCTGCTCATCAAAGTTTTTTGACCACAAAATCCGCCCCCTCATCGGCACCTCTTTGGCTCTTCCCCTATTGGCACTACTTTTTCTCGTTACAAAAGATACCGATTTCCTATCAGCTCCTGCTCACATGGGAATCGTTTCAAAGTTAGCGCAAGTTCCGTTAGGCGTCGGGACGGATATCTTTATAGTTATCTGCGTTCTGCTGGTAACAAGTTTAACGCTGTCTTTCGGCATTCCAGGTGGTTTGGTTCTGCCGAACCTTTTAATCGGCGCAGCAGTTGGCAACATGTTTGGTCACATGTTTCCAGACCAGATAGTCACATTTACGCTTGCAGGGATGGGAGCAGCTTTAGCGGCAGGTGCTAAAACGCCGTTAGCAGCGATAGTCATGATAACCGAAATGACCCACGCAGACGTTGTAATTCCGATGACAGCAGCTATAATCACGAGCTACACTACAAGTTTTGGTTTCAGCCTCTACTTAGGACAAGAAATGAAACTTAAACCGATGACGGGAAAAGATGGAAGAAGTGATAAAAAATAAAAAAATCCTTTTAGCAGTTACAGGAAGCATTGCTGCCTATAAGTCTGTTGAAATACTCCGCCTGCTTCAAAAGAAAGGTGCAGAAGTTAGAGTTGCGATGACGCCGTCGGCTGCAAAGTTCGTTGCCCCACTGACTTTTGAAGCGCTCACAGGATACCCCGTCTTTTTAGAAAACGTTCCGGAAAGGGAATGCGAAATAAGGCACACAACGCTTTCTGCATGGGCAGACCTTCTTTTAATAGCACCTGCAACGGCAAACACGATAGCAAAAATAGCCTGCGGTATTGCAGACACTTCCGTCACAGAGTTAGCTCTGTGCTGCCAGAAGGGAATTATCTGCCCGGCAATGAACGTAAGGATGTTTGAAAACCCCGTTACTCAGGAAAACCTAAAAAAACTTAAAAGTTTAGACTGGGATATTGTTGAACCAAAAAGCGGTTACCTGGCGTGCAGAGAAGAAGGCAAAGGCAGGCTTGCCGACGTTGAAGACATAGTTGACGCAGTCAGCTACTATTTTATGCCCAAAACTTTAAAAGGTAAAAAGGTAGTAGTAACGGCAGGCGCAACAAGGGAATACATTGACCCGGTTCGCTTTATTTCAAACCCTTCTAGCGGAAAAATGGGATTTGCTTTAGCAAAAGCATCCAAAGGCTTTGGTGCGGACGTCGTGTTAATAACTGGAAAAACGCACCTGAAAACCCCATACGGCGTTAAAAGGATAGACGTTGAAACCGTTGAAGAGATGCACAACGCCGTAATGAAAGAGGTAAAAGACGCCGATATTTACATATCTTCTGCCGCAATTGGAGATTTTAAACCGGCACGCCGCAGCACTGAAAAGATAAAGAAAACCAAAGACAGGCTGACGCTTGAACTGGTAAGAACGCAGGATATCTTAAAAGCCGTAGGTGAAAGTAAAAGAGAAGGTCAGTTAGTTATCGGGTTTGCGGCGGAAACGGAAAACGAGATAAAAAACGCTAAAGAAAAGATGAAAAGGAAAAACTTAGACGGAATAGTGGTAAACAACGTGAAGAAAGGTATTTTCGGCTCTGACGAGACGGAAGTTACCTTTTTATTTAAAGGGAAAGAAAAGAAGATTTCCGGTTCAAAAGAGAAAGTTGCACTTGAAATCATTAAAGAAATTGCAGGTTAAGGAGTAGGAGAATGTTTGGATTTTTCAAAAAGAAACCCTCTTTAAAAGAAGAACTGTCAAAAAATCCCCACCAACCCCACAAGTGGATAAAATTAGCCGAAGAAAGCGAAAAAGAAGCCCCGCAGGCTTTAATAAACGCTCTTCTTTACAGCAACGGCGAACTAATAGACACGGTAGCGAAAAAGATTAAAAACTTAGCTCTTTTCAGAAAAGTTGAACCGCTCATACCAGAAGTAGAAAAATCTTTAGGAAAAGACTACGCATCGTTCCTTCAAGGCTTAGTAGAAGAATACAAAAGAAACTACCAGAAGGCGAGGAACCTTTACGACGTTGCCAGAAACAGTCAGAACAAAACGTTATCATTCCTTTCAAACTACTACATCGCGATGCTCTACCTCAAAGAAGGTCTTTTAGACCTTGCCTACAAAACGATTAAAGAGATTGAAGCAGAAGCGCCGGAAACTTACAAGTTAGAACTCAGCGTCAAGAAAAGGGAATTGGAAGAACAGTTAGGCATAAGCGGCTCAAAAATTCTAAAGTCCTTTAAAGAAGGATTAAAGAAAACGCGAGACGCTTTAGGCTTATCAGACTTTGCAGGCAGACAGGTTGATGAAAGCCTTTTTGAAGAGTTAGAAGAAAGGCTCATTCTTGCAGACGTCGGCGTTTCAACAACGCTGAAGCTGATTGAAGAGTTAAGAAAAGAAGCGAAAAAGAAAAAGATTAAAACTTCTGACGAACTACTTGAAATAATGAAAGAAAAGCTCAAAGCTATCCTCAAAAACTGCAAGGGAGAGCTGAACTTAACTGAAAAACCTTCAGTAATTTTAGTTTTAGGCGTTAACGGCGTTGGAAAAACAACGACAATTGGGAAGTTGGCAAAACAGCTAAAAGACAGCGGGCTTTCCGTCGTTTTAGCGGCAGCGGATACATTTAGAGCAGCGGCGATAGAACAGCTTGAAGTGTGGGCTGAAAGGGCAGGAGCAAGAATAGTAAAGGGACAGGAAGGAACCGACCCGGCAGCAGTAGTATTTGACGCAATTCAGAGTATAAAAGCAAAGGGAGAAGACGTTTTAATAGTTGACACGGCTGGAAGGCTTCACAACAAGCAGAACCTTATGAAAGAGATACACAAGATAAAGAAAGTAATTGCGAGAGAGTTCCCCGGACAGCCTGCAGAAATACTTTTAGTTCTTGACGCAAACACGGGACAGAACGCCATATCTCAGGCGAAAACCTTTAAAGAGATAACAGACGTTACAGGCATAGCTCTTACCAAGTTAGACGGAACTGCAAAGGGTGGAATAGTAATCGCCATCTGCAACGAACTGAAAATCCCGATAAAGTTTGTGGGAATAGGCGAAAAGATTGAAGACCTCAGAAAGTTTGACCCGAACGAGTTCGTTGAAAGCCTTTTTGAAATGGGAGAAGGCGAAGAATGAAAGACTACCTGTGCGAGGATACGATAGCGGCGATAAGCACGCCGATAGGCAAAGGAGCGATAGGAATAGTCAGAATTTCGGGCAGAAAGGCTTTAGAGATATTAAAGGAAATTTACAGGACGAAGTCAGGGAAAAAGAAGGAAGAGTTTGAAGACAGAAAGATGACCTACGGCGTTGTCGTTGACGATAAAGGAAAAGAAATAGACGAAGTTTTAGCCGTTTACATGAAAGCGCCGAAAACCTTTACCGGCGAAGATGTGGTGGAAATTCACAGCCACGGCGGAACGGTAGTTGTAAGGAAAATCCTGCGGGAAGTTTTAAAACGAGGGGCAAGGCTTGCCGAGCCTGGTGAATTCACGATGAGGGCGTTCGTTCACGGCAGAATTGACCTGCTTCAGGCAGAAGCTATAAACGACTTGATAAATGCAACGAACGAAATGTCTGCGCAGGTAGCAGTAAATCAGCTTGAGGGAAAGCTATCTCAAAAGATAAAGAAAATAAGAGATAAACTTCTTGAACTGAAGGCGTTTGTTGAGGTGGGGGTGGATTTTCCCGAAGAAGAAGTTGAAATAATGGAATCAGCACAGGTTAAAGAAAAGTTAAACGAAATAAAAAGGCAGATTGAAAACCTGCTTAAAAGCTACAAAGATGGAAAAATCTTAAAAGAAGGCATAAAAGTCGCAATAGTCGGCAGACCAAACGTTGGAAAATCCTCCCTCCTCAACGCCATCCTCAACGAAGAAAGAGCAATCGTCACAGAAATCCCGGGAACAACAAGAGACGTAATAGAAGAATCGGTCACATTCCACGGACTTCCTTTAAGACTCATAGACACAGCAGGCATCAGAGAAGCAGAAGATGTAGTAGAGAAAATCGGCATAGAGAGAAGTCTAAAAAGCATAGAAAACGCAGACGTCGTCCTGTTCGTAATAGACGGCTCTCAAGAGTTAACAGAAGAAGACAGAAAGTTAGTAGAAAAACTGAAAAATAGAGGCAACGTGATAGTAGTAATAAACAAAAAAGATGCAGGGCTTAAAGTAAGTTGCAAAGACGTAAAAGACTTCAAGGCTTGCGTAGAGATAAGTGCAAAAACAGGCGAAGGTCTTGAAAAGTTAGCAGAAACGATAGGCAGAATCGTAATGTTTGAACCTGAAAGAGAAATCGGCAGCGATGAAGCGGTAATCAGCAACGAAAGGCAGAAGCAACTTTTAGAAAAAGCTCTTGAATCTGTAAACAAAGTCCTCAATACTCTTGAAGGCGGATACGAGTCACCGGAATTCCTGTCAATAGACATAGATGAAGCACTAAAATACTTGGGTGAGCTAATTGGAGAGGTGACAACCGAAGACATGCTTGATATAATCTTTTCCAGATTTTGCATAGGGAAATAACCCGATGGACGAAAAAAACGACAGATACCAGATAATCGTAATAGAAGACGAGCTGGCAAACAAAGTCCGCAGGTTTTCCGTTTCCAAAAAGCTCCTCCTTTTCACCTTCTTCGGCGGTTTACTCTTTACTATTCTCATTACTGCTTATGCAATAATTACTACTATC
Organism: Desulfurobacterium pacificum; assembly: GCF_900182835.1. Taxonomy (NCBI): domain Bacteria; kingdom Pseudomonadati; phylum Aquificota; class Aquificia; order Desulfurobacteriales; family Desulfurobacteriaceae; genus Desulfurobacterium; species Desulfurobacterium pacificum. Next base: position 177,832 of record NZ_FXUB01000001.1, read on the forward strand.
CGCTCTCAAAACTTTTATCTTCAGGCAACAACGCAGATAGAAAGCCTTAGAACAGAACTTCAATCGGTCAAACAGAAGAACGAACAGCTATCGGTAGAAGTAGCAAAACTAAAAAAGGAAAAACAGCAAACAGTTAAAGAGTTAGCTAAAAGGGTAGAAATAATAGATGAGCTTATGAGAAAAATCGGTATAAATCCAAAGCCAAAAGGCGGCGAAGGTGGTATTTCTATTTCCGTTGAAGATTTGATAAAAAACCCCGACCAGGTTGACCTTTCAGACCTGATTCCCAGCATAGACTACATGATTAAAAACCTAAAAACAACGCCTTTAGGATTCCCTGCGCCGGGTAAAATAACTTCTGGCTTTGGTTTAAGGATAAACCCCATAACGAAAAGACCGGAATTTCACTTAGGGCTTGATATCGCAAATATCTGGGGAACGCCGGTAAGAGCTCCGGCAGATGGAACAGTAATAAAAGCAGGCTGGTGCGGACTTTTAGGAAACTGTATTGAAATAAAACACAACAAAGATATAAAAACCTACTACGGGCATCTCTCAAAAATCTTAGTTAGAAAGGGCGAGAAAGTAAAAAGAGGGGAAATCATAGGTCTTATGGGAAATTCCGGCAGAAGCACAGGTCCCCATCTGCACTACAGCGTAATCTTTGATAGAAAATTCGTAAACCCTGACAGATTCGTCTTTCTGGAGGTAAACACAAATGCTAAGAAAAAAGGAAGAGGGGAAAATGGATACCGCAGAAATTAAAAGCATTTTAGCAGAAGGATTAAAGATTGACGGAAACATCACAGCCGAAGGAAAGATAAGAATTGACGGAGTTGTAAACGGAAACGTCAAAGGACACTTCATCATAGTAGGTCAAACCTCAAAAATAACCGGAGATGTAGAAGCAGAAAAATTAGTAATAATGGGAGAAGTAAACGGAAACGTTAAAGGGACTTCTGTAGAAATTAAATCAAGCGCAAAAATTAAAGGCGACTTAACGGTTAAAGAGATATCTGTTGAACCTGGCGCCAGCATAGAAGGAAAGGTTCAAACAGGAGACTTTTTAAAAACGGAACAAACCTCGTTAACGGAAACGACAGAGTAACCTGAGAACTTTACAGCAATAACCGGCGTTTCTTTCAGATAGGCTATTAATTTTCCAACGTTACAGCCTTTTTTTACGAAAATTGCTCTTCCACCTTTCAAATGTCCTTTTGGTTTAACGTTAAAAAGTCTAAAGTAACCCACACCCTTAACGGAAAAGTAACCGGTAGTGTAGTCAGGGTCGTCAGAAATACAGAGCTCTGCCAGAACATCTGGATAAGAAAGTATCTTTGAGGTAAGAGTTAAAGCCTCTTTCAAGTTTTCGGTATACTTTTCTCCGGCAGCTTTTTTTAGTTGTCGCTGAGCTTCAAGCGATATATCAAGGCACGTAGCCCTTACTCCTTTAAATTTATCAGGTTCAAGGCGATTTCCGTCAGGAACGCTAACAATCATCGCTCCTCTCATAACGCTTCCATCAGGAGCAGCACCCTCTAACAAAGTATCGTAAGCGTCTAAAACTACTTCTTCAGTTAAGCCTGCACACTTTGAAATCTTCAAAAGAAGACTGCGAACATCGTAACTACCTGAAACTTCAAAAACCGGTAGCAGAGAAATTTCTTTTATAGGCTCCCCAATCAACTCAATCTTAACGTTTACAAAGTCAGGCTTTCCTCTGGAATGATTGAAAGCTCTATCTATCAGTTGAACAACAGCTTCTTTTATATCCTGCTCTCTTACAATTCTTTCAGCGCCGGAAATGTGGCTATCTTCTTTAGAAGCCCTCATCTTAACGTTGTAGAAACTCATCTTTCCACTTTAACTTTCACAGCGTTTCTGAACCAAACGTCGTTCTGAGGGAAAGGTATCTCTACGCCGTTTTCCCTGAAGAGCTCTAATATCCTTTCATGAAGTTTTGACTTAATACCGTAGGCGATATCTTTTTTCTCTACGTAGTAGATAAGTTTAAAAATCAAAGCGCTATCGCCGAAATTTGTAAAGAAAACAGAAGGGGCAGGATTGTTAAGAATACCTTCCATTTCGGAAGCTGCCTTCAGCAGTAACTCTCTGACTTTCTTAACGTCACTATCGTAAGCAACACCTATTTCAACAAAGTCTTTAACTCGCGGGTCAGGGTAAAGAGCATTCTCTATTATTCCTTCAGTGAGCTTTGAATTTGGAACGGTAATAAGGTTATTACCGGTTATGGTTAGAATTCTCGTTGTTCTTAAACCTATGTCGTAAACGTAACCTTCAACGTCAATGTCCTTTATATAAACCCTGTCCCCTATCCTGAACTGCCTGTCTGTAACTAAAAGAACGCCTGAAATGAAGTTGCTTATCGTATCCTTAGCGGCAAGACCAACGGCTAAAGAGCCAACACCTAAAGAGGTAACAAGGGAGGTAACGTTAAAACCCAACCTATCCAAAACGGCGATGGAAGCAATTACGAATACGAAAATTTTGGTCAGCTTTGAAATCATTGAGTAGTAAGTATCTATAAGAGGCGATTCTGAAGGAGAAACCTTCCTTTTAACGCCTTCAGAGAACTTTTCAAGAACGATATCAAGAACTTTGGCTATAACGAAAGACAGAATTGCCACGTAGAGAATGAAGAAGATGTTATTAACTATAACGAGCGCCTTTTTAGGAATAGGCAATTGAATTACCGCAAGGTTGAAAAAGAGCAGAGCAAAGAAGTAAGAAAGCCAGACGGAAAGCCTTATAAAAAGTTTTTCCTGCCTGGTTAACTTTTCATCGCGGAGGAAAAATTTAAGAAGTAGCTTGGTTATAAATCTTTTCGCCCAGAGAGACAGGAAAGAAAGCACTAAAAACAAAGCTGCAAGAAAATACTCAACTTTTATCCAGGCTGCATCCATTTCTTCCTCACTTTAAAAAGTCTTTACTGGAAAGAACAAAGGTTACAGGACCATCGTTTATTATGTGAACCTTCATATCTGCACCAAAAATCCCCTTCCCCACCTTCACTCCAAACTCCTCACACTTTTTCACGAACTCTTCAAACATCTTTTCCGCCTTCTCCGGATTTTCGGAAGACTGAAAACTCGGACGTCTCCCTTTACGACAATCGGCAGCCAACGTAAAGTTTGGAACAACTAAAAGTTCTCCATCTATGTCCTTAAGAGAGAGATTCATCTTTCCTTCTGCATCCTCAAAAATCCTCAGGTTCACCACCTTATCAGCCATTTTGTCAAGGTAGGAAGGTATATCCCCCTTCTCAAAACCAACTAAAAGAACGATGCCTCTACCTATTTCGGCAACGGTTTCCCCACCAACCACAACCTTACCGGACAAAACTCTCTGAAGGACTACTTTCATTTTTTACCCCTGCAACCACAAGTGTTTTACGCCATCAACTATAAACTGCGAACCTAAAGCCCCGACAAAAAGACCAAATATCCTGACAGTTACGTTTACGCCTGTAGTTCCCATCTTTTTAGCAAGGTGAACAGAATTTCTAATTATAAAGTAAATCACGCCGGTGGAGATAAGTATGGCAAGAAAGAGAAGTAAAAAACTGTAAAAGTGGGCAGCTTCTTCCTTAAAGATTAAAATCGTTGTAAAAGCACCGGGACCAAAAAGAACAGGAATACCTATGGGGATGATAGAGATATCCTCTTTCTCGGTTGCAGCTTTGCTTTCCTCCTCTGTATGCTTTGCCTTCGGCGCTCTCGCCTGAATCATCTGAAAAGCCATCTGCAGAAGAAGCAGTCCGCCGAAAATCTTTATGCTATACAGGTTAATACCTAAAAGCCTTAAAAGACCGTCACCTATAAGAAGCGTTACCATAGCTGCAATGAAAACGGTAAGAGAGCTTTTAAACGCAACAGCTTTTACCTCTTTAGCGTCAACAAGCCCGGCAACCAAAATAGCTGCAAATATCGGGTCTGTAATGACCAGTATAGAAACTAAATACTTTAAAAACTCCATAGTTTTCGCCCTATAAAGTCTAAAAAGGTAAAAAAGAAGACCGTTAAACTTATGTAGCCGTTCATGTTGAAAAATGCAAAACCTATCGCCTTCTTGTCTTTTGCTTTTGCAACAATCAGGTGCTCTTTAACCATAAAGTAAGTAGAGATTAAAAGTCCCAGGTAGTAAAAAATCCCCATCTTCTCAATTACGCCAACGGCAACCAAAAGCAACAGAGTGATAAAGTGGAAAAACCTTGAAATTACAAGCGCCTTCTCTTCCCCGAAGATTGAAGGAATTGAGTAAATTCCCTCTTTTCTGTCAAACTCAACATCCTGAAGAGCGTAAATAATGTCAAAGCCTGCAACCCAGAAGGCAACGGAAAGAGAAAGCAAAATAGCAGTCAGGTCAATACTGCCTTTTACCGCAACCCACGCACCAAGCGGCGCAAGAGCTACTGCAACGCCCAAAACAACGTGGCAGAAGTAAGTAAAACGCTTGGTAAAAGAGTAAGCTGCCAAAACAACAACGGCAATCGGGGAAAGCTTTAAAGCTAACGGATTCAGTTTATAAGCTGCGTAAACCATCAACGCAAAGCCTATAACGGCTAAAAATAACCCTTCCGTTCTCTTAACGATGCCTCTTGGGATGTGGCGGGTGGAGGTGCGGGGATTTTTTGCATCTATGTCAGCATCGATAACCCTGTTTAAACTCATCGCGGCAGTTCTCGCACCAAACAGCGCAACCGTAATCCAGAAAATCTGGTAAAGAGAGGGAATTCCGTGAACAGCCATAAAGGCAGCAGTTAAAGCGAACGGCAGAGCAAAAACAGTGTGTTCAACTTTTATCAGTTCCATATAAGTTTTTATTCTCCCAATCAAGCCTACTCTCCTATAAGTTTTTTACATTCGCCGATGTGTTCAAAAACAAAGTCCGGACGCAACTCCTCAGGGATTTCTTCTAAAACGCTTTCATCATACTTACCGCTCAAAACAAAAACTGTTTTAAATCCAGCCACCTTCTTACCTTCAGCCAAATCGGTGAACGGGTCGTCGCTAACCATGTAAACGTTTTCCGGGTTATCAATACCTATTAACTCAAAAGCCCTTTCAAAATACTCTTTAGAAGGCTTTCCAAAAGAAGTTACAGGTTTGTTCGCTGCATAAGAAAGTGCAGTCGCTATTGAGCCAACGCTTGGTCCAACAAGTCCGTCCGGGTCAAGAATGAGCCTGTTCATATGGAAAGAAAACAGCTTGGCATCGTTAAGAACAAGAGCAGAAGTAGCAGTTTTCAGCTTTTCATAGTTGATTTCTCTGTCCCTTCCAACCACCACTGCATCAACTAAGTGGTCATCTCTAACCTCAAAACCGCTCTCTTCAAAAAACTCTTTAACCCTATCAGTTCCCATAAAATAGAGGGATTTAATTCCTTCTCTTTCAAGAAAAACTTTGGCTAAATAGGACGGCGAAAGCAACTTCCTCTCATTAACGTTAAACCCTTTCTCTTTTAATATATCAATCAAAACGTAAGGTTTTTCTGTTGAATTATTTGTGGCGACAATCCAGGGGATTTTTCTATCATCAAGCAACTTCGTAAACTCAAGCGCCTCAGGAAATGGATTGTATCGCTTATCTTTTACAAGCGTTCCTTCAAGGTCAAGCAAAAATCCAACCATCTACAAGACCTCCAAACAGTAGTGCAGTAATTTTAACCCATTCTGCTAAAATAAGTTTTATGAAAGAAAAAATAGAAAGAGTCAAGCGGATTCTTGACAAAACTTTCCCCAAAGCTCACAAGCCTGAACGCTCACCGCTGGAACAGGCTATCTTCACAATTTTAAGTCAGAATACAACAGATATTAACGCAGAAAAATGTTTACAAAACATCAAAAACCTGACAGGAAATAACCTTGAAAAGCTTAAATCCTATCCTGAAAGAAAAATCCTCCCCGCCATCCACCCCTGCGGTCTCTTCAAACAAAAAATAACAGCAATCAAAGAACTATTAAACCGCTGGGATGAACTCAAAGAAAAACTTAAAACAAGCACGGCAAAAGAAGGAATAAAACTCTTAACTTCCATTCCCTACATCGGTTCAAAAACAGCAAGAGTAATCCTTACATTTGCCTTTAACAAAAACACCTTCCCCATAGATACTCACTGTAAAAAAGTCCTCAAAAGGCTCGGCATTTTCCCAGAAACCTGGAAGCCCGACCGAATTTCAGAATTTATGGAAAAAACTTTTAGCGCAGAGTTCAACAGAAAACTTCACTACGACCTGATAAGAGTAGGAAGAACCTTCTGTAAAGCCAAAAATCCAGACTGCAAAAACTGCCCGCTAAAGGAACTGTGCAGCTATGCCGAAAGGAACTTACTGCATAATATTCAAGCTCAAAAACAAACTGACGATAACCGTTAAAAGCGGTAAAACCTATACGTTACAAAGAGGAACTTACGTTTACGTAGGTTCAGCCTGGAATAGCGGTGGAATAGAATCCAGAGTTAAGAGACATTTAAAAAGGAATAAAAAGAAACACTGGCACTTAGATTTCATAACTACCGCAAAAGAGTTTGTAGCTCAAAAAGTGATAACAATTCCAAACAGAAGGGTAGAATGTAACGTAGCATCTCTTTTAAGCACAAAATACGGAGGAATAGAAAAATTTGGATGTAGCGACTGCAACTGCTTTAGCCACCTCTTCAAAATCACGCAGAAAGAGATAACCAAAGTAACAAATGCCCTTCAAAATCTATATAATATAGAAATTTACAAACCAGAAGCATTTCGGGAGGAACAGGTTGGAAATAAAAGAGATACTTAACAGAATAGTTGAAAGAGAAAACCTTACATTTGCAGAAACTCAGGAACTCTTTAAAAAAATAATGGAAAAGGAACTCAGCGAAATTCAAACAGCAGCAATCCTTACAGCCTTAAGAACAAAAGGAGAAACCTCAGAAGAGATAGCAGGTGCAGCTTCTGTAATGAGAGAAAAATCCCTGAAAGTGCCGCTAAAAGAAGAGATAAAGAGCAAAATTGTTGATACCTGCGGCACAGGCGGAGACCTGAAAGGAACGTTTAACGTTTCAACAACGGTAGCCTTGATAGTAGCTGCCTGCGGCATTCCAGTGGCAAAGCACGGAAACCGTTCCGTTTCAAGCAAATGCGGAAGCGCAGATATTTTAGAGGCTTTAGGAGTGAAAATAGACCTGCCACCAGAAAAAGTTGCTAAATGCATTGAAGAAACGAACTTTGGATTTATGTTTGCCCCCATTTTTCACCCAGCGATGGCAAACGTTGTTAAGGTAAGGAAGGAGTTGGGCATAAGAACAATTTTCAACGTTTTAGGTCCACTAACAAACCCTGCAGGCGCAAAAAGGCAACTTTTAGGCGTTTTCTCAGAAAACCTGACAGAAAAGTTAGCAAAGGTTTTAAAACTGTTAGGAACTGAAAAAGCCTTTATCGTTCACGGTAAAGATGGAATGGATGAAATCACGATATGTGAAGAAACAAAAATCACAGAACTGAGTGGCGGCGAAATAAAAAGCTACTACGTTAAGCCAGAAGATTTCGGCTTTAAAAGAGCAAACTTAGAAGAGATTAAAGCAGCAGACACTTTAGAAGAAAACAAGAAAATAGTAGAAGATATTTTGAAAGGAAAGGAAAGCGGTGCAAAAAGAGACATTGTTCTGCTGAACGCAGCTTTTGCGCTGCTATCAGCCGATGCAGTTAAAAACGTTAGCGAAGGAATAGAAAAAGCTTTAAATGCAATAGAAAGTGGAAAAGCTTACGAAACTCTTAGGAAAGTTATTGAAGTTTCAAATAAGGTTTAACGCTTAACAGAAAAAGCTTTTTCTAACTTTTTAACGTAATCGTTTGCCACTTTGTTGTCAGGTGCAAGTATCAAAATGTCTCTAAATATGGAATAAGCGTAAGCTTTTTTACCCTGGTTGTAGAGATTTAAAGCTAACTCTAAAAGGAAGTTAACATCTGACGGATAGAGAGAAAGCATTTTTCTATCAACAGATGCAGCTATTGAATATTTACCTTCTTTCCTTAAGGCTAAAGAAAGTCTTAAATTACCGTAGTAATTATAAAAATCCACCCTCAACAACCTATACATCAAAGACTCAACCTTAGACCAGCTCTTCTCTGCCATATAAGGAAGGGAAAGCCCCAACATCGCCTCAACAGAAGTAGGTACAACCTTCAAAGCTTTTTTGTAGTGAAACTCTGAGTTTGCGTATTTACCCCACAAGTAATAAAGCCAACCCAAACGCAGATTAACGGTGTATCCGTTGGGATAATTATTGTAAACAGGCGTTAAAACTTCTATTGCCTTCTTGTAGTTACCCTCCTTCTCATAAGAGTAAGACTTAATGTAACACTCTTTTATCTGCTCATAAGTGAGGGCAAAAGCCCCCACAGAAGAAAAAATCCCCACAAAAACAACAATCAAAAATTTAGAAAGAATATCCGAAAGAAACCGTTGCCGTTGTTTGAGTAACATCATCTTCAGTCTCTACCTCTTTATACTTATTTACACCAAGATTGAGAGAAACTCTCGCTCTCGGTGAAATGGAATATCCAAACTCTGCAAAAGCACCACCTTTGTACTTCTCGGTAAGATTATAAACCACAAAACCACCATTTTTAACAGCGAAAATCTGTTTTCCCAACCATCCACCAACCTTAACGTCAAACTTCTTGTAATAATATCTCAAATCGGCTTCGGCAGAGTAGTAGTTACTATTACCTATATCAATCTCAGAAGCCTTCTCTACGTGTATATAGTACCCTTTCAAATCAGCATAAACACCACCAACTGTTGGACTTGAATATAAACGGAAAGAAGCGTGAGGAGTTAACTGCAAGACGTCAAAATTAACCTTATTATCATATTTGGAGTAGTAAATGCCTAAACCACCGCTCCAGTTAAATAGGTAAGGATAAACTTTTTGGTAATTGAAATAAGTTCCATCAAAAAAGAGAGTATACCCCCCATCTGTTAACTCATCATCGCTATTTATGTAGTGTCCTCCAAAAGTAAACGTATGATTTTTTAGAATACCGTTGGTATTTGAATAAACAAAAGTAAAATCTTCCTGATTAAGGTCGCTTTTGTTCTTATAGTTTATTTTCGTATACGAAGCTCCAATTTGCACTGCGTTACCAAAACCATCTCCAGAATTTACATACAAAGTAGAAGAATACCCATCACTCTTCAAATCTGACCCCGAATAGTTGATATAAGTCCCGTAAACAGAAGCGTAAGTGTAAGGTTTCCCACCGGCAAGAGCAGCATTAGAACCAGCAAGCAACAAAACTGCAGCGCTAAGTAGAAGTTTTCTCATCCTTCTTCCTCCTAATAATTATTTTATCGCCGAAATTGAGCTCATCAAAACCTAAGGTATCAGATACGACTGCGCAAGCACTTTTTCTTTTTCCCAATCCTTCTATTTGTGAAACTATCTTTAATTTATTATCGGATGAAACGAATCTCAAATTAGCACCTATCTCAAACAGAGAATGTGAAAAAGAGGAAATAAACAGTAGTATAGAACGTTTCAAAGTAGAACTTATGGAAATTAAAGGTAAATAATCCCTCCACTTTAGGTTTTCTCTAAACGTAAGAGGAACTTTTGAAGCACAAAATAGAAAATATTTCAAAGGTGAGTTCACATTACCCTCTATATGATAAAAATAAAAGGTTGAATTGGATACACCAAAGTAGAGTTTCGCACTTCCGTCTGTAAAGTAAAACGTCCCATCAGGAGCCATTTTAACTTTTATATTAAGTTCTTCTACTCTTTCCCCCATTATTACTTCATAAGAAAACTCCTGGTCTATCAAGAAGTTCAACCTATTCTGCAGTCCTTTATCAGGATACACAGGTTCTACTACTTCTCCTTTTTTGGGAATACCTACATCGTAGAAAAACTCTTTTGAAACGTAAGAAGAAAACTTGAAAGGAACAGTAGGAACGCCTGCTTCCGGAAGAAGCTGAACGTGAACGTGAATATGAGGTTGAGGAGAGTAACCAGAGTTACCACAAAGCCCTAAAAATGTTCCTTTTGCAACAAAATCACCAACCTTTACCTTTATAGACCCCTGTTTGAAATGGGCAATTAAAACGTAGAAGCCTCTCTTATCGTAAATAACAACGTAGTTACCCCAGTTTCTTTCCCTATCTGCAGAACCGGGAGGATTATCCGGTACATCGTTTACCACAAAAACTACCTGCCCATCAATAGGCGAAAGGACAGGTTTCCCAAAAGCATAATAATCGGTTAAGCTATAACCATCTCCTTTAAAAGTGTTACCGTCCTCATCGGTTACAACGAAATCTACCGCATATTTCCAGGCTCCTTTATGAGTCCATTCATCGTCAAAAGACTGCCAAACAGTCCACTTACCAGAGAACGGCAAAGCAATTTCTCGTCCCGTAAAAGGAAACCTCTTTTGAGAAGTTAAAAAGTAATCAAGAGTTCTTTCAGGTGTTCCTTTATAAACTTTTGTAACGTAGTAGAAGCTAACTGACATAAGAACGTATAGAAGTATATGGGTTACCAAATTAAAAGGTAAAGCAAAAACAGGTATTCCGTAACTTTCCCAAAAAACCTTTATTCCTTCAACAACAGGAACAGAAATAACAGAAGAAAGTAAAGCAAACTTGTAACTTCTCAAAGAAGGAATAAGAAAAACTCCACCAACAGCCATAGAAACCAAAATAAAATTGAAAGCGGAAGTATCTGAAAAAGCCTGATAGTACGAACCCTTCAATAAAGCCTCAACAAAAACGCCCGAAAAGTACCCTAAAACAGACAGAAAAAACAGAATACGTGAAACAGAGAACAAAACTATTGAAATCACTAAACCTGCAATAACCTCCGGCATAAAGAAAACTGCCCCAAGAGACTGCAAATACCCTTTCAGCCACAACGGAACTCTCAGCAGAGAGAAGTTATCGTGGTAATAAAGAGAACCTACAAAGAGGTTGGAAAACTTCACTGAAGCCAAATAGAACAGAGAACTTACCAAAACGAAAGGAACGCTGAGAACAGGTAATCTAAAGTAGTAAGAAAGAACTGAGGACATAACGTAAGTTAAGAGAAACGTTACAATACCCGCAACTGAAAAGAAGAAAATACTCAACAGATTTACTTTAAAAAGATAACCTAAAGACAAACCTACAAGCAGCGGATTATAGATATAGTAATCAAGCCGTAAAAACTCCTTTTTAAAACCGATTAATCTCGCAAAAATGTAAGAAGAAAAAACAGATACAAGACCGCCAATACCTAAATTAAGGTTTGTAAAAAAAGTAAGAAGGAGGAGGACGACTCCTCCCGCCAAACTTGAATTAAAAAACACTGCCGAATAGCTTCTCACTACCGGAAGGAGAAATCTTCTATAATCACTCATTGCAACTTCAACCTCTCTGGCAATCTCTCTCTTCTAACGATATCTTCAAGGTTTTCAGCTTCTCTTATAAGTTCAACGTTGCCATTTTCTCCTATCAAAACAACAGCTGGACGATACCTTATAAACTGCATCCACTGGGTAACGTTGTAAGCTCCTACTGGTGAAAGTATCAATCTCGTTCCTCTCGGTAAAGGTGGTAGGTAAACCATATCGTCAACAACGTCTATGTTCATACACAAAGGACCGTACAAGACACAGGGTTCAGTAGGACCTTGCACGTCTCTATCAATCTCTACGTTAAAGTGGTACCAGAAAGCAGTAAAGAGAACGTTTACACCAGCGTCCAAAACGTAAGCTCTGCGTCCATCAGGCATCCTCTTGGCAGCGTGAACGGTAGTTATCAAATAGCCTGCTTCATCTACTATGGCTCTACCGCTTTCAAGGATAAGTTTGGGATAATCGCCAGGTCTTAAACTCTGTAGTAAAGCGGTACATACTCTATCCGCAAATTCTTCAATAGAAGGTACCGCAACATCAGGCGGCAGATAAACACCTCTCAATCTGTTTTTTGAAGGAAATCCTCCCCCAATGTCTAAATATTCAATCTTGAATCCAAACTCATCCTCTACTCTATAGGCAAATTCAACCATTTTCTTAACTTCTGTTTCGTAAGCCTTGGGGTCAAGAATAAACGTTCCTATATGGCAGTGAAGTCCGTTAAGTTCTAACTTGCCGCCAGAAGCTATCCTCTTAACAGCATCCCATGCCTGCCCATTCTCAAGATTAAAACCGAACCTGCTCCACTGAGGCTGAATTCCTGTATCCATGTTAAGACGAATCCCTACTTTTATTTTCTTTCCTAATTCATCTGCAACTTGTTCAAGGTCAGAAATCTCTTCAAAATGGTCAACGTTAATTCTCGCCCCTTCAGAAACGGCAATTCTTAAAGCATCTAAAGGTTTGTAAGGACCGTTAAAGATTATTTTGCTTCCCGGAATACCAAGTCTCCTCGCTTTTTCATACTCAAATTCAGAAACCACTTCTGCAGTTTCACCTTCCTGATGGAGAATGCAACAGATGGCATCAAGATAGTTAGTTTTATAAGACCAACTAAATTCAACGTTCGGATACCTGAGAGTAAAAGCGTTTTTTATCTCCCTAAACTTATTTCTAAGCTTCTTTTCAGAAAAAACAAATAGAGGAGAACCAAATTTTTCAACTAATTCTTCAACAGGAACGCCATCAATGTCCCCTCTTACCTTCCTAAAGTAAGCTCCACCTCCGAACTTGTTCATGAACCCTGTTTTAAGTTTGAAAATTACTGGTTTTTCGTAAGCCTTTTTCATTTTATACCTCCTTATTTACCATCTACAGTGCCAGCAGTGACAAAACGCTCCATGACACCCTCTAAGCCCGCAACAAAAACCTCCTAAAACCCAAAGAACAACTAAGATAACTACCAAAATCCACCATCCACCTCTCATTTTTACCTCCTCGCAGGTGGACAGGGACAGCATCTATGAGGATAACAACCACAGTTTTTGTAGCAGGGACAACAAGAAGATAAAACACCTCCAAACGTTACAAGAAGAAAGAAAAGAGCTATCAGTTTTTTCATATTACACCTCCCCTCTTGTAACTATCTTTTGGAACTTTTCCATATCGGTTACAAAGTCATCTGTAAAGCGAACGTATAACTTACCTGCCTCGTAATCGGAATCTCTTTCAGGCTCAATACCTAAAGAAGCTTTAAGAAGCCTTCCAGGCAGGTTTACACCAACACCAGTGGCGAAATACACCCAGGCAGGAAACCTTGGGTTTATCTCTATCAGGTATATATCATCACCGTTCACTATACATTCAAATTCAAAAGCACCTCTCCACTTAAAGGCTTCCACAAAGCGCTTAGCGGCAGCTGTAAGTTTTTCATTTTTTAGAGTAACGCCCGTCCATATCTTTCCAAGTGACGTTATCCAGAGCTTCTTTATGGCAACAAGTCCGAAATCACCACCTTCGCCATCACCCACGCCAACAACGTTCATCTCTTCACCGGAAACAACTTCCTGAACGATTATTGGATATCCCCACTCAGAAGCTATGGAGTTAAAGTAAGAGGTAGCCTGAGAGATATTGAACGCCTTGTAAGCCTTGTAAAAAATCCCCTTCACCATCACAGGAAAACCAACCTCTTCAACAGCTTTAACGAAATCCTCGTAAGAAGTTACAACTAATGTTTTAGGAACCTTAACTTCTATTTTTTCAGCAACTTCAGTTAACTTATCCTTACTTCTCAACCTAAACTGCTCTTCAGTAGGAAGAAACGTAGCAATACCAAAAGAAGAAAGTTTCTGAGCGTTCTTTATGAAAAGCGGCAATTCAGCATCAAGGGCAGGAATAACTGCATCAAGACCGCTTTTTGACTTAATGTAAAGAAGTCTTTCAATAAAAATCTCTTCGCCTTCAGATGGATAAGGCATTATGTAACTTTTGTCTATCAGCCAATCCATATATATTCCCGGTTCCATAGCATCGTAAGCAAAACCGATAACTTTTACTTCTAAACCGCTCTCTTTAACGCTCTTAGCTATTCCTATACCAGGACCTGGGTTGTCAACAGCGTTTATTCCGGAAACTCCTACCCTATACATTTTTTGCCTCCAAAATTCCCATCAACCTGAGCTGCTCCAAGAAATCAATCAAATCTTTCTCTGCTTCTTCTCTTTCTACCTCGTAGTTTTCAACCAAAGCATCAAGAATTTCCGATTCACCCTTTCCTTCTTTTAGCTGTTTTAAAATGAAGAGCCCCACTTCGTTTACCGTATAGCTATTTCCCGTTTCCGGGTCAAAGATAAAACCTTCATCGTTAATAGCTAACCTGTTCAGTTTGTTCATCTTTTCACCTCCTGTAAAATCTGAAAGACCTGATAGGGATACATTCCATTTCCAAAAGCGATATCCCTCAAAGTGGTATCGGGAGAAACGTTTTTCAAACCATTCTGCTTTAAAACAATCACACATCTGTTCACTGGAATTCCCATTTCTCTACATATCTCTCTTAGCGTTTTTCTCCCCATACCAGAACCTGGAACAAAAACGGCACTTCTTCTATTTTCTTTAAAAGAAACAGCTCTTTTAAGAATGGAATAAACGTAAGCTGGCGTAACTCCGTTCTCTACAGCTATCTGCTTCAAAGTTTCTTTAGGAGACTCTACTTTTAAGCCTTTAGATTGAAGAATAGCAACAGCTTTTGAAGGGGAAATTCCTAAAGTAGAACTGACTCTTTCAAGGGTAAAAAGCTCAGCGTGAGGAGCCGGAGGCATAACGGCTGGTTTCTTCCACGAATTTTTAATTTTCTCTCCTAAACTCATAAATGAACTAAATGGAGGAACGTTAAGAATAGTTCCTATCAAACAGACAAGAGCTAAAATCGTTGCTGAGAGGAAAATCCCCCCACTCTTCTCTATATACTTCACTATATTCTTCCAGTTTAAAATAACGTGCCATACTCCAAAAATCACCATTAAAAATCCAAAAATCGTGTGTACGGCATCCCATTGGTCTTTGTCAAGTCCAAGAAATCTCCAGCCTGTCCAATAAGCAACTCTCCCATGTGGCATAATGTAGAGAACAATTCCAGAAACAATCATTACTACAAGGCAGTAAAGGAGAAACAGGCTGACAAATTTCCTTGTCTTCATTTTCAACCTCCTTAAAAAGGTGGAGGCAGACCGCCTCCGGAATTAAGCGTAAACGCTTACAGAGCTTTCCGAGGTCTGGGAGGAGGCAACAGAAGAGATGATGTCCATAACAGATGTAAACAACTGGTCGGGGGAGATGGAAGAAAGGTCCAGCTGTAAAATCTGGTTTTTCGCCTCTGCCCTTAAATCCTGGGGGAGGTTCTGAAGGGCAGAGGAAATCTGTTGCCTCTGGTCAGGAGTTAACTGCTGCATAACCTGTCCCAGACCTTTTTTGTACCTATGACGATATTGATGCATCTGTTGTAAGTAATCCTGGGAGTAGTTCTGGTTTACTCTATCAATCATGATTCTCTACCTCCAACCCGGTTTTTAGCGGTCTGCCTCCAAAGTTAAGGACATCTTCTCAAAGTAGTTTCTTTGTTTGTAGTTAAATCTTTTATATAGCAAGCCATATAGGTATTAGAAGTGTTAAACCTTCTCCAGACAGGTGGTGTATAAACTCCTACCTCAACATCATCTCCTACTTTGACATCAGGATTAGCCAATCTCCATACAGGAGACAAATAGACTGTGTACCTTTCATTGGTAGGAGTAATCACTTCCACAACCCACCAGTTGATGGGTCTTCTTAAACCTTTCCTCTGTTCTACTTTAGCTACAATTCCTTTAATAACAGTTGTTTTTCTACTAACAGCACTAAATCTTTTCTTGGTGGTGGAAGAAGTTGAAACTTTCTTACACCATCTTCTCCAAGAAAAATCGTAACTAACTCCGGTATTTTCATCCTTCAGCGTGCAAGCCATATAACCGTTTAAGCCTTTCATAATCCAGAAAGGAGGTTGGAATCCAGTAAAAGTAACCTTGTCTCCCTCTTTAACACCCAAGCTTCTGTAGAACCAGGTAGGTGCCAGCCTTACCTCTACAACTCCTTTATCGGTCTTAACATCAACAGCCCACCAGGTTACACCTCTCCTACCGTATCCAGGAACTTGCTTAACACCAACAACAGTACCGGAAATCTCAGCAGAATTAATCAAACTGTATCCCGAAGTTGTATAAACTCCCGTTTCGTGCTTTGTTGACATAATTCTGTCAAACTCAGCTTTAGAGATGTACTTTGGCGTATAGTCCAAACCAAATCTCCTGAGAATACCCACAAAAGCTCGCATATGGTTTCGTGAACCTTTCATTAGATTCTGATAAACAAACTTGATATCTTTGTTATCCGTTCTTGAAATAGCATCTTCAAGGTCTTTAATGTCAAGGTCTTCTATGGTGGCGCCAACTTTAAGGGCATCAATCAGAGATTTTTTACCCTGATTGACTAACTGAACGTAAAGTTCCCGCATTTTCTTGCTCTTAAATACTCCAACCTTATCGCCCACTTCTTTCACAGGGTCTTTAATGTTGTAGCGTTTCAGAAGAAAAGCTATCATTTTTGTATGCCAGTTTTCCGACTTTGCGATATTTTTGAAAACGGGGAGAGGGTAATACTTTGAAAGGGTAAGGTAAACATCTCGTGCCAACTTCTCCTCTTCTCTCATATGAATAAGGTCTTTTATTTCCTGAGGAGAAAGAGGCTGTTTGGGAAGATTCTTAAGGTAAGTGAGTGCTGGCGGAGCATTCTCTTTTACGTTAGCCGCCTGAGATGCGCTAATTCCTCCTAACGCAACTAATGTCATCGTTATCGCTATTAACTTCCTCATCGTTTCCTCCTGAATTTGGATTTCAGTTAAGTATGAAGCAAAAAAGATGCCAAGTTTGAATCGTTGAAAAATAAGGGAGTGGAAGAGGGGAGGACGGGGATTTTTCCGAATCAAGCCAAAAATTCGGAAATTTTTCCGAACGGTCAAGAAATCGGGAAAATCAGACGAAAAACCGTTCTATCCTTCGTTTGAAAGACCTCAACTTTTCCCCCGTGAGCTTCAACAATTCTTTTAACGTTATAAAGTCCCAAACCAAAACCGTTTTTCTTCGTTGAATAGAACGGCGAAAATATTTTCCCTTTATCAAAGGGTTTAACCGCAGAATCTCTTATTTCCAGAATACAGTCATTCTTCCTTTTCTCACATACAATTTCTATTTTCCCGTTCTTTCCTATTGCCTCAACAGCGTTTTTAAGTAAGTCAACAACCACCGATTTCAATTTTTCTCTATCACCTGTTACAACACAATTGTTCAAAGAAAGATTAATTTCTATTTCGCGAGAAGATAATAAATCTCTAAACTGAGAAACCGTCGTTTCAACAAGGGTCTTAAGGTTAACTCTTTCTTTTACCAGCTTCAAAGGCTTCCTCAAGTTCGCCGTTTCTTCCACGTATCTTGAAAGGTTAACTATCTCTTCTTTCAGGGAATCAATCGCAAGACTTTTACAATCCTTTTCTACCTTATAGAGTAAAAGTCTGAAAGCGTTCAAGCGGTTTTTAACTTCATGAAGAATGGAGTGAATAACCAAGTTTATACTTTCAAGTTTATCTTTTTCTTTTCGTTCGTTTTCAAGGAGGATTTTTTCCTTATAGTATTCCCTCAAAATAGCAAACAAAACTGCTATGAAAATGAGAGTGAAAACCACTAATGACAGCAACGCATAAACGATATGCTTATTTAATTCCCTGACGTAATGGAAATCATAATAGAGAGTGAACTTAAAAGGCTCAGCCGTTATAGTAACTTTATAATAGTTATCAGAAACGTCAGAACCTGGAATAATGATTTCCCTACCTTCAAGAGAAAAGGTTGCACCTTTTAAAAGTTTAGAACTCTGCATATAAGAAGCTATGGCTTCTACCGGGTCTCCTCCTCCTGCCAACGTTCCTTCAACCAAAGACTTAACTCTTGCAGTTTCTTCCTCTATAACCAAGTTATAAAAATCCCCCAACTCCTTATGAAGCAAATAAAGATTAGCAACAATAACGCCTAAAAGCGTTACTAAAACGAAAGAAAACGGCAGCAACTTTTTCATATCCCGTACTTTTTCCTCTTATACCTCAAAGATTTCTCATCTATTCCGAGCAACTTAGCAGCTTTCGTCTGAACGTAATTAGCTCTCTTCAGGGCGTTTTCTATCAATTCTTTTTCAAATTCTGCAACCAATTCCGGTAAAGTCTTTGAAAAATTTTTACCCTTCTCCTTAATTCCTACAATTTCCTCAAGATTGCTTTTAGAAATTTTTCTATCAGAAACTATAACAAGCCTATGAATAAGGTTTTCAAGCTCTCTTACGTTACCTGGAAAGTCGTACGAAAGAAGAAGTTCCAAAGCTTCCGGCTCAAACTCTATCTTTTTACCGTACCTCTCTCCAAACTTCTTCAAAAAATAACCCACAAGCTCTGCAATATCTTCCGGTCTCTCCCTTAACGGCGGAATCTCCAAAGTAAGAACGTTCAATCTATAGTAAAGGTCTTCTCTGAACTTTCCTTCCTCAACCAACTTCTTTAAATCCCTGTTGGTAGCTGCAACAACCTTAACGTCAACTTTAACAGGCTTCAAGCCACCTACCGGTCTTACTTCCCCTTCCTGTAAAACTCTCAAAAGCTTAGCTTGAAGAGGTAGCGGCATTTCACCTATTTCATCAAGAAACAGCGTTCCGCCATCAGCCTCAACAAAAAGTCCAGGTTTACTAAACGTAGCTCCGGTAAACGCTCCCTTCTCGTATCCAAACAATTCACTTTCAAACAGCTCTTCCGGAATGGCAGCACAGTTGATTGAAACGAACTTACCTTTTCTTCCACTCTCTTTATGAATAAACTTGGCTATCAATTCCTTTCCTGTTCCACTTTCACCTAAAATAAGAACAGGAGCATCGGCTTTGGCAAAAACAGAAGCTTTCTTAAGCAGGTCTTCCATTACTTTGGAGGAATAAACAATCTCTCTGCCGTCCGGTTTAACGCTTTTAAGTTGGGACAGCTGCCCTGCCTTCTCTATAAGGTTAAGTAAAACATCTGGGTCGTAAGGTTTTGTGACGTAGTGGAATGCTCCCTCTTTAATAGCAGAAACGGCATCTTCAACGTTACTAAAAGCAGTAACAACTATTACTTCAACGTTAGGACAAAGCTCCTTTACTTTCTTCATAAAAGAAAGACCATCTTCTCCAGGCAACCGAACGTCCGTAACAACTACGTTAGGAAGATATTTATCCAAAATCTGGTAAGCCCTTTCTGCACTTCCGCAAGAATAAACTTCAAACCCTTTCTCCTTTAATATTTCTTTAAGTAGTTCTCTCTGAATATCATCATCTTCAACGACTAAAACCTTCATTTAAACTCCAACAACCGTTACGCCAAAAGTTTTCGCAGAGTTGATTATTTTTTCTTTATCAAGGAGGTACGTTTTCTCTGCCTCAAAAATTAAAGCTTTCCCTCCCAACTTTCCTATCAATTCAACAGTGTTCTTTCCGATTGTCGGAACATCTATCCTCATATCCTGTCTTCTCCTTGCAGCCTTGCAGACGACAAAACCACCACCGGAAAGTTCTGCACCTCTCTTTATACACTCATCGGTTCCTTCAATCCCTTCAACGGCAATAACAGTTCCATCTTTAACTACAACCGTTTGTCCGACATCTAAAGAGGCGATTTCCTTAGCTACTTTCATTCCCAATTCCATATCACGTTTTAAGCTTTCCTCTAAATCCCCCACCAAAACACCGGAAGGTTGAAGGAGATGAGAAAGAAATGGAGTGGGGTCAATAACTTTTACACCAGCTTTTTCTATTTCTTCAATGATTCCTCTTATTATAGTTTCCGGTTTCCTGTCTTTTAAGGACAGAATGAAAGAAAGAGCTTTAAAATCAAAACCTGTCAGAGAAAGAGCATTTCTGTGCTCAACCTTTCCCAAAATAGCCAAATTTTTAACTTCCGATTTTTTCAGTAGAGAGAGGAACTTTCCTAACTTAAAAGGCTTTATCCAGAATACATTCCCTGCATACTCTTCAACAGAAGGGGAAGTTATACCTTCAAGGGCAAAGACGGTAACAGAATATCCTTTCTCTTTTGCGGATTTTAAAAACTCTAAAGGCAGTTCTCCTTTTCCTGCAAGTAAACCTAAATTACTCACTACCTTCCCTTCTAATCTTATCTAAAACTGCATTAATAAAAGCTGGAGACTTTACATCTTCTCCGTAAACTTTCGCAAGGTCAACAGCATCGTTAATCACTGCAGCAGGCGGAGAAAAAGAGCCGTTTAAAAGTTCATAAGCGGCAACTCTTAAAATTGACCTATCCATAGGTAAAAGCCTTGAAATGAACCAACCCTTCTTTAAATGCTTTGAAATCTCAGCATCAACGTTTTTAAGAGATTTAACAGTATTCAAAAACAAATTGTTAGCCTTTTCAACAACTTCTTTTTCCTCTTTTTTATCTTCCCAATAGTTGGAGATAACCTCTTCAGGCTGAAGTTTACTTAAATCCCACTGATACATCATCAGGTAAGCGTGTTCTCTCGCCTTCCTCTTCTCCTTGTTGGTCATTTTTCCACCTTCCTGAGAAGATTAGCCATCTCTATAGCTGAAAGTGCTGCCTCCCAACCTTTATTACCTGCTTTCGTTCCCGCCCTATCAATAGCCTGTTCCACAGTATCTGTTGTAAGAACGCCGAAAGATATAGGTTTTCCTACTTCCAAAGAAGCAGCCGCTATTCCTTTACTTACCTCTGCCGCAACGTAATCAAAGTGTGGAGTTTCTCCTCTTATAACCGCACCTAAAGCTATAACTGCATCGTAGTCTTTCTGCGCAAGCTTTTTGGCAATCAGAGGAAGTTCAAAAGCTCCCGGAACTTTAACCACATCTATATCTTCCTTTTTAGCGCCGTGCCTCAGAAGGCAATCAACTGCACCTTCAACAAGCCTTTCTGTAATAAAAGAATTAAATCTGCTTACAACGATTGCAAACTTTAGACCTTCTGCTATTAGCTTTCCTTCTATAACGTTCATTTTTCACCCCAAAAAGAATTTATGAAACAGCAGGCTTAATTTTAGCAGTTTGAAAAATATAAGCTAAAACTTTTAAACCATTGAGTTTGATATAATTTGCTTGCTTTTAAACTCTGCCTTTAAAGGAGCGCCTATGTCCACAGAAAAGTATGACGCATCAGCCATCAAAGTTTTAGAAGGACTTGAAGCCGTCCGAAAAAGACCGGGAATGTATATAGGAGATACAGGTTCTTACGGTCTTCACCATTTAGTGTTTGAAGTTGTTGATAATAGCGTTGATGAAGCTTTAGCAGGATACTGCACAGAAATAGAAGTAATCATACATGAAGATAACTCAATAACCGTTGCAGATAACGGTAGAGGTATTCCTGTAGATATCCATCCAGAATATGGAAAACCGGCAGCAGAAATAGTTCTTACTGTTCTGCACGCAGGCGGTAAGTTTGAAAAGAAGGCTTACAAGTACTCCGGTGGATTGCATGGCGTTGGCGTTTCGGTCGTTAACGCTCTATCTGAATGGCTAAAACTTGAAATTCATAGAGACGGAAAGGTTTACAAACAGATATACGAAAAAGGAAAGCCTGTAACGGAATTTGCCTGCGTGGCAGAAAGCTCAAAAAGAGGAACGATAATTACCTTTAAGCCAGACCCCGAAATATTTGAAGTCACAGAATTTAGCTGGGATATATTGGCAAACAGGTTAAGAGAATTAGCGTTTTTAAATAAAGGACTGAAAATCACTCTAATAGATGAAAGAGTAGACCCACCAAGAAAAGAGGTTTTCTACTACGAAGGTGGAATAGTTGAGTTTGTAAAGAAGATTAACGAGAAGAAAGACCCTCTCTTCCCTGAGCCTATCTATATAACCGGTGAGAAAGATGAGATTTTAGTAGAGGTTGCCCTTCAATATAACTCAACCTACACGGAGCAGATTTTTAGCTTTGTGAACAACATAAATACGCGGGAAGGTGGAACGCACGTTGCCGGCTTTAGAATGGCACTTACAAGAGCGATAACTAAGTTCATAGAAGAAAACAACCTGATACCAAAAGGCGCAAAGATTTCTATAACCGGTGATGACGTTAGAGAAGGGCTGGTAGCAGTAATTTCTGTAAAAGTTCCCAACCCTCAGTTTGAAGGGCAGACAAAGTCAAAATTAGGGAACTCGGAAGTAAGACCCGTAGTTGCGTCAATCGTTTATGAAAAGCTGTGGAACTTTCTGACGGAAAGACCGGATATAGGAAAGAAGATAGCCGAAAAAGTTATCACAGCAGCAAGGGCGAGAGAAGCTGCCAAAAGAGCAAGAGAATTAACGAGAAGGAAGAGCGCTTTAGAAGAATTTTCCCTACCTGGAAAGTTGGCTGACTGCTCAGAGAGAGACCCTGAAAAAACGGAACTTTTCTTGGTTGAGGGAGACTCTGCAGGAGGAAGTGCAAAGCAGGGGAGAGACAGGAGATTTCAGGCAATACTCCCACTTAAAGGAAAGATTATCAACGTTGAAAAGGCAAGGATTGAAAAAGTTCTTTCAAACGATGAGATAAAAACGATAATAACCGCATTAGGAACAGGTGTTGGAGCAGGCTTTGATATAAGTAAGCTCAGATATAACAAAATCATCATAATGACAGACGCCGACGTTGATGGAGCGCACATAAGAACGCTTTTGCTAACCTTCTTCTTCCGTCAGTTTCCTGAAATTGTTGAAAGAGGACACCTATACATAGCACAACCGCCCCTCTACAGAGTAAAGAAAGGCAAAAAGGAAATGTATATTAAAACAGACGATGAGTTAGATAGAGTAATTCTCCTCTTTGCCCTTGATTCTGTGAAGTTGTTAGATAAAGGTGGAAAAGAGTTAGACAGAGAAACTGCTGAAAAAGTTGTTAACGACCTTTTGAAGTTAGAAAATCTGATAACCGTTCTATCAAGGAAGAGAGATAGAGACGTTATAAACGCTCTGCTGAGAGTTGGAGCAGAGTATAAAGACTTATATTCTCCGGAGAAGGTAAAAGAGTTAGTTGAATCACTTAAAAAGGCATTGCCTAAATCCCTTGAGGGAACAGAATTTGAGATAGTAGAAGATAAAGAACACTGTTCCTTCAAAATCCTGTGCCACATTCCTATAGACAAATACCTGAAGAAAACCGTTGAAATCAATGAAGATTTACTGATGCTTGATATCTACAAACAGGCAAGGGGACTTAAAAAGAAAATAAGAGAAGTCTTAGGCGAACCGCCGTATAGGGTTATTAAAAAAGAGCAGGTAGAGTTTGAAACGTTAGAAGAACTGTTTAATTTCCTCTTAAAATGCGGGAAAGAAGGCATATACATTCAGAGATACAAGGGTTTAGGGGAAATGAACCCAGAACAGCTTTGGGAAACAACGATGAACCCGGAAAATAGAACGCTACTGAAAGTTTCTGTAGAAGATGCTGTCCAAGCAGATGAAGTGTTTACAGTGCTGATGGGTGACAAAGTAGAACCGAGAAGGGAATTTATACAGCGGTTTGCCAAAGAGGTAAGAAACCTTGATGTTTAGTCCGATGGAGCTGCTTTTCGTTTACGGGACGCTGATGTCTGGATTTTCGGCTCATACCTTTTTGATGGATTCAGAGTTTGTGTCCCACGGCGTTCTCTACGGAGCAAGGCTACTGCACCTTGAAGATGGTTTTCCTGCTGCTGTTGAAGGAGAAGGGGAAGTGTTTGGGGAGGTTTACAGGGTAGACTCTCTGACGCTGGCAGCTATTGATGCGTTTGAGGAGTTTTGGGAGGATTTTCCTGAAAGGAGCTTTTACCTTAGAAAGAAGAAATTCGTAAGGTTAATTCCAATGAACGATTTCGTTGAAGCGTGGGTTTACATACTCAATCCAAAATTCCTGTCTATAGTTTCGTATACAGAAGTTCCCTTCGGAAACTGGAAAGAGTTTATCAAGAAACTGATAAAACTTTAGAGGAAAGCGATGAAAAGTTACACAGAATATCTAATTTTCAACACAGAAAAGCGTAGAGACCTAATAAGAATAACCGAAAAAGTAAAGGAAGCAGTTAAGAAATCTCAGGTAAAAGAAGGCTTATGCCTTGTTTCTGCAATGCACCTTACAGCTGCCGTAATCATTCAAGACGATGAAGAAGGACTTCACGAAGATATATGGGAGTGGCTGGAAAGGTTAGCACCGTTTAAACCCGATTATAAGCACCACAGAACAGGTGAAGACAACGGAGATGCCCATTTGAAGAATCTTTTAGTTCACCTTCAGGTAGTTTTACCTATAACTAACGGAGAGTTAGATTTGGGACCTTGGCAGGAAATATTTTACGCTGAGTTTGACGGTCAGAGACCTAAAAGGGTGATAATAAAAATTATCGGAGAGTAATTTGAAAGAAGCCATACTGTTAACCTATATGGGAGCGCCATCAAACGTAGATGAAATAAAACCATTCTTGTTCAGGTTATTTTCCGACAGAGACCTCATCAATTTCGGCGTTCCTTCTTTCCTTCAAAAACCTTTAGCCTACGTTATCTCAACTTTTAGAACGCCTAAGGTAAAACCTCAATACGAAGCGATAGGTGGTGGAAGTCCCTTAGTAAAGTATTCTTTAGAGCAGGCTTCTTTGTTAGAAAAAGAAACTGGACTAAAAGTGTTCACTGGTATGCTGTATTCTGAACCGCTTCTTGAGAAAGTTGCTAAAGAAATAGAGAGCAACGGTATTGAAAGGTTATACGTTCTAACTCTCTACCCTCAGTATTCAAAAGCAACTGCAGGTGCCTGCATTAGAGATGTTAAGAAACTTCTTGAAGGGAAAACAGAGCTTAGAATAGTAAATTCCTGGTGTAGAAACGAAAGTTATATAAAATGGATTCAGGAAATGCTTAAAAAAGCATTGGATAAATCGGAACCGGAAGACACCGCTGTTCTTTTCTCTGCACACAGCCTGCCAGAATACTTTGTAAAAGAGCTGCAAGACGCTTACGTTGAGGAAGTAAGGGATACAGTAAATTTGGTAATGAACGCTTTTCCTGAATATAGATGGTTTATTTCTTACCAGAGTAAAGTTGGACCTATTAAATGGCTTGAACCTTCCACGGAAGAAACGATAAAAAAACTAAAAGAAAAGGGATTTAAAAAGGTTGTTGTTTTCCCTGTAAGTTTTGTATCTGAACATATAGAAACCTTATACGAGTTAGATGTGGAATATAGAGAGTTAGCGGAAAAGATTGGTCTTGAGTTTGAGAGAGTGAAACTTGACCATAAATCACCGCTACTTATCAATGCACTTAAAAGTGAAGTGGAAAAATTGCGTTTGACGGAGGAAAAGTGAAAATTGCCGTTATCGGAGCTGGAATATCTGGATTAGCAGTAGCCTTTTATCTCAAACAGGCTGGCGTTGAAGTAAAAGTATTTGAAAGCGAGAAACAAGCCGGCGGAAAAATGAGAACCGTTTACGAGAACGGATACATAATAGAAACCGGACCAAACGGATTTTTAGACGGCAAACCTTACACTCTGAATTTAGTTAAAGCTTTAGGTATAGAAGACAGGCTATACAGAAGTTCGGATAAAGCAAGGAAACGATTTATATATACAAATGGCAGACTGGTAAGGTTACCTGAAAATCCAATAGCCTTCCTCTCATCCTATCTACTATCCTGGAAGGGCAAACTACGCCTTGTTGGTGAATTTTTCGTCCCGCCGAAAAAAGATTTATCAGATGAAACTTTGGGCGATTTCGCCAGGAGACGGATAGGAGAGGAAGCGCTTGAGAAGTTGCTGGACCCGATGGTGGCGGGGATTTTTGCAGGCGACCCGGATAGAATGAGTTTAAAAGCTGCATTTCCTGCCATCTTCTACCTTGAAAGGCAGTACGGCGGACTCATTAAAGGTCTAATAGCAAAAATGAAAGAAGCTAAAAAGAAAGGAACAAAATCTTCAGGACCTGCAGGACCAGGAGGAGTGTTAACCTCTTTCAAACACGGAGTCAACGACCTTATAGATGCTTTAACAGAAAAGTTAGGAAAATCCATTGAAACAGAAACTCCCGTTACCAGAGTAGAAAAAACCAGCAATAAATGGAAAGTAACATACATGAAAAACGGCGAAAAAAAAGAAGAAGTTTTTGATAAGCTTATAATGTCAACACCTTCTTACGTGGCAGCAAAACTTTTAAAAACTGTTAATGAAGAACTTTCTGACTTACTCTCTCAAATAGAATATTCACCCATTTCAGTTGTAACTTTAGGATTTGAAAAGAAAGGATTAGGACACAACCTTGATGGCTTTGGATTTTTAGTGCCAAGGAAAGAAGGAAGAAAAATTTTAGGTGCTTTGTGGGATAGCTCTGTATTCCCCAATCGTGCACCAGAAGGTAAAGCATTAATAAGAGTCATGATAGGAGGTGCAAGACAACCAGAACTGGCTCTTCTTGATGATGAAGAACTACTAAAAATATCTCTGAAAGAGTTAAGAAGAATAATGAAAATCCGCCACTACCCCGAAACCGTTAAGATATTCAAGCATGAGAAAGGAATTCCTCATTACACTTTAGGTCACTGCGAAAGAGTTGATAGGATATTCCAGATAGCTGAAAACTTAGGAAACCTATACTTCTGCAATAACGCTTACAGAGGTGTTGGAGTTAACGACTGCACGAAATTAGCTGAAGAAACAGCTCAAAAAATCTTGAAAGGTAGGTAAGATGTGCGGAATCGTCGGTTACGTAGGTAAAGATAACGCAAAAAACGTAGTAATAGATGGGCTGAAAAGATTAGAGTATAGAGGTTACGATTCTGCCGGCATAGCTCTAATCGTTAACGGTAAACTTCAAGTTTTCAAAAAATCCGGAAAAATCAGAAACTTAGAAAGGGAACTCAACAAATTAAACGTTTTCTCAAACATAGGAATAGGACATACAAGGTGGGCAACCCACGGCGACCCAACGGATATAAACGCTCATCCCCATACAGACTGCACCAAAACTGTTGCGGTAGTCCATAATGGAATAATTGAAAACCACTCTTCTTTGAAAGAAAGGCTAATTAAAGAAGGACACCGATTTACATCAGAAACAGACACAGAAGTTATAGCTCACTTGATAGAAGAAAAATTAAAAAAACACGACCATTTTTTTGAAGCTTTTACACAAGCCGTAAAGGAACTTAAAGGTTCTTATGCAATAGTCGCAATAACAGAAAAAGAACCGGATAAACTCTTCGTAGCAAGGAAAGATAGCCCTCTCGTATTGGGAATAGGAGACGAAGAAACGTTTGTAGCTTCAGACATTCCCGCTTTTCTTTCATATACAAATAAAGTAGTCTTCCTGGAAAATGGCGAAGTTGGAGTAATAACGCCAACATACTTCAAAATATTTGACCTTCAAGGAAAAGAGCGAAAAAAAGAGATAACAACGATAAACTGGTCCTTAGCTCAGGCTGAGAAAGCTGGATACAAACACTTCATGCTGAAGGAGATATACGAACAACCAAGAGCAGTTGCAGACACGATAAGTGGAAACCTGCCATGGTTTAGAGGTGAAATGCCCATAAAAGGTCTGGGAAACTTCAAACCAGAAAGAATTCAAATAGTAGCCTGCGGAACTTCCTACTACGCCGGACTTGTAGGGAAGTTTTACTTTGAAAACTTTGCCAGAATACCTACAGAAGTTGATTACGCATCAGAATATAGGTACAGAAATCCTGTAGTTAATGAGAACACCTTGATAATAGCTATAACTCAGTCAGGTGAAACAGCAGATACATTAGCAGCAATGAGACTGGCAAAGGAAAGAAAAGCAAAAGTGTTAACCGTATGTAACGTCATAGGTTCTTCAGCAACGAGGGAATCCGACGCTGTTCTTTACACCTACGCAGGACCGGAAATAAGTGTAGCTTCAACAAAAGCTTTTACCACCCAGTTAACAGTTCTGTATTTGCTGTCCATACACTTCGCAGTAAGGAAAAACTTAATTTCAAACCCTGACATTTACCTTGAAAAGATTTCCGAAATCCCTTCACTTATGGAACAATTCTTAGAAGAGGAAAAGAAAAAGCAGGAAGTAAAAAATTTAGCTGACAGATTTCATAAAGTATCAAACGCTTTATACTTGGGAAGGCACGTAAACTATCCAATAGCTTTAGAGGGAGCTTTAAAACTTAAAGAGATTTCATACATACACGCTGAAGGATACCCTGCAGGTGAGATGAAGCACGGACCTATAGCTCTAATAGATGAAAATATGCCAGTAGTAACTATAGCAACTAAAGGAAGAGTTTACGAAAAAATCCTCTCCAACCTCGCCGAAGTCAAATCCCGCAAAGGAATAACCATAACGGTAACGAATGAGTCCTGCAAAGAAGTTATTGAAAACTCTGACTTCTCAATTATCGTCCCCGAAACAGATGAATTCCTATCACCGCTCATAAACGTAATACCTCTACAGCTTTTAGCCTACTACATAGCCGACTTTTTAGGTTACGACGTTGACCAGCCAAGAAACTTAGCAAAAAGCGTAACGGTGGAGTAAAGATGGAAACAGCAACGTTATTAATATCCTGTCCTGACAGGAAAGGAATTCTTTCAGAAGTTACCGGATTTATATCAAAAAACAACGGAAACATAATCAATGCAGACCAGCACATAGACTCCCAAAAACAGATATTCTTCATGAGGATTGAATGGGATTTAAACGGCTTTCAAATAGAAAAAGAAAAGATAAAGGAAGCGTTTAAACCCATAGCAGATAAATTCCATATGGACTTTTCACTACACTTCAGCTCAGAAGTTCAGAACGTAGCAATATTTGTCTCAAAATACGACCATTGCCTATATGAACTACTATACCGTTTCAAAGCTGGCGAACTGAAAGGCAACCTGAAAATGGTTATAAGCAACCACGAAGATTTAAAACCGATAGCCGAGATGTTTGGCGTTCCTTTTTTTCACTTTCCCAAAAACAAAGACAACAAGTTAGAAGTTGAAAAAGAAGAATTAAAAATCTTAAGAGAAAACAGCATAGACCTCATAATTTTAGCAAGATACATGCAGATTCTCAGCGACAACTTCGTAAAACAATACAGAAACAGAATAATAAACATTCACCATTCGTTCCTTCCAGCCTTTGTAGGGGCAAAACCTTATCACAGAGCATACGAAAGAGGTGTAAAAATCATAGGCGCAACCAGTCACTACGTTACTGAAGAGCTTGACCAGGGACCTATAATAGAGCAGGACGTTGTAAGGATAAGCCACAGAGACAGCGTAGAAGATATGATAAGAAAAGGAAGAGACTTGGAAAAGTTGGTCTTAGCAAGGGCTGTCAAGTGGCACCTTGAAAACAAAATCTTAGTCTATGGAAATAAAACCGTTATTTTTGAATAACTACTTTTTAGCAGGCTTTACAGGTGCTTTTTGCTCCTGCGTTTTAACAACCTTTTCCACTACGGAGTTAGAAGTCATCATCTTCGTTCCTACAACCGTAAGAAGCAGAGAGTTAAGCATAAAGATAGCACCCAAAATAGCAGTAGTCTTCGTAAGAACAGCTCCAGTATCTGCACCGAAAGCGCTTCCCGTTCCTGTGCCTCCCATCATAGCCATACCTTCATCAGCTCCAGGCTGAATGATAATAACAATAATCAAAAGCAAAGCTATAAGTGCATGAAATATCAAAAGTGCCGTAAACATCACTCCTCCTTATCAAACTTCACAATCTTAGAAAAGCTATCTGCCTTCAGGCTTGCGCCACCAACCAATGCCCCATCAATATCCGGCATTGCAAGTAAATCTGCCGCGTTGTTCGGCTTAACGCTTCCGCCGTAAAGGATTCTGACTCTATCTGCAACATTCTTAGAAAACATTCCTTCAATAATACTTCTTATAAACTCATGAACTTCTTGTGCCTGCTCAGGAGTTGCCGTCCTGCCGGTTCCAATTGCCCAGACAGGCTCATAAGCTATAACGAATTCTTCAGAAGATATCCCTTTTAATCCTTCCTTTATCTGTCTCTCCACTACTTCTTTCGTCTTTCCCGATTCTCTATCTTCTAAAGTCTCACCTACACACAGGATAGGAATAAGCCCGTTTTCTAAAGCAGAAAGAACCTTCTTATTAATAAGCTCATCGGTTTCACCGAAAATATGTCTTCTCTCTGAGTGTCCTAATATAACGTAAGAACAACCAACATCCTTTAGCATCAACGGAGAAATTTCTCCTGTAAAAGCTCCTTCAAGCTCATAGAACATATTCTGCGCGCCTAAATCTATATTACTGCCTCTTAGCTCCTGCGAAACGGGATAAAGGGCGGTAAAAGGTGGACACACCAAAATATCTCTATCGGTAACGTCAGAAACTAAATTTTTCAGCTCCCTCACAAGCTCTATCGCTTCCCCTACAGTTTTATGCATCTTCCAGTTACCAGCTATTAAAAGCCTTCTCACAACCTCCTCCACACTTAAGAAGCCTTAACCAACTCATACTTGGGTTTACCGGTTTTGACAGCTTCGGCGTCAATTATAACCTTTTTAACGTCTTTTCTATGAGGAACTTCAAACATAACGTCAGTCATTATCTTCTCCATTATAGCTCTCAAGCCTCTTGCCCCTGTCTTTCTTCTTATAGCTTCTCTCGCTATTTCTCTTAAAGCTTCGTCTGTAAATTCCAATTCAACTCCTTCAAGTTCAAGCATTTTCTTATACTGCTTGACCAGAGCGTTACGAGGCTCTACCAAAACCCTAACAAGGTCTTCTTCCTTCAATTCATTCAAAGTAGCAATTACAGGAAGCCTTCCTATAAGCTCTGGAATAAGTCCAAACTTCACCAAATCTTCAGGCTCAACGTATTTCAGAAGTTCGTCTCTTTCCATCTTTTTCTTATCAACATCTGCAGTAAATCCCATTGCTCCCTTACCTATACGGCGCGCAATAATATCTTCAAGTCCTACAAAAGCACCACCGCAAATGAACAGAATGTTAGAGGTATCTATTTGAATATACTGCTGCTGCGGATGTTTTCTTCCACCCTGCGGCGGAACGTTCGCTACAGTCCCTTCAAGTATCTTGAGAAGTGCCTGCTGAACGCCTTCACCGGAAACGTCGCGGGTAATTGAGGGATTCTCGCTCTTTCTTGAAATCTTATCTATTTCATCTATGTAGATTATTCCTCTTTCAGCTCTCTCAATATCGTAATCTGCAGCCTGAATAAGCCTCAAAAGTATGTTTTCCACGTCTTCGCCAACGTATCCAGCTTCTGTTAAAGTCGTAGCGTCAGCAATGGCAAACGGAACGTCAAGAAGCTTCGCCAGAGAGCGGGCAAGCAAAGTCTTTCCTGAACCTGTAGGACCTATAAGCAAGATGTTACTCTTTTCAATCTCTACATCGTCAACAGCACCACCGGAAGCTATTCTTTTATAGTGGTTATAAACGGCTACAGAGAGAACTTTTTTAGCTTCTTCCTGCCCTATAACGTATTGGTCAAGGAACTCTTTTATCTCTTTAGGTGTAGGCAGCTTTTCAATACTGAAATTAGTTGGTTTCTTCTTCTCTTCCTTCTCATGAATCATTTGATAGCACTCATCTATACAAAAGTTACAGATAGAAACTCCTCCAGGACCTGTTATCAAAGCCTCAACTTTACTCTGATCTCTTCCACAGAAAGAACATCTCCTAACAGGAATTTTCGTTTCAAACATTACCATCTCCTTAAGGCAAATTTGTTAGGCAAATAAATATATTCCTTTTTTAGACAAGTCGCCTTATTTCTCCTTTCACAGACGTGAAAACGTTTTTGAGAAAAGGCAGCAAATCAACAGAACAGACCACTAAAATTTGGTTATCGGAAATAGCTCCCACGTAAAAGAATTTACTGTCAAAACATCTCATAATCTTTTTAACGGTATCTTCTAAAAAATCTGTCGTGATAACGAAAACGGCTATATCTTCCTCTCTCCAATTACCACATGAAAAACAACTTAAAGCCTCTTTTTTTCTGTATAGGTCAACTATCTTCGACTCTTTCAACATATCTTCTATTTTTTCTTCTCTATAAATAGATGGAAATAGTCTAACTGCAACCTCTACTAATTGAGGGTCAAGAGGTTCTTTTCTCAAAAGCCCTATAGCTTCATCAACGGACAATTTCTTTCTATAAGGTCTATCCGATGTTACAGCATCAAAAACGTCTGCAACAGCCATTATTCTTGAAAGGAGCGGAATTTCTTCTCCTACAAGCCCTTCCGGATAACCGCTTCCATCCCAACGTTCGTGATGATATCTAATAGCTTCCGAAACTTTCTCAAAACCACTCATACCTTTTAAAAGCTCAGCTCCCACTTGCGGGTGAAGTTTTATTATCTCCCTTTCAGAAGAAGTTAATGGAGTTGGTTTAAGCAATATTTTATCGGGAATTGCTATTTTGCCTATATCATGGAGGAGGGCGGCTTTGGAGAGGATTTTCAACTCCTCATCTTTAAGCCCTATCTCTTCTCCCAAAGCAACAGAATAGTAAGCTACATTCTCTGAGTGTCCCCGCGTGTAAGGGTCTCTTATTTCTATAGTCTTAATTAGGAGCTCTAACAACTCCCTTTTCCTAATGCCCTCTTCAATAAATTTTCTATAGCTTAATAGCGGTGGCAAAAGCGTTTTCTCTATAGCAGGAAGCAAAAATTTTTCCTCTAAAAGATTTACATCAGCTGATAGTTTTATTTCAAGTCCGTCTGCTTCAAGAGAAAACTCCTTTTCTTTGGGCTTCTTAGAAGAAAGCTTCAACTCTTCCCCTTTACAACTGACAGATAAAAGATTCATCTTTAAAGCTGAAAACATTTTAACTAAAAAGGAAAGTAGTTCATTCCTATCTTGAAGTTTGTAAATTTCCCGCGAAAACCTTTCCACCTCTAAGAATTTCATAGCCATATTAATAGCTATTCCTACCAACGAAGAAAAAACCAAAAGAAATAAAAGCGAAAAAAGGAAAAATATCCTTTCCTGAAGAGGAAAAAGGGACCAAGTACCAGCAACTATAAGAGCCAGCATCAGCAGATAAACACCTACCAGCCACGTCTTCCAACCGTAGAAAGCTATATAAAGCAAGTTTATCGTTATAAAGTACAGCTCCGTTATAAAAATAATATGCGTGTTAAAAAGAACGTTGATAAGCGCTGCCAAAACAGGTGCAGCAAAAACTAAAGGAGCAAGCTTAGAAGTATTTTTGTGAAAAATAAAATGTGAAACGATTAACTGAACAGTGCCTGGAACAAAATAGTAAAGGAACAAGTTTTTCAAAGCGTCATATGTTGATATACTTCCTGAAATATAACTTAGGATAATTTCTATGAAGAAGGTTATAGCTAAAAGAACAGCAACTGCAAGGTTTAAAATGGCAAAAAGCTTATTTCTATCATTGAACGATAGTAGCTCCGTTAACCCTAATGCATTCATTCATATTACCTCAACTAATAGAAATTTTACTAAAAATCTTTATAAAATATAAAGAAATTAGGATAACAATTAGTTAAGATTTTGGAGGTCTAAATGGTAAGAGTCAAAATCTGCGGAATAACAAACTTGGAAGACGCACTAATTAGTATTAATAGAGGGGCAGACATTTTAGGCTTTATAATGTATTCCAAGAGCAAAAGGTATATTAAACCTATAGATGTAAGACACATAACATCTCAGCTACCTCCTTTTATTTCAAAGGTAGGTGTTTTTGTCAACGAAAATCCCCGCAACGTTTTAGAAATCCTTAGTTACGCACACTTAGATTACGCACAACTACACGGAGATGAAACACCAGAAGACTGCGAATACGTAGGACCCGAAAGAGTTATAAAGGTATTTAGGTTCAAAAACATAGAAGAAATAAACATTATTGAAAACTACATAGGTAAGGTAAAAGCCATTCTCCTTGATACCTATTCCAGCAGAGTTTATGGCGGAACAGGAGAACCTTTTGACTGGAACATTGCAAAAGCTGTAAAAGAAAGATACCCAGAATTACCGATAATCCTATCCGGAGGGTTAAAACCAGAAAACGTAAGAGAAGCAATTTCAATAGTTAATCCGTACTGCGTAGACGTAAGTAGCGGAGTTGAAAAAACTCCGGGAAGGAAAGACCCACAAAAGATAAGTGAATTCATAAAAATTGCAAAGTGCAGCTAATTTGCAATACGGAAAATAAGGTTTAAGTTCAAGAATATAACGTAATCTTAAAGGAGACATTATGGGAAGAAAAGCACAGGAATTGGTAGGAGAACACAGAGAAAGAATTGTAGAACTACTCAACAAGGCTCTATGCGATGAATGGCTCGCATATTATCAATATTGGATTGGTTCAAAAGTGGTGAAAGGTCCTATGAAAGCCTCCGTCGCCGCAGAATTAGTTCAACACGCCGGTGATGAACTTAGACATGCAGACATGTTGGTTATGAGAATAATGGAATTAGGTGGAACACCGGTTCTAACACCAAAGAAATGGTTTGAATTAACAAACTGCGGATACGACGCTCCAGAAAACCCGTTCGTTAAAGAGTTATTAATCCAAAACATCAAAGGAGAACAATGCGCCATAGACACTTACAATAAAATAATGAATTTCTGCAAAGATATAGACCCGGTTACCTACAACTTAACCCTGCAGATAATGACCGACGAAATGGAACACGAAGAAGATTTACAGGGACTACTTGAGGATTTAGAAAACATGAAATTCTTGAGGTAGGGGATTTTCCCTACCTCTTTTAATAAGGCAACTTCTCCCAATTAACGTTTTCTTTAATCCAATCAATATATAGTGGAATACCTTCCTCTATTTGAATACTCGGCTTCCAGCCCAAAATTTCTTCAGTTTCAGTCAAATCAGCCTCTGTGTAGTTTTGATAAAAGTCGTAAGGATTATCAAAGTATTCAGTATCTACATCAACATCTAAAGTTCTCTTTATAACGTCAACAACTTCATTAAAACTTCTTGCTCTTCCCGTCCCCACGTTAACTATTCCACTTTTCTCAGATTCAAAAGCCTTTATGTTTGCTTCAACACAATCAGCAACGTAAACAAAATCTCTCTTCTGCTCGCCCCACTTAAACAAACGAGGTCTTTTACCTTTTAAAATCTGAACGGTAAGCTGGAGCACCATGCTTGCCATTTTTCCTTTATAAGTTTCTCCCGGACCGTAAACGTTAAAATATCTGAGTCCTACAACTTTAGCATTAGGGTATTCTTTCAGAAGCTTAAGAGTCAACATATCCATGGCATATTTTGAGAAACCGTAGATATTCTCAGGACTTAAGTTGCTATAAACCTTCATAGGCGCCGGAGTATTACCGTAAACGGCAGCAGAGGAAGCGTAAATTATGGAAGTTCCGCTAATTGCAAGGTTAAGAAAATATTTAAACGATTCGTAGTTTACTTCCATAACTTTTTTCTGGTCAGTCTCTGTAGTGTTTGCATTTGCCGCCTGATGGAAAACAACATCAAAGTTGTAATCTTCAAGCGATTCAAGCAAATCCCAATCGGTAAGAGAACCTGTAATTATTTCTCCGTCAAACCCTATTAAATTCTTAAAATGACCTGAAGAAAAATCATCCAAAACAAAAATCTCCCAGTCGGGAAATCTTTTAGACAGCTCTTTTACCAAATTACTCCCAATAAATCCTGCTCCCCCAGTTACTAAAACTCTCATTCTCCTACTTCTCCCTTTACGTGAGTTTCATAGCCCTTTGACTTAAAAAAGTCAGCAAGAGCATAAGCATACCTTCTCGCAAGACTCCACTTGTGGAACTTTGCATAAGTTGAGGATTCAACTAACTCATCTCCTTCAAAAATCAAAACGGAAACGCCCCAATCAAACTGCTTCATTGACTCATCTCTATAAACTTTTTGAACGAAAATATCACAAATATTTCCCGCCTCACCCAAAATTTCTGATAACTCTTCTGAACTCTTACCGAGCGCATCTGCCATAAGCTCTCTAAAAAACTCATCTCCAGCAGGCATATCAGCCTCCTATTTTTCTACTATACTTTCTTTAACTTTCATTCCAAAATGCCTTCCAGGTTCTTCAGTGTAGGCTAAAACTTCATCGCCTTCCTTAAGGTCAACCACAGAAATAGGAGTTCCATCGGGTTTTGTAAGCCTTATAGTCTCTGCATTCTGAAGAATAGCTGAAACTTTCTTTCCTTCCTTAGTTTCCGCTTCTATCAACAACATCGGTCTCTTCTCTATCTTCGCCCTTCCAACGTAGGCGATTCTTCCTTCTCCCTTATAGTTATAAATCATTATCTCATCACCACTTTCAATCTCTGCTAAGTACTTCGTCTTCCCGCCCGGAAGCCTAACGTACATATGAACAGCACCAGCATTCACCCTAAAAGGTCTTGCTGCAACGTACGGGTTAGATTCCGTTTCGGCATGAACCAAAAACATACCGGCAGAAGAATTACCTACAAGAGCCCCTTCACCTCTTACCATATTGGAACAGGTATCTATGCAAACCCTGTCGCACATTCCAATCGGTTTAACGCGTTTTATCGTCGCAGTTTCAAGCTTCACGTTTTCTCCTTGAAGATTTATAGCCTGCCCTGCCGCTTTTATCTCGTTAACATCTTCCGTATCAAGCACAACGCCTTTAACCCCTTTCTCCAAAATTGTTATTGCCGTCTCCGCTTCTTCAGCATTCCTAACCCAAGCGTAAACGTTATCACCCTGGGCTAATAAGTTTTCAAGAGGAATAATGGTCCAATCAGTAGTTTTAACTATAACGTTTTTACCAGCTTTTAAAAGAGAAGCTGCTCTTTCTTCATCTTCCTTACCTTTTATCTCAACAATAATAAAATCCTCACCTAACTTAAAATCACCATCTGGCGCTATAGTTTTAACTCTGGCAAGCTGCTTAACTTTCTTACTTTCAGGTTTATCAAGAAGTAAAGCGAAAACACCAGATTCAAGGGCAGAAGTAACAATTTTCTTGTTAGACGGGTCTTTCACGTAGACAATAAGCTGTTTCTTCATTAATCCCTCCTAATACTTTCTTTCACCAAATATTGCACTTCCTATTCTGACAATTGTAGCACCCTCTTCTATGGCTATTTCAAAATCATGAGACATTCCCATAGAAAGCTCTGGCAACTGTAAGCCAAACTTTTGCTCTAATCTATCTCTAATATCTCTTAATTGAGCAAAATAAGGACGCACCTTTTCCAAATCTTCAAAATAAGGAGGAACTGTCATCAATCCTTTTAGTTCCAAAGTATCTTTAGATAAAACATAATCAACCAAAGAATCTACATCTTCAGGTAAACAACCATGTTTAGTTTCTTCCGGCGAAAGTTTTACTTCTATTAACACTGGCATTACCTTTCCTTTTTTTGAAAGCCTCTTGTCAAGTTCATCTACCAAAGACTTTCTATCTACCGTTTCTATGCAGTGAAAAAGGTCAACCGCATACTTCACTTTATTGGTTTGAAGATGTCCTATCAAGTGCCACTCTATTGGAAGGGAAGAGAGAACGGGGATTTTATCTCTTGCTTCTTGAACTCTATTTTCACCAAAGAGTTTTATACCAGCTTCAAAAGCTTCTTTTATCTCCTCAGGACTTCTCGTTTTAGAAGCTGCCAGCAACTTAACCAAAGAAACATCTCTACCGCTACGTTCACAGGCTCTCTCTATTCTTTCAAAAATGCGTAAAACGTTCTCCTTAATTCCCATCTTCTATCCTCTCGTAAACCTCATCAGCAAAGAACCACAAGTCATCGTTTAAGTCAGAATCGGAGTATTTTAGAAAATCATCGTAGTTATCGTACTTACCCGCTTTATAAAGGTGATAACTTACAGCTACAAACCCCTGCTTGTCGTAACCTTCTTTATCAGGGTCATACCTATAAACTTCTATTTCAACAAACTTATTGATACCGTTATCAAAACAGGATTTAGCAAGTTTAAGCCAAAAGTCAAAGTTTGATTTTTTTAGTATTAAGCGGGTTTTTCTATCATTAATAGGTTTTCCATCGTTCATAAAAAACCTGTGTTTCAATCTAATTATAATTCCTCTACCGGAAGCGGTGTTGATTAAGGAAACATCTTCATCTGTTAAAGGCATAGTTTTTACGTAATAGCCCAATCTCTCCGCTATTGGAGAAGAAAACTTTGCGCTGTTATAAATGTCTATTAAGTGATTTAAGGTAGAAATAAGTTGCTCTTTATCAAAATAACTTTCACTATCATTCTCCCTTCTTACCGTCCAAAAAGCACCGTTATAAAGAACTTCTCCATCATCAGCAATCAGTAAGGGAATTCCTGCCTTAAGACTTATACTCTCGTAACCATAATCAGAGACAAGAGTAACAGGAGAAGTCAAAACAGAAACGTCAAAGGTCTTTTCCTCCTCATTGCCGAAACTTTTACTTACCTTTACTCCTTGCCCTTTAAAGCTACCTACAACGTAATCCTTTCCTTCTTTTGCCACAATAATTACAGAATCAGCAGGTATGTAAACTGTCCCATTATCTGTATCTGCAGTAACACCACTTTCAACACGGAAGATTTTCAGGGTTAATTCACCCGTTTTTAAAAAGAGAGGTTGGAAATAATCTGCAAAATCAAGATTTACCCAGCCATTTTCACCTTTTGCCCAAAACTCAAACTTAGCCAAAAGCGGTTGAGAATATCCTTTACTTAAAGTTCCTACAATCTCTTCTCTATCTGGAAGCGTCCTTAAAGAAGTTGCATCTGTTAAAACGGTAAACTCCTGAGAAACTGCCGATAGGGGAAGTAATAGAAGAAACAACTGCATTAAAAGTCTCATTCCTTCTCCTTTAAAATAAACATCAAAGCTTCTGCTTCTGCTATCTTCTTTCTATCAGAAACTCTGACTATCTCAGCCCTGGTAACTTTAAAGCGTTTTCTATCTTCTTTAACTTCGGCAAAAACTTCCACTTCTTCTCCTGCAAGTAAAGGAGCGTGATACTTCACAGTCAACTTACCTGTTAAAAACCGCTCTTCATAAGTCTGAAGGTAAGCCATAGCCTCATCAAGTATGAGCGCAATTATCCCACCGTGAATAACATTTTCGTAACCCTGGTAGTAATGAGAAAGGGAAAACTTAGCGTAAACCCTATCTTCCAATTTTTGAAAAGAAAGGTGCATACCTTTTGGATTATCCTTACCGCAAACGAAACAAAAGTTATCTCTGATTAACTCTTTCTCCATAACAGCGAAATTATTCTCCCTCCTCTTTAGTTTCAACAGAAATGTGAAGTTCTGAAAGCTGTTCGGGTCTAACGGTATCGGGTGCGCCTGTGAGAAGGCACTGACCCCTTTGAGTTTTCGGAAAGGCTATAACGTCTCTAATAGATTCCTCTCCTCTCATAATGGCGCAGAGTCTATCAAGTCCGAACGCCATACCGCCGTGAGGGGGAGCACCGTATTTCAGGGCATCAAGTAAAAATCCAAACCTTTCTTTTGCTTCTTCTTCAGAAAGTCCTATTACTTTAAATACCTTTTCCTGAACGTCTTCTCTGTGAATACGGATACTTCCGCCGCCTATCTCAACGCCGTTGAGAACCATATCGTATGCTCTCGCCCTCGCTTCTGCTGGATTGTCAAGCAGCTTTTCAATGTCTTCCTCTTTCGGACTGGTAAACGGGTGGTGAAGGGCTTCCCACCTGTTTTCATCTTCGTTCCACTCAAACATCGGAAAATCCACCACCCACAACACATCAACCCTACTCTCATCAATAAGCCCAACCATCTTCCCAAGCTTTAATCTCAGGTTAGAAAGCGCAGCGTTCACAACATCCTTTTTATCGGCAACGAAGAAGAGAATATCTCCCACTTCTGCTTCAAGCCTTTCAAGAATTTTGTTCATTTCGCCTTCTGTAAAGAACTTAACGATAGGCGACTGCAACCCTTCCGGTAGAACTTTAATCCAGGCAAGACCTTTAGCACCGTAAACACCAACAAACTTCGTTAAGTCGTCAATTTCTTTTCTTGAAAGCTTGGCACCGCCTTTGAAGTTAATCGCCTTAACTATCCCGCCGTTTTCAGCAACAGTCCTAAAAACCTTGAAGTTACAGTTAGCGGCAATGTCTGTAATGTCTTTCAGCTCAAGTCCAAAGCGGGTGTCCGGTCTGTCGGTTCCGAACCTCTCCATCGCCTCGTCGTAACTCATAACGGGAATTTCACCTATCTCAATGCCTAAAAACTCCTTATACAGCTTTCTTAAAAGCTTTTCAGCAACGTTCATCACATCTCTTTCTTTAACAAAGGACATCTCAAAGTCTATCTGGGTAAACTCCGGCTGCCTGTCTGCCCTTAAATCTTCGTCCCTGAAGCACCTTGCTATCTGGTAATACCTGTCAATACCGGCAACCATCAATATCTGCTTGAAAAGCTGCGGTGACTGGGGCAGAGCGTAGAACTTGCCCGGATAGATTCTGCTTGGAACTAAAAAGTCTCTCGCTCCTTCAGGGGTGCTTTTTGTAAGGTAGGGGGTTTCAACTTCTATAAAACCTTCTTCGTTAAACACTTCTCTCGTTAACTGGTAAAGTTTGTGGCGGAAGAAGATGTTTTCTGCCATTTTCTTTCTTCTCAGGTCAAGAAAGCGATAGCGAAGGCGAACGTCTTCTCCTACTTTTATTTCGTCTTCTATCGGAAACGGAAGAGGAAGAGACTTGTTCAGAATTAAAAGCTTTTCAACGTATATCTCAATTTCGCCGGTTTTTAGTTTCGGGTTTTCCGTTCCCGGCGGTCTCCTTCTGACCTCTCCCTCTACTGCTATTACAAACTCGTGCCTTAACTTTTTAGCCCTCTCTACAAGCTCTTCGCTTATTTCAGGTGAAAAGACAACCTGAACTTTGCCGGTTCTATCCCTTAAGTCAACAAATACAACGCCGCCGTGGTCTCTGGTGCTGTCAACCCAGCCGGCAACCTTCACTTTTTTGCCTAAATAATCTGTATTAACTTCACCGCAGTAGCAGGTTCTTTCAAACTCTCCAAGATGCTCAAGCATTCTTTCTACTCCTTGTCCGTTTTTCTCTAACCGAAAACTCTCTTGAATATGTAGTCAACGTTCTTTGTGTGGTAGGAAAGGTCAAAAATTTTCTCAATCTCTTCGTCAGAAAGCACCTTTTTAACCCTTTCGTCTTTCTTAAGAAGTTCTTTAAAGTCAGCGCCTTCGTTCCAGACTTTCATTGCGTTTTCTTGAACGATTGCGTAAGCGTCTTCCCTTGAAAGCCCTCCCTTTTCTATGAGAGTGAGAAGAACTCTTTGAGAGAAAACAAGCCCCCTTAAGAGGTTGAGGTTCTTGAGCATGTTTTCGGGATAGACAACTAAGTTCTCCATAAGGTTTGCAAACTTTTGAAGCATGTAATCTAAAGCTATGCAGGCGTCAGGGAAGATTGTTCTTTCTGTGGAAGAGTGGGAAATGTCCCTTTCGTGCCAGAGGGGAACGTTTTCCATTCCAACGATTGAAGCGCTCCTTACGACTCTTGCAAGCCCGCAGAGCCTTTCTGAAAGTATCGGGTTTCTCTTGTGGGGCATGGCAGAAGAGCCTTTTTGACCTTTTCTGAAAGGTTCTTCAACTTCGCGGACTTCTGTTCTCTGAAGATGTCTGATTTCTGTTGCAAACTTTTCTATTGAAGAAGCCGTTAAAGCAAGGGCATTTAAGAATTCAGCGTGTCTATCCCTCTGAACTACCTGATTGGAAGCGTTTGCGTGCTTTATTCCAAGCCTTTTACAGGTAATCTCTTCCACTCTTGGGTCTATGTTTGCAAACGTTCCAACGGCGCCAGAAATCTTACCGACAGCCGCTCTTTCAACGGCAGCCCTCACCCTTTCGTAGTTTCTCCTCATCTCGTCATACCAGATGGCAAGCTTTAAACCGAAAGTAATCGGCTCTGCGTGAATGCCGTGGGTCCTACCTATCATAACGGTGTATCTATGTTCAAAAGCTCTCTTCTTTATAGCTTCCATAACCTTTTTTATATCTTTGAGTATGAGCTCGCCAGCCTGCTTTATCTGTAGGGCAAAGGCTGTATCAAGCATGTCGGAAGAGGTCATGCCGAAGTGAAGGTATTTAGCCTCGTCGCCGACAATCTCCTTTATGTAGGTGAGAAAAGCAATGACATCGTGGTTGGTTACAGATTCTATCTCGTTTATCCTTTGAATGTCAAAGTCTTTTTCGCCTTCAAGGTAGGGCTTTAACTTTTCTTTCAGGGTTTTGACGGCTTCGGTGGGGATTTTTCCTATTTCAGACCAGGCTTCGCACGCAGCAACTTCCACTTTCAGCCAGTTTCTCAACTTGTTCTGCTCGTCCCAAATCTTTCCCATCTCAGGTAGAGTGTATCTGGGTATCATTTTTCCTCCCGAAACGATTTTGTGGGGGAAATTCTAAACAATTTTAGTTGTCTCCCTGCTTTTTCTCCTGAAGGATTTCTTCAAGCTCTTTGGCAGAGAAGAAGTATTCAGTACCGCAGAAGTTACACTTTATTGAAACGCCGCCTTCCTTTATCAGTTCTTTAATTTCCTCTTCTGGAAGCATTAAGATGCTGTTTTTAGCAATCTCCTTAGAACAGCGGCAGCGGAAGGAAAGTTCTTTTAGAGCTAAAAGTTGAGGTGAAAAACCGTCAAAAATTAGTTCAACGATGTCTTCCGGTCTTTTACATTCTTTGAGGAGGGTGGTGATGGGGGGGATTTTTCTAACGTTTTCTTCTAACTTCTCTATTGCTTTGTCGGTAGCGCCAGGTAAAGGCTGCGCCAAAAATCCCCCCGCCACCTCAACCTTCCCGTCTTCATTTACAAGAACTCCCAAAGAAACAGCAGAAGGTATCTGTTCAGATTTTAATAGATAATACGCTATGTCCTCCGCTATCTCGCCAGAAACCAAAGGAACAGAACTTTCATAAGGTTTTCCAAAACCGAAGTCCTTTATAACGGTCAGCGTCCCCTTTCCAACTGCCCTGGCTATGTCAAATTTCTTTTTTCCATCAGCTTCTTTTACGAAAGTTTCAACGTTTGGATTTTCCACAAATCCCCTAACTTCACCTTTAGCATTTGCCTCAGCAACCACAAGCCCGATAGGTCCGTCACCTTCTATCCTCAAAAGAAGCCTCTGGTTAGTTCCGTGTTTTAAAAGAGAAGTAAGAAGCAGCGCTCCTGCCAAAGCTCTTCCTAAAACAGCAGCAGCGATTGGAGATAGCTTATGTTTCAATCTTGCAACTTCACATAAGTTAGTAGTCCTTACAACAAACGCCCTTAAAGCATCTTCTTTAGTAACAGCTATAACGCCGTAATCCCTATCCTTAAAGTAATTTTCCAGGTCATTTTTAACCTGCTGGTCTAAATCTTTCAGTAGCTCTTTCCTTTCCATCTTTTTCTCCTTTCTGTTAAAGAATTCCCTTTTCCTGCAAAATCCTCTTCACTTCTTCGTTGTTCTCGGCATATTTTTTCAAAAGCTCTACGAACTCCTGTTCGTTTATCGTCTTAATTCCCAACTTCTGCGCTTTTGCTAACTTAGAGCCGGGATTCTCACCTACAACAACAAAACTGGTTTTCCTCGTAACGGAATTTGTAGGATTTCCACCTAATAGTTCTATTAAATGCTGCGCTTCTTTGCGCTTAAAGTGTTCAAGCTCACCGGTAAATACAACGTTCTGCCCTTCTAAAGGTTTGGGAAGTTGCTCCTCCATTTCCTCTTCTGGCGTTCTTTCAAACTTAAAGCCCGCTTTTTCAAGTTCTTTAATCATTTCCACGTTCTGTTCTGCTTTGAAGAAGTTCTTAATGCTCGTCGCAGTTATAGGTCCAATACCGGGAATGGAAGCAAGTTCTGAGAAACTTGCGTTCATTAATTCTTCAAGGTTTTTAAACTTCTTAGCCAAAAGCTGGGCTGTTTTCTCACCAACGTGTCTTATCCCCAAAGCCGTAATTTTCTTATAGAAAGGCGCTTCTTTAGACTTTTCTATTTGCGTAAGGAGATTTTCAGCTTTTTTCAGCCCCCAGCCGGGCAGTTTAACAAGCTCGTTCTTATCAAGGTAGTAAATATCAGCTATTGACTTCACAAATCCTTTTTTAAGCAGCGTGTTAGCTGTTGATTCACCCAATCCCTTAATGTCTAAAACCTTACCCCAATAAATAAGGTGCTCTTTCAACTGCGCAGGACAGTTAATATTAGGACATCTTGGCACCGCTTCATCAAGTTCTTTTACTATCGGCGCGCCACAAACGGGGCAGTGAGTAGGAACTTCAACCGGCTTTTCTTCTCCCGTTCTCCTCTCTTTTACAGGCGCAACGATGTAAGGTATCGTTTCTCCCGCCCTTTCCACTATAACATAATCGCCAATCCTTATATCTTTCTGCTTTATAAGGTCTGGATTAAAAAGAGATGCCCTTGAAACTACCACTCCTCCAACTTCCACAGGCTCTAAAATGGCAACCGGCGTTAAAGCGCCAGTTCTTCCAACCTGCCACACAACATCTAAAAGTTTTGTAACAGCCTGCTTTGCCGGGAATTTATAGGCAACAGCCCATCTTGGATGGTGTAACGTCTCACCTAACTTCTCCCACGCACATATATCGTTAACCTTTACAACCATTCCGTCAGCTTCAAAATCCCAAGACTCTCTTTCTTTCTGCGCTTTCAAAACGGTTTCTATTACTTCCTCTATATCCTTACAAACTTTCTGTATAGGAGGCGTCTTAAACCCGCAGTCTGCCAAAATTTCCAAAGCCTGCTTTTGCGTTTTTATATCTTTACAAAG
Source organism: Desulfurobacterium pacificum (assembly GCF_900182835.1). Classification (NCBI taxonomy): domain Bacteria; kingdom Pseudomonadati; phylum Aquificota; class Aquificia; order Desulfurobacteriales; family Desulfurobacteriaceae; genus Desulfurobacterium; species Desulfurobacterium pacificum. Next base: position 222,589 of record NZ_FXUB01000001.1, read on the forward strand.
CTTAACAGGCTCAGAATAAAGAATTTGATATGTATAACAATCAAGCCCTCTCTTCGCTACTTCTGCTGGATTTTTCAATCTCAGCGTTCCGGCTGCAGCATTTCTTGGATTTGCAAAAAGGGAAAGCCCCTGTTTTTCTCTTTCTTTATTCAATTTTTCAAAAACGCTTTTAGGCATTACGATTTCACCACGAACAGAAATCCTTTTTATGCCGTGTTTTGAAAAATCAGCTCTCAAAGGTATTGATTTAATAGTTTTCACGTTCATCGTAATGTCTTCACCTACTATACCGTCACCTCTCGTAACGCCCCTTACTAAAATATCGTCTTCATAAACAAGTTCTATGCTGGCGCCGTCAAACTTAGGTTCAACGATGTATTCCACCTCATCAACGCCTAAAAGCTGTTTAACTCTTTTGTCCCATTCTCTCAAATCGTCGGCAGAATAGGTATTTTCAAGGGAAGTCATCTCTGCAAGATGTTTGACCTTTTCAAATTCACCGGTAAAAGCAGGAGATATTCTCTGAGTCGGAGAATCCGGAGTAACAATTTCTGGATGCGCCCTTTCAAGAGCCTCAAGAGCATGAAAAAGTTTATCGTACTGGTAGTCAGAAATTACCGGATTAGCCTGAACGTAATATTTATAATCGTGATACCTAATTACTTTTCTTAAATCTTCCGCTATTTTAGAAGCTTCTTCAGTAGAAAGACTTTTCCAGTAATTCTCGTCTTTCCCTTCTACAAGTTCAAGGAGTTTATCGGTAAGTTGCTGTAGTTCCTTTTCTTCAGCAGTTGCATACATAATTGCCTCCCTGGAAGCATTTGCTACGTTTAATGATATTCCCTCAACAGGAGAATTTCATTATATAAGTAGAAAAAGTTTAAATACCTACATAAAGAACAAACGGCAACAAAATGAGAAAAACAATTGAAAACGCGAAAAGAATAAAAGGAGCTACTGAAAATTCCATATACTCAAACTTAAAAACAGGCATCCCCTCCTGCGAGGCAATTCCCTGAATCCACAGAAAACCTTTTGTGGAAATAAATGGTGAGTTAAACGCCACTATTCCTTCTGCTTTACCATCTTTATCCTGAATAAATACCCTGCACTTTAAGTTTTGACTTTTAGGGTCAAAAGAAAAGTTCTCCAACGCCACCACTTTTCCGTCAATCTCCACGTAACTTTGCGGATACAGCAGAACATATTCAGCCTTCGCAGTGAAGCTGAAAATTAGTATCAAAGCTAAAATGCCAGCCACACAGAAATGGAAAAGAAACATCAACTTCTTTTTAAAAGAAAGACAAAAAAGCGTCTGCAGTGCAATAAATAAAAAAGAAAGCACGAGAAGAACAAGCCCTAAAATCCACCCCCACCCCGCCTTACTTAAAAACTGCTGAACTTCAAAAACCTGCACCACTCCCCTGTGAGAAAGCGAAAGAACAAAGGCAGAAACGCCAAAAAGCAGTATCAAAAACAAAAACAGCTTTACAGACCTAAAAACCATGAGTTCCTCCAAACAGGTAGTTAACGCCCAAAAACGTAAAGAGAACAATAACGCCTGCAAAAGCCACAAAGTAATCAGCATACCTTCTCAAAAAGCTGTCCTGTCTAACGTGAAGGAGAAACGCAAGGTAAAACCACAGCAAAAAAGAAAAGAGAGATTTAGGACCTATCGGGAAGATGTCCCCCCACGCCAGAAAAGCCCAAATACCGCCCACAACCATTGAAAGAGAAAAGAAAAAGAACGCAACCTTTAAAACAGCAAAACTTTCTCTCTTTTCTCTACTGAAGAAGTGCAAAACGGCAATCACAGACGCCGAAAGAACAAAACCGTAGGCAATCATGGCACTTCCAACGTGAACCAAAAACAGAGGGGTTTTAATAATTGGCGGTATGTCTTTTATCTTATCGCTCACAAACAGTAAAGGAACAGAAAAAAGAAGCGACAACGCGTAACCCACTCTGCTCTCTACCTTAGAAATCAACAAAGCTATTAAAAACGTTATTACAAACAAAAGGATTGAATCAAAAGGGTCAAAAAACGGCGGAAAGCCGCAATTAACCGTTCTTAAAGCAGCAACAGCAACAAAGAAAAAGAGGGAAACAGCACCTAAAAGGCGAATCGGCTTAAAAACAGCAATCAAGAGTGAGACAATCCCCAAAAGAAGCACAATCTTATCCATCTCCCTTCTCCTTAAATTAGTGGGCTAATTATCATACAACAAATCTTATAATTTCATTAAAGTTTCATAGGAGGTTAAAATGAAAACGGTAGACATAACGACAAAGTTTGACAACTTAAGAACGGCAAAAGCCGTTGGTAGAATTAAATTATCGCCGGAAACGATAAAGAAAATCGTAAATAGAGAAATACCCAAAGGTGATGTTTTAGCAGCAGCCCAGATAGCAGGCATAATGGGCGCAAAAAAGACGGCCGAACTCATGCCTTTCTGCCATCCCATACCTATTGACCACATAGAAGTAAACACGAAAGTTGGTGAAAACTATATAGAAGTTGAAGCAGAAGTAAGGGGAATCTGGAGAACAGGCTACGAGGTAGAAGCGGTAAACGGCGTAATGATGGCTCTGTTAAACATCTTTGACATGTGCAAAGCCTTTGACAAAAACATGGAAATCGGTGAAATAAAGGTGGTTTCAAAGAGCGGAGGAAAGTCAGACTGGGCAGAAGACTTAAAAGGCGTGAAGGTTGCCGTTATAACGGTAAGTGACTCTGCAAGCAGGGGCGAAAGGAAAGACAAAAGCGGTAAGCTGGCAATGGAAATCGTAAAAGAATACGGCGGTGAAGTTATAGGCTACAAAGTGGTTCCAGACGAGAAAGAAGAAATTAAAAAAGCCATCTTGGAATTTAAAGATAAAGGGGCAAATCTCATTTTAACGACTGGCGGAACAGGTTTCAGTCCGAGGGACGTTACGCCGGAAGCAACAGAAGAAGTGATAGGGAAGGAGATGGTGGGATTTTCTGAAGCCATGCACATTTTAGGTGTCAGGTTTACTCCAAAAGCCCTGATGTCAAGGGCAAAAGCGGGAATAATAGACCAGAACTGCATAGTAATAAACCTGCCCGGAAGTTCAAAAGGCGTAGAGCAAAATCTCAGAACCTTTGCTCCGCTGATAAAACACGCCCTTAAAATGTCCGCCGGAGGTAGACACTGATAACGGCAGCCGTTTTAGCAGGGGGGAAAAGTAAAAGGTTCGGCAGCGACAAGCTACTCCAGCCGTTTTTCGGTAAAACGGTTATTGAAAGAGTCGTAGAAGCTCTTTCACCTTTTAACGAAGTCTTGATAATAACGAAAAATCCCCCCAAACTCCCCTCCACTCTCTCAAAAAACAGCAAAGTCAAGCTGATAACCGAAATCTTTACCGAACAATCCCCCCTATACGGACTTTTTACCGCCCTCAAACACGCCACTTTTGATAAGGTTCTAATAGTTCCCGGTGATGCGCCTCTCTTCTCTCCTCTCTTTCTTTACCACTTTGCCCGAATGGAAGCCCCGGCTTTCATAGTAGAAAACGGCAGAAAACACCCACTAATCTGCATCCTGAAAAAAATCCACATAACAGCAGTAGAAGAACTCATTAAAGAAAACATGCACAAAGTAGCCGAACTCCACAAAAAGATAAACAGCAAAGAAGTTAACTTTGACCAATTCAAAGTTTTTGACTACAGAAAAAAATCGCTTATAAATGTGAATAGAAAGGAGGATTTCTATGAAGCTCTCTACCGATAAAATAATCAAAAAACTTAAAGAAAAAGCCAATCCTGAAAATTTAGGAATGATATTAGTTCACAACGGCATTGTCAGAGGAACTTCAAAATCCGGCAAGAAAGTTAACGGAATGAAGCTAACCTGCGACAGAGAAAAACTGCGCAAAACCGTTCAGGAACTTGAAAGAAAAGAAGGCATAGAAGGAATAGAAGTAGTGATAAACGAAGGAAACTTAAAAGTAGGTGACACGATAATGATAGTAGCAGTAGCCGGAAGCTACCGCTCCACAGTAATTCCCGTGTTTGAAGAACTTCTGACTAAACTCAAAACCGAAATTCTGAAAGAAGTAGAAATTTAGAGGGACGCTAAAAACTTTAAATCCTTTTCCAAACAGCAGAGATATCCACTTTGAAAGGACAGTCAATTTCAAACGTAAAGGAACCTGAATCGCTATCAAAGACTTTTTCAAATTTTCCGTTTTTCAGCTCAAAAACCCTCATCTTCTTAATGTCTGGGTAAACAAGGGCATAAAACTTCACCTTCTCCTTTTCATAGAGAGAAAACTTTATCTTCTCATCTTTAAAAGAAGTTGTCTTTGACACTATCTCAAAAACTACTTCTGGCGTTTTTTTAAGGTGTTCCTCAAGTTCTATCTCTCCACAGACCACTACTAAATCAGGTCTTACCACCGTTCTTTCGTCTATTATCCAATCAATTTCCTGACAGACATAACATCCTTTAGGACAATCTTCAAGTTGCTCCTCTATTTGTTTAAACAACAAGCCAGAAATACGCTGATGCTTCCAGATAGGAGAAGGAGCCATAGCATAAGGAATACCATCTATCAATTCCCAATTCCCTTCCCAGAATTTATAGTCTTCCACAGTATAACGAGGTAAGAATTCCTTAGCAGTTGTCACAATACGCCCCTTCCAACATTGCCATTTGTATTTAAATTATTCATAACATACAACCCGTCAACTTTTAAGGTGAAATCTTCTTAAACAGCTTAAGCAACGTTTCCTCATAAATTTTTCTGATTACTTCCTCTTTATCTTTCAAAGGCTTAACAGGTATCAAATCTTTTACCAGTTCCCTGTCCAGTTTCTCATCGTAAAACATATCTACCGCTGCTTTTAAAGTCTCACCAACAGCTCTCTTTGCCTCATCTCTATCCAGTCCCATCTTAACACCAAGTTCTTCAATAGTTTCCCACTGAAAGTAAAAGTATGTAGGAAGCATCGCAGAAACTATTGCATAAGCTTCAAGTTTTCTTTCTTCAACTTCAACAACCTGCCCTAACAAAGAGAAAATCCCCTTCAAACTTCCTTTTTCATCCTCAGGAAAATCAGGAGCAAAAGCCACAGGATTGTAACCTCTGTTAATAAAAGAAGTAGCCGTCGGTATCATCCTCATCACCTTCTTAACGCCAAGAGCAGAAGATATTTTCTTTATCGTGAACTTAGGCGCCAAAGAGATTACAGTCACATTATTCCCTAACTTTCCAGACAACTTTTCAAGAACTTCTGCCATAGCAGGAGGATGAACTGCAAGGCAAACTATATCTTTCCCCTCTATTTCATCTATGCTACTTAAAACCTTTACATTAGAAAAATCCTCCCCCAACCTCCTACTCACCTCCTCATTAACATCGTAAACCCTTACCTCAGGCTCATATCCTCTATTCTTAAATCCCTGAAGCAAAATCCTTACCACCCTTCCAGCACCCACAAACTCAAAGCATCTCTTTTCCATCTGCAACCTCCTTATTTGGTGTATGACAAACTAAAATATATCTCAAATCATTTCTGGTGAACAGCATCTAAAAAGCATAAAATTCCGTTACTATGGAAAAGACAGTAATCACAACCCACAGAAACATGGATTTAGACGCTTTAGGCGCAGTTTTAGCCACTTCAAAGCTTCATCCAGAAGCAGAAATCGTTCTGCCAGACACAAAAGGCAGCGACGTTATAAAACTTCTAAGCGAAAACAAAGACGTAATAAACTATACAGAAGCAAACTCTTTTGAAGGAAGAATAAAGAAACTCATAATTGTTGATACAGATTCAATAGACAGAATACCTGAAAACGTCAAAGAAAACCTTTCAGAAAATGCCGAAATAATCGTTTACGACCACCATTCAGGCACCTTTGACATCAAAACAAAGGAGTTCCACTTCAAAAACGCAGGTGCTGTAACGTCAATGTTAACGCTCGTTCTCAAAGGAAAGAGAATAATCCCCTCACCCATAGAAAGTTCCATAATGTTAACAGGTATTTACTCCGATACAGGTAGCTTTAAATTTCCCGGCACCACTCCCCTTGACTTCATAGCTGCTGCATATCTACTAAGCTGCGGTGCAAACCTTGAATTTGTTAAAAGATACCTGCCCCAAGAACTTACTGAAGAAGAGTTAAGTTATCTGAAAACTTTAACAGATAACCTCAACGTTACAGAAATAAACGGAAACCGCATAGGAATAACTTACGCAAGATTTGACAACTATATTGGAGATATAGCCCACCTGATAAGCAAACTGATAGAAATTACAGGTCTCCCAGCTATAATAGGCGTAGTAGAGATAGAAAAAACAACTTTCATCATAGGAAGGTCTCGCTCACCCAAAATTGACGTATCAAAAGTAGCAACAGCTTTTGGTGGAGGCGGACACAAAGAAGCTGCATCAGCCGCAATAAAAGGAAAAACAGCTTTTGAAGTTTTAGAAAAATTGAAGGAAATTTTGCCCAAAGCCGTTGAACCGCTCAAAAAAGCTTCAGACATTATGACTACCCCACCTATAACAGTCAGCAAGGAACTCACCGTCTCAGAAGCAAGATTAACGCTCATGAAAAACGGAATAAACGCTGCTCCAGTAATAGACAAAACCGGAAAAATATTAGGCATAATAAACCGAAGCTTGTTAGATAAAGCGGTATACATGGGATTGGAAAAAGAGAAAGTAGAAAACGTGATGGAAAGAGAGTTTTACTCTGTATCACCAGACGATTCCATCAATTTAGTAGAAGAGATAATAATAGACAAACACCAGAGCTTTGTTCCCGTAATAAAAGATGAAAAACCTATCGGCGTTATAACAAGAACTGATATTTTAGTAAACCTTCACCGAGACGAAATAAACGAGATTGAAAAGTTTTATGAAAATAGATTTAAAGTATCACCAAAAACAAAGAACATCGCGCAGAAACTCAAAGAAGCTCTACCTAAAGAGCTTTTCTCTCTCATCAAAAAAATAGGAGAAACAGCCGAAAATTTAGGAATAAACGCTTACATAATTGGCGGCTTCGTTAGAGACCTCATAATAGGCAGGAAAAACTTCGACCTTGACGTTGTAGTAGAAGGCGATGCAACCGAGTTTGCTAAGAAAATAGCAAAACTCTTTAATGCAAAAGTTCACACCTTTGACAGATTTAAAACGGCAACGGTAGTTTTCCCTGACGGAAACAGAATAGACTTTGCTTCAGCCCGAACAGAAGTCTATCGCTCACCCGGTGCCTTGCCTGAAGTTGACATGGCACCGCTTAAAAAAGACTTGATGAGAAGAGACTTCACCATAAACACTTTAGCAGTAAAAATAAACTCAAAAGATTTTGGAAAACTAATAGACTTCTTCGGCGGCTTAAAAGACATAAAAGACAGAAAAATCCGCGTCCTTCACTCCCTTTCCTTCGTAGAAGACCCAACCAGAATTTTAAGAGCTTTAAGATTCGCCACACGTTACAGGTTTGAATTAGGAAGTCACACAGAAAAACTCCTAAAAATGGCTGTTCAAAGGAAGTTGTTTAAAACAGTTGAAGGACAAAGAATATACCACGAATTGAAACAAATAATGTTAGAAGACAATCCTTTAAGAGTATTAAACAAGCTTGAACAGTATAAAGTGCTATCTTCTCTATTTGACAACCTAAATTGGAACAGATGGGAAAAAGACCTATTTGAAAGGTTAAGAAAAGTTGTAATATGGCATAAACTAAACTTCCCAGAAAGTTCCATTAACTACCATCTACCTTTCTTTGGCGCTCTTTTTTTAAAAGAGGATTACGAAGATGTTAATAGATATCTCTCTTTTCTATCCGTCCCTGAAAAAGAGAAAAAAGAAATCCTTGATATGTGCCGCCTCATAATTCCTACAATAAAACGGATAGAAAAAGCGAAAAAGAATAGCGAAATCTATTCCTTACTGAAAAGTAAAAGCGAAGAGTTTATTCTTCTCTTGGCTGCTTATCCAGAATCTGAAGAGACAAGGGAGAAAATTCTTAAATATTTGAAGGAATGGAAAGACGTTAAACCTTTAGTTAGCGGTAAAGACCTAATCAACCGCTTTAAACTCAAACCAGGTCCCATTTTCAAAGAAATTCTAAATAAGTTAAAATATGCAATAATTGATGAAAAAATTCCTGAAGATAACAAGGAGAAACAGCTCAGCTACGTGGAGAAGTTATTAGATGAGAACCGAAAAATGGACTGAATTTATCGTAATTTTACCACTAATCTTTTTAGCCTTCGCCATTTCTTCCTTCATTTCATCTCTATTCCTTTTCAAGCTAAAACCCTGTTTAAACATAACGAGCGTCAAACTCCAACAACAAAGGTTGGAACTTCCTATTTTCACTCCCTTAGAAAAAGAAGGTTTTTTCAAATCCCCTTCCAAAAATCTCAAACAAACCTCCGCTTCACTCCCCCAAAAACAAACTGTTACCTTTAATTTGGACAACTACGTATTAAAAGGCACTATAATCTGTAGTCAGTGTAAACACAGCATTGCCCTCTTAAAAGATATGAAAACAGGAAAAACACAACCAGTTACAGTAGGCGAGGAAATTAACGGTTTTAAAGTTAAAGAGATAGCTCCAGAATACGTAATCTTCTCAAGAGATGGAAAGGAAATTCAACTTAGGCTATTCAAAACAAAAGCTAACCAGAGTAGTAAGATAAGCACCGTATCACCTATCAGTTCTATCTCAAAGCGTACCTATACGGTTAAAAGGAGTGAAATAATAAAAGAAATTTCATCAGGAAAATTCCTCAGATACATAAACATCCTTCCAGTTGAAAAACCTCAGTCAGGTTTAAAGGTAATTTACGTAAATCCAAGAAGTTTCATCTACAAGTTAGGAATTAGACCTGGAGATATTATCGTTTCAATCAATAATATTGCCATAAGAACTCCTGAAGATTCATTTTCAGCTTTTGAACAGCTTAAATCCTCTGACTCTGTAACAATAACGGTTTATAGAAATAGAAAACAAGTAACACTTCATTATGAACTGGAATAGGAGGAAGTTATGAGGAAATTCTTAGCTATCGTAACCACCTTAACATTACTATCTACACCCACACTGGCAGCAAACAAACAGAACCAAACAGTTCAAATAAACCTTGATTCCGCCGATATTCAAGATTTTACAAAGATTGTTAGTCAAGCCACAGGTAAAAATTTTATCGTTCCTCCCGGATTGAAGGGAAAAGTAACCATCATCTCTCCCAAACCTATTCCCAAAAAACAACTATTAGATTTATACACTGCCGCCCTTGACGAATTAGGTTATCAGATAGTTGATTACGGTAGTTACGTCAAAATAGTAAGAAACAGAAGTGCAACAAAAGAAAGCGCTACAGTCAAAAGCGGAAAAATTGATGGTGGAGATAGAATACTTACCTACATAATCATTCCCCACCATATAAAAAGCGTAACGATAGAAGGACTTATAAGAAACTTACTTTCCCCTATAGGTAGAGCAAGCTTCGTCAGAGACATCAACGCCATCGTTGTAACTGACAAAGAAAAGAATATCCACAAGATAGAAAAAGTCCTACGCCGTCTCGACATATCGCCCGTAAAAATGGAAATAGCTTCATTTCAATTTAAAAACGGAAAAGCTGGAGATGCAGCCAAAATCCTAACGGCATTACTTAACAAATCTTTCGCTATAGACTTAATTAAAGCATACCCGTTACCGGGAAGGGATTACTACCACTTTGCCGTTGATAGCAGAACAAATACTCTATACGTAGTGGGAACCCCCAACGTTATTAAAGAAGTAGCGTCTCTCTATAAGAAATTAGATAAACCTATTAAAGTTGAAGAAGGGAACATTCATGTAGTAAAACTCAATTACTCCTTCGCCGAAGATACAGCAAAAATATTGGACAAGCTTTTCAAAGGTAATTCTAAGAAGCTGGGACTTACCGGAACAATAAAAATAGTAGCAGACAAAGGCAGCAACGCTCTCATAATACTTTCTTCTCCTGAAGATTTTCAGATAATAAAAGACATCATTAAAAATATTGATGTAAAACGTCCACAGGTATTTGTAGAAGTCCAGATAGTAGAAATGTCAATGGATAAACTACTGCAAATGGGAGTTGAGTGGAAATTTTTATCCCGTGGTAACTTAGTTCCTTTTGGTGGTAGTCTATACGGAAACCTACCTTTGCAAGAAGGTTACCCATCTGCTTCACCTGGTCTACTTTTAGGTCTTGCCAAATGGCGAAACGGTTTACCTGATATCGGTTTACTGCTTAACGCCTACGCTAAAGAAGGCGGCGTAAACGTTATAGCAACTCCCCAAATATTAACTCTGGATAATGAAGAAGCAGAAATAAACATATCCAAAGTTATTCCTTACTCTACAGGCGTTAAATACGATGCCAATAACAACCCTGTAATCAGCTACGACTACAAAGATGTCGGAATTACTTTAAAAATCACTCCCCATATTACTGCATCTGGAGACGTTCGTTTAAAAATCTACGAGAAGGTGGAGGACGTTGTAGGATATGCCAACGCTGACCAAACAGCCCCTATAACTTCAAAGAGAGAAGCAAAAACAACCGTTGACGTTCAAGACGGTCAGACTTTAGTGATAGGTGGTTTAATCAAAAGTAAAAAGCTCACTACGATAGAAAGAGTACCTATCTTAGGTAATATCCCCATAATCGGTAACTTATTTAAGAAAACCGGACACCAAATAGAAAAAACAAACCTTTTAGTGTTTATCACTCCAAGAGTAGTAAGAACGAGAGAGGAAGAAAATGCCCTCACAGAAAGTAAGGTTAAAACTTATGAAAACAACATACGTAAACTTCAGGAATCAAGAAAAGGAATCCTTTCCGACGTTAAAGGATTTGGCGAATTTAAAATGGAAGGAGTAACAATAGAAAATGTTAAGTGAAAAAGAATTTATCAAACTATTAAAAGAAAACGGATTAGTTCCAGAATCAGCATCAGAAACGTTTTCTAAAATCATAGGAACTTTGAAATGGAACTCGCCTTTTTTGAAAAATTTATTCAGGAAAGTTAACGTTGAGTTTTACGAAAAGTTACCCACCCTTCCCGATAACAAATTAGTTGATAAACTAACTCCAAATTTTATAAGGAAAGAACGCATAATCCCCGTATCCGATAACGAAGAAGAAGTTATTATTGCTACAGATAATCCATTTAACTACACAGGTCTTAAAAAAGCTGAATGGCTTTTAGAAAAACCTGTTAGAGTCGTAGTTGTTCCTTTTGATGAAGTTAATGAATTTTTAGCGTCACTTTCCTCAGTTGAAGAAAGTGAGGAAATTGAAGAAACTTTAGAAGATGACTTATTAACCTCTACCGATGAAGCCCCAATTGTCCAATTAGTAAATGACTTGTTAATGAGCGCAGTCAGAATTAAAGCAAGTGATATCCATTTTGAACCTTTCAAAAATAAAATGAGAATACGCTTTAGAATTGACGGCGTACTTAAAACTGTAAGAGAGATACCAGCTTCAAAAATCCCCTCCCTCACCTCCCGCCTCAAAATAATGGCAAAATTAGACATAGCCGAAAAACGCCTGCCACAAGACGGCAGGATAATGATAAAAATAGGTGGTAAAGAAGTAGACATAAGAGTTTCTACCCTTCCAACCTACTTCGGCGAAAGAGTAGTATTAAGACTTCTAAGTAAAGAATCAATACTATACTCAACAAAAGAATTAGGACTTTTAGAAGATGACTATCAAACATTTAGAAAACTAATCGGTTCACCCCACGGAATCATCTTAGTAACAGGACCCACAGGCTCAGGTAAGACAACAACCCTTTACGCTTCTCTGTCAGAAATTAACAAAGAAGAGATAAACATAATAACAGTAGAAGACCCTGTTGAATACCAACTTGAAGGTATCTCACAGGTTCAGGTAAAGCCTGAAATTGGCTTAACCTTTGCAAACGCCCTTCGCAGTATTTTAAGGCAAGACCCTGACGTGATAATGATAGGTGAAATAAGAGATGTAGAAACGGCAGAAATAGCAATTCAGTCCGCATTAACAGGTCACTTAGTTTTCTCAACTCTTCACACGAACGACGCTGCAAGTTCCGTTACAAGACTCATAGATATGAAGATAGAACCATTTTTAGTTGCATCTTCCGTTATAGGCGTCATAGCTCAAAGACTTGTAAGAAAGATATGTCCCTACTGTAAAGAACCCTACACTCCTACGAAGGAAGAATTAAAGGAATTGGGAATAGAAAGTTTTAATGGTAATTTCTTCAAAGGAAAAGGTTGCGAAAACTGCATGGGAACAGGTTATTTAGGAAGAACAGCCATCTATGAAATTCTCGTTGTGGATAAAAACGTCCGAAAAGCCATATTAGATGAAAAAGACTCAGATATAATCAAAGAGTTAGCAGTAAAAAACGGAATGAAAACGTTAAGAATGGACGGAGCAGAAAAGGTAAAAATGGGGATTACGACAACAGAAGAAGTACTAAGAGTTACGAGAGGATAGATGGCAGTATTCTCTTACAAAGGCTATACTGTAGAAGGAAAAGAAACAAAAGGCGTAATAGAAGCTCCAAACAAATCTGTTGCCATAAGAGAACTCAAAAGGCAAAATATTTTCCCGTACGAAGTTCAAGAGAAAAGTACAAGCGCTTCTAAGAAAGAACTAAAACTCTTCTTCCTGCGAAAAACTCCAATATCTAACGAGGAGTTAGCTCTTTTTTTTAGAACTTTAGGAATTATGCTAAACGCAGGAATACCTATATTAGACGCAATAAACTCACTCTCTAAAGAAGCAGAATCTGAAAAGTTAAAGGCATTTTATTTAGAAATAGCTTCCGGACTAAAAGAAGGTTTAACGTTAACAGAATCAATAAAGAAAGCTGGTATTAGAGACCCTGTCTTAATAAATCTCATTCACTCCGGAGAAAAAAGCGGATACCTATCTTCAAACCTACTCATAGCCGCTGAAATTTTAGAAAAGAGAGAGAAACTCAAAAACAAAGTGGTACAAGCATTAGCTTATCCAACAATACTCATAACGATAGCTTTTAGCGTTGTAGTTTTCATGTTAGTTACAGTCGTCCCTAAAATCGTAAACATCTATAAATCAACGGGCGCTGAACTTCCAACAGTTACAAAGTTCACAATAGCGATGAGTAATTTATTCATTAATCATTACGTTATTTTATTACTCTCAACTCTTTTACTAACACTGCTCCTCTATTACTTTGCAAAGAAAAAACCGCTAACAATAGACAAATGGAAGTTAAAGTTAGGCGTGTTAGGAAAAATTATTCTATTTTCTGAACTGCAAAGATTCTTCTCCACAATGGCAATTCTCCTAAAATCGGGAGCTCCGTTAATAGAATCTGTAAACATCTCCATCCAGGCGCTAAAAAATACCTACGTAAAGAATAAACTGCAAAAAATCCCCGTCCTCCTCAACTCCGGACACTCTCTAAGCCCTTCCCTATCCCAAACTTCTGTACTTCCAGGATTCATACTCCAACTCCTAAAAGCTGGAGAGGAATCTGGAGAGCTACCACAAATGCTTGAAAGAATTGACCTTATCCTAACAGAAGAGATAGAGAGAAAAACTCAATACTTGACATCTCTATTAGAGCCTGTTACTATGTTATTAGCGGGGTTTATAGTGGGGTTTATCATCTACTCCCTACTTTTACCAATTGTTAGTATAAGTGTCATTAAGGGGATAAGATGAAAAAACTAATCAAGTTCTTGAAGGGGGGAGGAAACTACCTCCCAGGCATAGACATAGGTAGTTACAGCGTAAAATTAGTTCACCTTGAAAGCTATAAAAGGCAATTTAAACTCATTGCTCACGCAGAAATTAAGTACGAAGACCAGGTCATAGCTGGTACCGAAATTGTTGATAGATACATGCTTGCCAATTACATTAAAGAACTCCTTAATTCAGCAGGAGTAAAAGAAAAAGAGGTAGCTATACACATCCCCCTATCTTCCTGTTTTTATACAGTCATAAGCGTCCCGCAAGAAAAAGACCCGGAACAAGCCGTTAGCGAATATATGCAAAGTATAATAAGCCCTGAAGAAATTTCCGAAGTGAAGATAGATTACAAAATACTCCCTCTTTCAATAGAAGAGGGGACTATTGATATAGCAATTGCCGCAGTAAAGAAAACCTTCATCAACGATAGAGTTTCTCTCTTAGAACAAGCCGGATTAAAAGCCGCTGTCGTTGACATAGAACCTGCAGCCTTAAACAATCAGTTCTACATGAACAATCCTGAACATACCGCCACTCCCGTGTGTCTGGTAGACATAGGTGCATCGTTTACCAAAATAATAGTTTCTTTTGGAGGGTATCCTTACATTACCAGAAACATAGAAACAGGCGGTACTTCCATAACTGAACAACTGCAAAAGGAATTTCTGATAAGCGTTGAAGAAGCAGAAGCTCTAAAAAGAGGGGAAAACCTTAAAGAAGTATCCTACGAAACCGCTTTTGAAAAAGTAATAACAAAATTTATCAAAAAACTCATTACAGAAATCATGTGGACAATAGAAAACTTCAAAGATAGATTCAATTTAGAGGTAGAAGATATATTCCTTTACGGTGGTTCATCTAAGCTTAAGGGAATTATAGACGAGATAAAAACCTACTCAGGAAAGAACGTTTATCCTGGAGAACCTTTAAAATTCTCCCAAATTCCAGGATGCCAGGAATTTGGAATAGCAACAGGACTATCTCTAAGATATAAGGGTGACGAAAATGCTAAGGTTTAATTTTGCAGAAGTTAAAGAATCACAACTCGCAAAGTATTTAAATCCCGACATACTATTTGCTCTAATAGTAATAATAGGAATCTTATCTGTTACTTACCTTCAAAAAACGGTAATCCAGCAAGAGATAAGCAAGATTCAAAGTGACATATCTCGTCTGCAAGCAGAAAAAAGAAGGTTATCTGCCGTAGCTAAAGAAGAAAAAATCCTCAAAAAGAAAAAAGAAGAACTCAACAGGAAGTTATCTGTAATATCTCAATTAGACAAATCCAGAAATGTTCCATCTTTCCTATACTTCTTCGCAAACCCTTCAAATACTAAAGGTATCTGGCTTGACGCTGTTTTTGAAAGAAATAAAAACGCTCTATTCATATCCGGATACGCTTACAACCTCAACAGGCTTTCAGACTTTCTTAAAAAAGTATCTCAAAATTTAGGAGATATCACTTTCAAGGATGCTTACAGAAAAACGTACGAGAATAAAGAGTTAAAACTAAAAATCAATTACTATACCTTCCAAGTAAACGTGGAGAGAAAATAATGGAAGCTCTAAGAAGTATATATGAAAGAATAAAAGAAATCCCACGATGGCAGAGGTGGATAGCGATAATTATCATCGGCGGGATTTTGTACTTACTCTTATATTCTACACAAATAACACCTCTAAAAGAAAACCTCCAAAGGTTAGAAAAAAATAGAAATACACTCTTACTTTCCGTTAATAGACTCAAAGCAGTAGAAAAAAGGAGAAACGTTTTAAAGCAAGAAATAGCAAAGTTAGAGAATGAAATCAGAAGCTTAGAATCAAAGTTACCGACTGGTACAGAAAAAGTTGATGAAATTATTAAATCAATAAGCTCAGCTGATTCTCAAATGAAAATAATGAGTATCAAACGCTCTAACCCCACCCAAAAGAAATACTACGTTGAAACGCCTTATCAAATAACGATGATAGGAACGTATCCGCACTTTTTAAGATGGTGTGAAAAGTTATCAAAAGCCAACAGGATATTAGCTTTCGGCAATATATCAATAAAAGCTATTCAAAGAACTGGAGAAGTTGGTACAGACAAAAACAGTTCAACAAAGGACACCATTCAAGTAGATATGAAAATAAAAGCCTTTAACTTAAAGAGGTAGTTAATGAAAGGAAAAGTAACCGTTACTTTAATAATCGTTTTTATACTCGCCTCTCAGTCGTCATTTGCTTATAAAAAAGACCCATTTTTAAATCCAATCAATCTAATTATCAAGAAGAAATTGGCAGAAAAAGCATACCTGAACAAAAAAAAGTTAAACCTAAAACCTTCAAAAGTTAAGCTATTCAAACCTGTTATACCCGTTCCTCTTGACTCGCTCGTAATAGAAGGAGTTATAGGGGTAGGAAACGATAACTATCAGCTGGTAACAACTGACCCCAACACAGGTAGAACGTTCATAATAAAACCAGGAGACCCGATAGCTCCAGACGCCAAAGTAGTAAAAATAACACCTAACAAAGTATATATCGTTAAATACTCCAAAGTAGGAAAAAAACTGGTAAAGAAAACTTTAGTCCTCAAAGTGAATACGGAGGGTTAGACAAATGAGGAAAATAATATCTATAACTACAGCCATATTAATAAGCGGAACAGCTTACGCAGGAAACGTTGAAAGCATAAATGCTATTTACGATGGTAAACAGTTTGAAATAGATATTTCTGCTTCTCAAACCTGCAAAGTTATCCCTGAAGCCACAAGAGGAAAAGAGATAAAAGTAAAATTGGAGGATTGCACAGTTTCCAAACTCTACAACATAGGCAAAAGGGGTAATTTTGTAGAATCAGCTATCATAAAACCTTACAACAAAGGTTCTTTAATAGATTTAAGTCTGCTTAAAAAAGGTGAATTAAAAGTCGTTCAAAACGGCAAACAGATAAAGTTAATTGTCAAACCAGCTGATTACGTAGTGCCAAAGTTCAACACTGTTAGACTTAAATCTGGCGAAAAACTCATAATCTCTCTGCCTAAACAACCTCAGAAAATAGAGTACTCAAAATCTAGGAATTTTGTCAGCGTAACCGTATATGGTTTAAAACTCAAAGAAGGTCTTTATAAAGTTCCTTCTCAGTCAATAGAAAGTATTCAAATACAAAATAGCAAAAATACCTCACAAATAAAAGTTAAAGTTAATGCAAAAGCAGTTGAAGTCAACGTAGGAAATAACACCATCTCTATAGTCGCATTTTCTATACCCGAGAAAAAAACGTATGATAAACTAGCAGCAAAAGAAGATAAAACTCTTAAGCTTACTTTAAAATTCACAAATGCCGATGTAAGGTCCGTAATAAAAGCTATAGCAAGCGCTGCCGGGTTTAACGTAGTGTTTGACCCGGAAGTTAAAGGTACGGTAAACATAGACTTTTCCAAACCTGTTCCTTGGAAAGAAGCTTTAAAAGCTGTTCTGGAACCGCTAAACCTTACATACATACAAGCCGAAGATTACATTAGAATCCTACCAAAGAAAAAAATAATCGTTCAAAGGAAGTTGGAGCCTGTAAACAGTTATATCATTAAGTTGCAGTACGTTGATGCAGAGAAAATCGCCAAGAAACTAAACGAACTGTTCAAATTCAGCAACAAAGAAAAGATAGTAACCATTCCAGCAACAAATTCTTTAATCCTAAACGTTACGGAAACACACTATAAAGAAATAGCAAGCGTAGTAAAAGATATAGATAGACCTGAAAAGCAAGTAATGATTAAAGCTAAAATTATTCAAATTCAATCCAACGCCGAAAAACAGTTAGGTTTTAGTTGGTACATAAGTGGATTTAGCCACTTAGGAACACCACCTGCTACAGGATTAGCAGGAAGTTATGGATTTAACACCTCAGGATATAATGCACTGATATCTCCCGATGCTCTGTCATCTTCCACTCCTTTTGCTAACGTTCCTGTAGGAGATAGCACATTAGCATTGGGTATTCTTAATCCATCTCAAACTTTAAGAGTAGAGTTAGCTCTAAAAGCTCTTGAAATTGATGGTGGCGTTCAAATACTTTCAAGTCCAAAAGTAATGACTCTGAACAACCAAGAAGCATCAATTGAACAGGGTATAGAGATTCCTTATACTGAATCTACATCTACATCAGCTGGAACAACAACAACTGTATCGTTTAAAAAAGCATCCTTGATATTGAAAGTCAAACCCCATATTACTGGTGATAACAACATAATTATGAATATTGAAGTTAGAAAGGACTCTCCAAACTACGAATACACAGCTATCACAGGAAACAACGAACCAGCCATTGATACAAGGAACGTCAAATCTGTAGTTAGAATTAAAAACGGAGATACAGTAGTGATAGGTGGTATTTATGAAAAAGAAAAAATGAAAAGTTCATCAAGAGTTCCCGTTCTTAGCAGAATTCCACTACTTGGTTGGTTATTCAGAAGTACAGATGTACAAGTTAAAAATACTAAGTTGTTGATATTTATTACGCCAGAAATTATCAAGTAGTCTAATGTTGGGATTTTTAGTAGTTGATAAACCTAAAGGGGTAACGTCCCACGACGTTGTAAAGGAAGTAAGAAAGTTAGTCAAAGATAAAGTAGGGCATTGCGGAACGCTTGACCCGTTGGCTACGGGGGTTTTAATACTTTCCGCAGGAAAGGCAACAAGACTTTCTGAATATCTGTTAAAACAGGATAAATGTTACCTTGTAAAAGGTGTTTTCGGTTACGACAGTGACACCTACGATACAGATGGAAGCGTAAGAAAAGAAGAGTGCAAAACCATATTTAAAGAAGAACTTGAAGCTACTTTATCAAAATTTAAAGGTAAGATTAAGCAAGTTCCACCTCCTTTTTCAGCAGTTAGAATAAAAGGGAAGAGAGCTTACGAACTTGCAAGAAAAGGCGAAAAAGTAGAACTGCCAGAAAGAGAAGTAGAAATTTACAAAATAGAACTCATTGATTACAATTTCCCTGAATTTGTTCTAAACGTTTGCTGCTCTTCTGGTACTTATATTCGTTCGCTTGTCTATGATATTGGAAAGAGTTTAGGGTGTAGTGCTATCGTTTCTGAATTAAGGAGAACTAAGATAGGAAAAATCACGCTAAATGAAACTGTTAAATTAAGCCAGCTTAACAAAGAAAACATTAGTAAATACTTACTAAGTCCCGAAAAAATCCTCCCCTTCCCCACCCTCTCTCTAACCGAAGAACCTTCTTTCAAACGCTTCAAAAACGGCGCTCCTTTAAAGGTAAAAGAAAAAGACGGATTATACTCCGTTATGTTTAACGAAAAGTTTATCGGCGTTGGCAGAGTAAAAAATAACGTTCTCAAAGCAGAAAAGGTTATACTTTAACAGCTTTTATGCCGTCAACTGCCTTTCTCAGCTCTTTTAAAACTTCCTGATAATCAACCTTTCCCTCTTCTATCCTGTCCATCAACTCTTCAAGACTGCGAGTAAACTCTTCAGAAGTATAGAAAGGAAAGCGTTCCGATAAGTACTCGTAAACCTTAATTCCAAGAGAAGTAGGATACAGGAACTTGCCTTTTTGAACCACGTATTTTCGGTCAAGCAGAGTTTGAACAATCTTTGCGTAGGTAGAAGGTCTACCTATTCCTCTCTTCCTCATCTCTTCAACCAATTCTCCTTGAGTAAAGGGATAAACTTTGGGGATTTTTCTTTTAATGAGTTTTAAGACGTCAAGTTCCAACTCATCTGTCTCAATATCCAAAAATCTCACCTTCATAGGCAAAATCAAATTCCAGCCGTCTTTAACTATTCTTACAACGGCAGTTTCTTCCTCTTTAATTTCAGAAGGTAAAAGGGTTAAGAGTATTTCCACCTCTTCAACTTCAACGGGGACCATCTGAGAAGCAATAAACCGCCTGAAAATCAAGTCGTAAAGGGCAAAGTGGTCTTCTGTCATCCTGAAAGTTGAACCGGAAACCGTTATGAGCGTTCTTAAACCATCTGCATCGGCAGGACGTGTAGGTCTTATACACTCGTGAGCGCCTCCCTCTCCCCACGGTCTCAATTTAACGTAATCGGCGCCGAACTTTTCGGAAATATACTCCTTTGCAACCCCCATTCCAGCAGTGGAAACTCTTGTTGAGTCAGTTCTATGGTAAGTAATAAAACCGCCTTCAAAAAGGTCCTGCGCCAAGTTCATTGTAGTATCTGCCGAAAATCCCAAAACGTTGGACGCTTCTTTTAAGAGTTCTCCGGTGTTGAAGGGAGGGAGGGGATTTTTCTCCCTTATATTCTTTGAAAGAACGCTGATTTTTAACTTTTCCGCCTCTATCTGGTTTAAAAGTTCTAAATCCTCCACCTTAAAAGAAAACGTTCCCAACTCCGTCTCTACTTCAATTAAACCTATCTTCTCCTTACTCTCTTCATACCTCTTTATAACCCAACCTAAGACAGGCGTCTGAACTCTACCGGCAGAAAGCCACTGTTTACCGAAAACGCCCCACAAATGCTCACTTAGAGCAAAACCTATCCACCTGTCGGCAACTCTCCTGACTATCTGGGCTTTTATGAGGTTTTCATCAACGTCTCTGGGGTTTTCAAGAGCTTCTAAAAACGCCCACTTCGTAATTTCGTGGAACTCCATTCTCCGCATGTTTCTCTGGTATGGCTTTAGAACCGTTCCAACGTCCCACCCTATCTTTTCACCTTCGGTATCCGGGTCGCTGGCTATGAGAATTTCATTAACTTCAAGAGAAACTTCTCTCAAAGCTTTGATTATATCTATCTTATCTACATCAGGCTTCTTTTTACACTTGGAGCAGAAAGGTTCCGTCGTTTGTTCGTTGCAGGCAGAACAGTATTTAATGGTATCGTAGTAGGGAATATATCGGTTATCTTCCTCTTTAACTCCCCACAAGCCGTCCCTCACGGTCAGGTCAAAAACGTGTCCCTTTGAAGCGGTAAGGAGGAAAACCTTTTTCCCCGTGTTTATCTCGTAAACGTCAACGGTCTTTATCTTTCTCCTTACAGGTTTATCGAAAAATCCCGCTATCGTTCTTGCCTTGTTAGGTGACTCAACAACAACCAAAGCAGTGGTAACTAAGTTCTTCGTCTCTGCAGTTATCTTCCCAGAGAGAATCTCTTTCACTCTTTCCCTATCTTCATCAACCTTTCTGAAAATTCTCTTTAACTCCTCTTCAGTTATCAGCTGAAAGCCAAACTTTTCTGCAAGTTTTCTTCCTTTATCCTCATCTAAAACT
This sequence comes from Desulfurobacterium pacificum, assembly GCF_900182835.1. Classification (NCBI taxonomy): domain Bacteria; kingdom Pseudomonadati; phylum Aquificota; class Aquificia; order Desulfurobacteriales; family Desulfurobacteriaceae; genus Desulfurobacterium; species Desulfurobacterium pacificum. The sequence goes on from NZ_FXUB01000001.1 coordinate 243,595, forward strand.
TTGAAAGTGATATCTTCAAGGAAAACGGTTAACCTTTTCTTAAGAGAATTTAAAGCCTTCAAGTCATCAACAATCGTTAAGGCAACGCCTTTTGTCAAACCGCCAGCAAACATTCGCGAAGTTCTACCGGAAGCTTGAACGTAACCTGCCGCATCACCGACAACTACGTAAAGTTCTCCGTTGATTTCCTTTAAAGAAACAGATTCTGAACGCCTTATCTTTTGCAAGAAACTCTCGTCTGAAAGATAACGTTCAAGAAAAGATTTAATCTCTTCCAACTTTTCCTTTATCTTTGGATACCTGTCAATTAACTCCTCTTTCAGGCTTAAATACTTCTTTAGGTAGTTTATGTAGCCCAAAACTTTTGTGCTTTCTTCTGAAGGAAAGAGTTCTCTCAAAGCTATAAGAAGCCCAAAAAGGCGAATAGGGGAAAGAGTTAACTTAACGCTGAACTCCATTTTGGGAACGCCGATAAAAACGGCATATCTGACAGCCTGAGGCAGGTCTATTCCTCTGGCAAGGGGGTTACGATAACTTGAGATACCTACAACCGCTTCTATCTCGCCATCTATGAACTTTTGCTGGTTTTCCGGCGTGAAATCTTCATAAGATATGGCTGTAATGCCGTTTTCCGAAAAGAAATCAACTACCTTATCAACGTATTCTCTGCCAAAATCTGAAGCTACGAAGACGAAAACGCCTCTACCCCACTTTTTGATAAGTTCAAGGGATTTCTTAAGGTAATCTGTATCTGTATAGATAAGGATATCTTCAACGTTGCGGAGGGTGGTGGCGGATTTTCCAACTTCAAATCCTAAAAGCTCTCTGAAAAGTTTTACTCTCTTTGAACGGGGTTGGGACGTTGCAGAAGAAACAACCAAAACGTTCTTTATCTGTTCTCTCTTCTTTTCCAATATAGCTTCTAGTTTGCGAATCCTCTCAATAAGTTTTTTGTCAGCCTTTTCGCCAAGCTTAGCCAAAAGGGATTTAAGGTCTATCACTTTTAAAGCTAATTCAAAATCTTTCTCGTCAAACCCTAAAAGACCTATAACTTTGTCAACGTTTTTGGCGCTCTTTAAAAGGGAATCAACGTCATCAACGAAAACGAAGTTAAAAGGTTTAGGAATTATGTCGTAGTTTCTGTAAAGAAAGTTCGTAGTCGTAATAAGAATTTCAAAATCACCGCTCTTTATAGCTTCCTTCTCACTTTTCTTTCCTGTATAGGCAACAATTTTTTTATCTGTCCATTTACTTAAACGCTCTTTAGTCTGCATAACCAAAAGTTTAGAAGGAACTATCACGTAAACTTTTCCCTCAATAAAAGCTGCAGTTACAAGCCCCCACGTTGTTTTACCAACGCCTGTAGGTGCAATAAGCGTAAAAGATTTACCTAAAGCAACCCTCTTGGTCCAGGTAATCTGTAAGTTCCAAGGAGTAAATCCCGTCTTTTCTTTAAAGAAGTCACAATACTTGGAAACGAAAGAATCAAGTTCGCACAGTATTTCAAAGTTTTTTAGGTTCTCTCCTAAGGCACGGCAGACTTCTTGAGGTGACTGGTAAGAAATCTCAAAGGATAAACATTTTTCACATGGAAGTCCTTTTTTCAAGCGTTCATCGGATATAAGACCGCCACAGTTAGGGCACATTCTATGAAATTCAGCTATTTTTTGCATGATTAACTATTCTCCCCAGTTGTTCTTTCTTAAAACAAGTTTGTATTTTTTACTTACAATCTCAATAGCATTAGATTTATATTCTTCTTCATAGATTCTACATATGTTTTGTAAAAGGCGAGGAATTTCGTTAACCGCTATATCATAAACATCATCAAAATCAATAACATCATAATCATGAACACATATATGTCTGAATCCTGCAATGCTCTCCCAATCTTCATACGGATATTTATCAAAAATATTCGTCTGTGTAAGAAGCTTCCAAACATTTTCACCTATATTCTCAAGCCTTTTAGCTATTGCGTCTCTTTTTTCATCCATCGTTTCCTTCTCACTTTCTACAAATTCTTTTTTATCAACTCCTTTAATTCGTTTTGAAACCTTCAAACAATCCCTGACAATTCTTTCAAGATAACCCCTTACCTTTTCAGAAGAAAATCTTTTAGAAGACACTTTTAAAACTCCTTTTTACACTTTTTGCAAACGATGGAAGAATTCCCCTTTCTAAAACTTTTTCCTTGATAATATCAACTCTACGCCCCAACAAGGATTCAAGATAATTTTTAAGCTTTAGAGTATTTCTGTAACTATCCTTTTTACTATCTATTCTTACTATCAAATCCACATCACTGTCTCCCCTTTGACTACCCAGACCGAAAGACCCAAAAACGCCTATATGAATAACCCCATACTTTTCTTCCAATTCTCTCCTATGTCTACGTAATATTTCCTGTACTTCTTCATAGTTCTCAACCATCATTCTACCCACAAAGCCTTATACTAAAATATATTACATAACTGAAAGGACAAAAACGTCTTCCATTGTTGGTTTAACTCTTTCTATCTTTCCAATTTTTAGTTCCTTTTTGAGTCGCTCAACCGTAACAGCGTCAGTATATATTCTTACCTTTCTTCCGAAAACGGTAACTTTCAATCCCCTTTTTTTAAGAAGGGAATAAAGCCTAAATGGAGAATCTGTAAATATCTCGTAAACTCCACCCACCTTTTCTTCTACCTCTCTTTTAAGTTCATCTGGACTGCCTTCCTTAAAAATCCCCCCCTCCCTCATCAAAAACACCCTATCGCAAAACTCCGCTTCATCCATATAGTGAGTGGTCACAAGGGACGTAACGCCCCTTTTAGAAAGTTCTCTGATAATCTGCCAGAAGACGTTCCTTTCAACAGGGTCAACGCCGCTGGTCGGTTCATCCAAAAACAAAATAACAGGGTAATGAAGAAGAGCAGCAGCAAGGGCAACTCTCTGCTTAACTCCTAATGGAAGAGAAGATACAAGAGCAGATTTAAACTTATCTAACTGTAAAATCTCAAGGAACTGCTTTATCCTTCGCTTTAAATCTTTAAACGGCACATCGTAAACAGAACCCCAAAGAATGAGATTTTCATTAACGGTCATATCTTCATAGAGAGAAAACTTTTGAGACGTATACCCTATGATTTTTCTGCACCTCTCAACGTTTCTATAACCTGCAATTTCAACGTAACCAGAATCTCTATCGTATATACCTAAAATCGTTTTTATCAACGTGGTTTTACCTGCGCCGTTTGGTCCTAAAAATCCCGCTATCTCACCTCTTTTAATCGTTAAAGATACGTTATCAACGGCAACGAAATCACCAAACTTTTTCGTAACGTTTCTAACAATAACGGCGTTTTCCGGAACGTTAACAACGCTTTTAAAAGGAACAGACACACGAACCTGGTTTCTTTCTATCTCCTCGTTAAAGTAGTCTTCAAGGGAAACCTCTCCCGGCTTAAAACGCAGAACTATCTCTCCGTTTTCCATAACGAAAACGAACGTTCCCCTCTCTGCCTCATCAATGTAAGAGGTTGAAACTAAAAACGTTATTTTCTCCTTCTCTGAAAAGGTGTAAATCAGATTCCAGATTTCTCTCCTTGAAACAGGGTCAACGCCCGTTGTAGGTTCATCAAGAATGACAATCTCTGGATTGTGCATAAGGGAACAGCAGATTCCTAACTTCTGCTTCATTCCACCGGAAAGGTGCTCTACTTTTCGGTTTTTAAAAGGGGCAAGCCCCGTAATCTTCAAAAACAACTCTTTTTTCTCTTCCTTTTCTTTTCCTTCAATACCCCTCAGAGCAGCGAAAAAGTCAAGGTTTTCCTCTACAGATAATCGCTGGTAGAGATTGAGTCCGAGCCCCTGCGGCATGAAGGATATTTTCTCTCTTATCTTTTCAACTTCCTCATCGTTATTGGGGTCAAAACCTAAAACGGAAACCTTACCTGAAGAGTACTTGATTACTCCAGCAACAGATTTAAAGAGAGAAGATTTGCCGGCGCCGTCTGGTCCTACGAACAGATAAATTCCTCCCCTTTTAACAGAAAAGGAGACGCCTTTAACAGCAACAGTTCCGTTTTTATAAGCAACGAACAGGTTTTCAACTTCAACAACCTTTTCTGTCAACTCTTTTACCTTAAATAGATGTAGCAGTCTGCAGGCATTCCGGGTTTTAGGAGGTGGTGGGGATTTTTAACAACCCTCAATTTAACTTTAAATACCTCTTTTACCCTTTCCTCCTTCGTTTGAACCTCTTTAGGCGTAAACTCTGCGCGGGAACTCACGTAAGTAAGTCGAACCGGAAACTTTCTGTTGGGGTAAGTATCAACCTTCAGGTAACCTTTCTGTCCTATACTCAAAAAGCCAACTTTACTTTCGGGAACGTAACCCTCAAAATAGACGTCATCGGGATTATAGAGGGTAAACAACCGGTAACCGGCTGGAATCACCTCTCCCGGTTCAACCATCTTCTCCATTACAATTCCATCAATCGGAGAACGAATTTTCATATCTTTTAAAACAGCTTCTAACCTTTCAAGTTCCGCCTCTGCCTGACGGCTTTTCTCTCTATAAGCAGAAACAACCGATTTCAACGCCTTTAAGTTTTCTTCCATTGAAGCGATTTTATGTTTCAAAGAAGGAATCTCTTTTAGCTTTTCTTCGGCAAGCTTTAGTTGCCTGCGGGCTATCTGCAAATTCTCTTTAGCCTTTTCAACTTCTGCTGCAGCCGTTTTCTCCCTATCAAGTAGCTGTTTATAGTTCAGCTCAACTCTCTCAAACTTGTCCTTTGAAATAACCCTCCTTTCGTAGAGAGATTTAAAGCGTTTGTAGTCCTTTTCCGCTTTGGACAAAGCGGAACGAACCGAAGAGAGAGAAAATTCCGCCTGTTTTACTGCAATCTGGCACTCTTTAACTCTACTTTTAGCTATCTCTATCTCTTCAGGAACGGAAGAGTGAAGTTCCTTTAACTTTTCCTGAAGAGATTTGATTTCTTCTCTTAAAGACAAAGCCTCTTTTTCCTTTGCTTCAACAACGTTTTGGGAAGACTTTAAAAGCGCCTCTGCCCCTCTTACTTGAGCTCTTAACTCTTTAGAATCAAGAACGGCTAAAACCTGCCCTTTCTTAACGGAATCTCCCTCTTTTACCAACACTTTCTCAACCTTTCCAGGATACTTGTTTCCTACGTCGTACTCGTCACACTCTATTCTGCCGTTAACGTATAAAAGGTTTGCATTTTCTTTTTTCCCGCAACCAAAAACCGCCGCAAACAGCAGTAAAACAACAAATATTCTTTTCATCTCTCTATTCTCTTTCCGATTGCGTATTCAAGGTCGGCTACTGCCCTGCTGTAATCTGCAACAGCGGAGTTGAGAATACCTTTAGCTTTTGTAAGGTAGGCTATGGCGTCAACTACTTCCGTTGACGTTCCAACGTGTTCTTTATACCTTTCCTTAGAATCTTTTAGAAGTTCTTCCGCTTCTCTGACCATCGCTTTGGCAGTCTCTATCCTTTTCTGGGCAGTTTTAAGCTTTGAGTAAGCTGCCGTAACCTGCAGTTTAACGGCGTTTACAGCTTTTTCATACTCGTAGTCAACTTTCCTTCTCATTCCTTTAGCTTCTTCTACTCTGAAAAACCTGTATCCCCCTTCAAAAAGTGGAAGCGAAACGCCAAGCGAAACCTGAACGTTATCAAAATTGCCGTTCATCGGATACTGGTCTGTCTTTTCGTAGGTAAGGTTGAGAAAAACGTCAGGAGAGAAAGAAGCGTAACTCATCTTTACCCCTTCATCAGCAGCCTTCTTTTCAAGTTTTAACGCTTTTAAAATCGGTCTGTTTTTAAGCGCCAACTTGATAAGTTCTTTTAAACTCTCTTTCACCTTTACAAAATCGGTTTTTATTGGAACGTTTTCATCTTTAAGGGTATATCCTGTATCTTCTTTTAGCTTTTCAATAGCGACCTTGTAGGCGTTTTTAGCTTTTTCTAAAGACTCCTCAGCTTCTTTCAGATTTACTTCCGCTTCTAAAAGGTCTCTCCGCGCTACTATTCCTTCGTCGTAAAAGGCTTTGACGGTTTTATAGTGGCTTTCAGCAGCCTTTAAATACTCTTTTGCTATAAGAACGGCGTTTTTCGCTTCTACTGCCGTATAGAAATCTTTTTTCACCTGGCAGACAATCCTGTTGGTAACTTCTTCAAACTGGTAGAAGGAAGCGGTATGTATTTTCTTTTTTATCTCTTTGTTAAGTATTAACTTCCCGCCCATGAAGATAGGTTGCGTGGCGGAAACTTTGAACATGTAAAAGTTCTTTTCAAAAAGGGAAAAGTTCATAGGCGGCAACCCGGGAATACTCATAGAGTAGGAAGGGACGTCTGAAAGGTGAGTTTTAAAGTATTCCAACTTAACGTCTGGGAAGAATTTTGAAATAGCTTCTTTATACTGGGCAAGGGTTATCTTCGTCTCTTCTTTAGCCTTTTTAATTTCCGGGTTGTTCTTTAACGCAAGGTCTATTACTTCACCGAGAGTGGCAGAATAGACGCTTTTAGTCAGCGCTACAAGTATCAGAATCGGCATTAACCTTTTCAACGTTCCCTCCTACGTTAACCGCAAAGATTAAGGTTAAAATTCCACAAACGGTTGCAAAAGTAAAAGCATCGGCAAAAGAGTGCCAGAAAGCGTGCTTCTTGAAGAGCATTCCCAAAATCGCTTCCGCTTTTGCGTTTAGCATTGGAGTAACAGTTGAACACTCGTAGTAAAGGTGCTGCTTCCACTTCGTAATGAATTCTATCACCTGAGGGGAATACTTGGAGACCTGAATGGACAAATGGTTAAAGTGAGCGCTTTCTGAAGAAAGAAGAATATGGGTAGAGATTGCAGTTCCAACGCTGCCACCAACAAGTCTTAAAAGGTTCTGGAGAGAAGAAGCCTGTCTTAAAAGGTCACCTGTAAAGTTTCCTAAAGATATTTGGGAAAGGGCGGGAAAGAAAAATCCCATCCCTGCCCCCCACGGAAGCAGAAGTGCGACTATCTGCCACTTTGACATATCAAGGTTTAAAAGCGTTTGAAGGTGAGTGCCAATAATGAAGATTAGAGTACCAATTACTATGGAAGCGCGGTGGGAAAGGATTTTTTTATCAAGCAATATTCCCACTATTATGCTCACTATTCCAGTTGCAGCAGCAGGGTAAAAGAGAATTTCTCCTGCAACTATGGTAGGAAACTCTCTGAGCTTTTCAAGGTAGAGAGGGAGCAAAAAGTAGGAAGCGTAAACGCCCATACCGAAAAGCGTTAAAGCCAAAACGGGAAAGGCAAAAAAGCGGTACTTAAATAGGTCAAGGTTAACTAAAGGATACTTTGTTTTCAGCTGATGAATGATAAAAATTACCGTAGTTACCGCAAATACGTAAAACAGAACTACCGTTTTTGGATTACTCCACCCCCAGTTGTTACCTTTTGAGAGTGCAGTTATTAACGAGGAAAGAGAAACTGCAAGCAGTAAAAATCCGGGAAAATCAAGAGGAGGAATACCTTTCTCTCTATTATTTTTCATGAGTAACGTCAGGAGATAAACAACCAAAATTCCAGGTAGTAAATTAACGTAAAAGACCCAGCGCCAGTTAAAGTGTTCCGTTAAGTAACCACCCAACGTAGGACCTAACGAAGGTCCAAAAGTTGCCCCTAAGGCAAACAATCCCATTGCTGTTCCGCGCTTTTCCGGAGGGTAGAGTTCAAAGAGAAGCGCCATACTCATAGGAACGGAAAGCCCCTCACCTATACCTTGAAGGGTTCTACCAACAATCATAGTTTCAAGGTTTGGAGCAACTCCACATAGAGCGCTCATAACGGTAAAAAGAGCAATACCTAAAAGGTATGTATTCCTGTTGCCTATTTTCCCTCCAAGCCACCCTACAACGGGCATCGCCACAGCTGACGCTATCATGTAGGAGGTGATAACCCACTGGATATCGTCAGGCTCTACTTCAAAGGCACTCATCATGTGAGGCAGAACGATATCAACGATTGTAGTATCAAGGAGCGTCATAAACATACCTGTAACTATAAGCATTGAAACGACTAACAGCTTTCTGTCCATCTCATTCCTTACGTATGTAAACGGTTACGTTCGTTCCAGGTTTTATACATTTAAGAGGAACGTTCTCAAGCTTTATTTTCACCGGCACTCTCTGCGTAACTCTCGTAAACTCTCCTTGAGAAGTATCTCTCGGTATGAGGGCAAAAATTGAACCGGCTGAAGTTCCAACAGAAGTTACTTTCCCTTCAAACGTTTTTCCACAAACTTCCAACTCTGCTTTCACGTTCGCACCCACCTTAACGTAAGGTATCTTATCCTCCTCTATCCAGGCTAAAACGTAAAAACTTTCAGGAGAATAGATTGAGTAAACGGGCAAACCTGGTGAAACGAAATCACCAACTTCTTTCCACTTTTTGGCTATGACTCCTTTAACAGGAGATTTAACGTAACAGTAAGAAATTAAGTTCTCCACTTTAGCCTTTTTCTCTTTTAAAGCAGAAATGTTCTTTTCTAACTCTTTTATACTATTCTCAAGCTCCTGTATTTTCTTTAAGTCCTCTCTGGCTAAAGAAACGGCAAGTTTCGCTTCATCAACCCTTTTCTTCGCCTCTTTGATTGAAACTTTTATTTGCTCAACTCTGCTCTTTAAACTTTCTGCCTTTTTAAGGTTCTCCTTAGCGCTTTTTAGTTTGCTTTCAGCAGATGCAAAAAGGGCTATAGCTTTCTTGTAACCGTTTTCTATCTCTTCAAACTGCTCTTTAGATATAACTCTCTTTCCGTAAAGCCTTTTATATCTGTTGTAGCGGTTCTTCCAGAAAGAAAGGTTAGTTTGAGCAGAGAGAAGGGCTTTTTCAGAAGCTTCAACGGCAGCTTTTGCCTGAGCAACCGACGTTTTATAGTCAACTTCTGCCATTTTTTCAGCAAGGTATAACTTCTTTAGTTCCTTTTCAGCTACAGAAAGCTGTCGCTCCTTTATTTTCACTTCTAAAGGTAGCTGCTGCTTTACTCTGCTTAACTTGACTTCAAGAGATTTCTTCTTTAGCTCCATAGCCGAGATTTGAGATTCAAGAGACTGAAGGTCTTTTCTGTAGATAGAATCATCTACGGTGAAAAGCAGCTCTCCTTTCTTTACCGGAGCAAACTCTTTTTTCAGGAGTTTTGTGATTTTTCCGGAAACGTCCTGAACGGAAACATCCACTACGTCAGCTCTTTCAAAGGCGTTATCTGTAATAACGTAAACGTGGCGTTGATAGAAGAAGTAGATTATCCAGAGCGTAAAAACTGCGATTACCAAAAGACCAACAACTGTGAAAACCTTTTTTACATTCATGAAACACCTCTTCCAGGTTAGTGAACGGTGATTCAGCACTCATTATACTACTTGTTGAGGAGTCCGTTAAGTATAAAGTCTTCTATCTCTTTCTTTAGGTATTCAGTATCTCCGTTAAGCATTCCTTTACTATGGCAGTAAATCATGTTTTTTAATACGCCAGAAACGGCAAGGCTGAGGGCGTAGGGGTCGGATTTTCTAAACTCTCCCGTTTCTATCCCCTTTTTTATTATTGAGGAGAGGTTCTTTAAGTAGTTCCTGTACCACTCTGAGATTTTGAACCTTTCTTCATCAACAACGGAAAAAACGCCAACTTCTCTGATGAAAAGTTTAAAGAACCCATCTTCTTTTAAGAAGAAGTCTATAACTGCAGAGATGTAGGATTTGAGGGCGAGGGTGGGGGATTTTCCACTTACAGCCTTTTTAACTTCTTCTTCAAGTTTTGAAAGTTTAGAATGAACAACCGTCAAATACAGCTCTTCCTTGCTTTCAAAAAACCTATAGATAGTTCCCACCGAAACGCCTGCTTTTTCTGCTATTTGGTAGATTTTCGTTTCATGAAAACCCCTTTCCGAGAACACCTCCTCAGCTGCTTTTATTATCTTCTCTTTCAAGAGCTCCCCCAGGTATAGAGTTTAAAGTAGTATTATACACTGAAGGTTTTTTAACATATTGCCACTCTTTATGATAGAATTAATTTATAAACTTTAAGAGGTCTTCAGAACGTGAAAAAGATTGAATACCTCAGAATCTCGGTAACGGATAGGTGTAACTTCCAATGTAAATACTGCACATCAGACAAGGACTACCGTTTTATTCCCCATTCGGAAATCTTACGGTATGAAGAAATTTGCGAGTTAGTAAGAGTTTTTAAAACTATTGGTATAAAAGCAGTAAGAATAACGGGTGGCGAACCTTTAGTAAGAAAAGGAATAGAAAATCTAATCTATCAACTAAAAGAGATTGGAATAGAGGACGTATCGTTAACAACAAATGGCTACTTTTTAGCTGAAAAATCGGAAACTCTGAAAGAAGCTGGACTCAATCGCGTCAACGTAAGTCTTGATTCACTCAAACCTGAAAAGTTCTCTTACATAACAGGCAAAGATAAAGAGAGTTTTCATAAAGTTCTTGAAGGAATTGAAAGAGCCATAAAAGTAGGATTAAACCCCATAAAGATAAACGTTGTCCTTATAAAAGATTTTAACGATGACGAAATCGGTGATTTCATCTCCTTTTCAGAAAACTACGGCGTAGAAGTAAGATTTATTGAACTTATGCCTGTAGGTAATTCTCCATTCTCTCACTCCCACTTTATCCCTATATCCCACCTTAAAAACCTAATAGAAAAAAATTGGGGAAAACTTATCCCCACAAAAACTTTTAAAAAAGGACCAGCGAAATCCTACATCGTTGAAAATACAAAAGCAGTTTTGGGCTTTATTCCTTCAGTAAGCGAGCATTTCTGCTCTGAGTGTAACCGCTTAAGGCTTACACCGGAAGGAAAACTTAGACTCTGCCTGATGCGAGATGAGGAAGTTGACCTTAAATGTATAATTAGAAGTAGCGATTACTCACCAGAAAAACTAAAAGAAGTAATCGTAAATGCAATAGAAAGAAAAAAACAGATAAACGGAATAGATGCCCTTGAAAGTTTAGGGTGTCAGAGAAAAATGTTCACAATAGGAGGATAGATGGTTGTAGGAGAAGGTGCTTTAGTTGTAATAGCGTTATGTATGGTTATTCTCACGATTGCGCTTATAGTCTTAACGGTGGTATCTTATAGATTGCTCAAAAAATTGGAAGAAAGTATAGATACCGTTAACAATCAGCTAAGACCTGCTGTCTTAGAACTTAAAAAGACTATATTAACTTTAACAGAGGCTTTTCAAATTGTTAACGACTTCGTATCAATAACTAAGAAATTCAGAAGGAAAGGAGGTAAAGAGCAATGAAAAGAGGTTCAATAATGTTTCTGTTAGGAAGTATATTAGGAGCAGGTGCAGCTTACCTTGCAACAACAAAGAGAGAAGAAATTTTAAAGAAGATTGAAGAACTTCAGGAACAAATTAAGGAAAGTGACCTTCCTGAAAGGGCGAGAAACTTGGTAAAGGAAATTTCCGACTCCATAGCTCAGCTTATAACTTCTGGAGAGGAAAACCTTACGGAAGAAGAGAAGAAAAACATCCTTGAAGAAGTTGAAGCGAAAATCCAGAAGTTAGAAGAAACAATTCAGAGAGAAGGAGAGTAAAGGGTTTATTGAAGTTAGGAGAACTCCTTAGAGAAGTAGCACAGCTACCTTCGGAACTTGCCTGGAAGGAAGTTAAAGGAATTACGGATAATTCTAAGGAAGTTAAAGCTAACTTCCTTTTTTTCGCGATAAAAGGCTTCAAAACTGACGGTAACGCTTACATTGAAGAAGCGTTCAACAAAGGAGCTTTAGCAGTAGTAACAGATTCGCAAAGAGCATTTAAAACGTACAAGAATCGTAACGTAATACTGGTCAAAAACGCAAGGAAGTTACTCTCTTTTGCTGCAGCCAAGTTCTTTGGCAATCCTCATAAATCACTAAGACTTATAGGAGTAACAGGAACAAACGGAAAAACGACTACCACTTTCGTTCTATACCACGCTTTAAATCGCTTAGGAACGCTTACAGGAATAATCGGAACGGTAAAAAAAGGAATTCCTCAGAAAGAAACAGCTTCGGTAAGGACGACTCCCTCCTCTATTGAGTTCTTCAAAACGCTAAAAGAGATAAAAGAAGCCGGAGCTGAAAACGTTGTTATAGAAGTTTCATCCCACGGTCTTGAACTTTACAGAACTTACCCTGCAGAGTTTGATTATTCATGCTTTACAAACCTTTCACCTGAACACCTGGATTTCCACGTCAACATGGAAAACTACTTAACCGCGAAGGAGAAACTACTTTTCCGCACGAAGAATACTGTACTTATAAACACAGACGATAAATACGGAAGTTTTCTTTACGGCTTAAAAGGGATATTCTCTTGTAAAACCTTGAGCTACGGTAAAGATGGAGACTTCGCCTTCAGCTTTATTCAAAACAGGAACGGTTTAACAATCACTATAAATGGTGAAACTGTTAGAACTAATCTAAAAGGAGAGTTCAACGCTTATAACGTTGCAGCTGCTTATTCAATACTGCGTTGCATGGGATACCGTCATGAAGATTTAAAAAACGTTTTTTTAGATATCTACGTGCCAGGAAGGCTTGAAGAGGTAGCACCAAACGTATTTGTTGATTACGCTCACACCCCTGATGCCCTTGAGAAAGTTTTAAAAGCGCTAAGAGAACTAAAACCGAGCAAAATCATAACTGTTTTTGGCTGCGGAGGGGACAGAGACAGAGAAAAGAGACCTTTAATGGGGAAAGTGGCAGAAAGGTTTTCCGATAAAATCGTAATAACCTCAGATAATCCAAGAAACGAAGACCCAGAAAAGATAATAGCCGAAATTTTAGAAGGCATTGAAGAAAAGGAAAAGGTAGAAATCGTTCCCGATAGAAAAGAAGCTATACTAAAAGCGTTAAAGGTAAAAGAACCAAATGATGTAGTTTTAATCGCCGGGAAAGGTCACGAAAATTATCAAATCGTAGGAGATAAGGTTATCCATTTCAGCGATAGTGAAGTTGTGAGGGGATTTTATGAAAGCGTCTGAAATAGCGAGAATCGTGAATGGGAAGCTGATAGGAGAAGATTTACAGGTAAATAGTTTTGAGTTTGACTCAAGAAAGTGTGGAAAAGGCTCTCTATTTATAGCGTTAAAGGGTAACAGAGACGGTCACGATTTCATCAATGACGCTTTTGAAAAAGGAGCAGTAGGAGCTTTAGCAAGTAAAAAACATACTGTTCCTGCTGTTCCTGCAGGAAAGTTTTTAGTTTTAGTTGAAGATACGCTAAAAGGGTTTTCCAAAATAGCATCTCAGAAGAGAAAAGGTTTCAAAGGTACGGCAATAGCCGTTACAGGAAGCGTAGGTAAGACAACAACGAAAGAACTGCTGTCCCACTTTTTATCAAAACGACTCTCTGTCTACTTTAACACAAAAAGCTACAACAACTTAATAGGCGTATCTTACACACTCTCAAATCTACCTAACAACGCAGAAGTTTACGTTCAGGAATTAGGAACGAATAAAAAAGGGGAAATAAAAGAATTAACAGAGATAGTTAAACCGGATATAGCTGTAGTTACTTACGTAGGGAAAGCTCATACGGAAAACTTTGGAAGCTTTAAAGAGATAGTTGAAGAGAAGCTATCTATTACAGAAAGCGCGGAAATTGCCGTAGTTCCTTACGAGTTTAGAGAATATTCCAGAGGAAAAAAGACAATAACTTTCGGAAAAATGGGATATATATCACTGCAAAGCGTAAAGCTAAGCCCGGAAGGAACAGAGTTCATCTTAAAAATAAAGGATGGAAAAGAGAAATTCTTTACGCCGATACCCGGTTATTCTGTTGTCAACGCTACAATGGTTGCTGCAGCTATTGCTTTAGAGATGGATATTCCATTGAAAGAGTTGAAAGAAGCAGTTTTAAGCTTTCAGCCGCCGGAAATGAGAATGAACGTTTTAAAACTAAAAGGAACAACAGTAATTAACGATGCCTACAACGCCAATCCAATCTCTATGGCAAATGCGATAAAAGTTCTATCTACGTACAGCGGTAAAAAGATAGCTGTTTTAGGGGAAATGCTTGAGTTGGATAACGCCGAAGAGGAACACAGGAAGTTGGGGGAACTGCTAAAGGAACATAGAATTGATACAGTTATAGCAACCGGGGAAAACGCTGCAGCAATCCTTGAAACTTTTAACGGAGAGGCTTACCATTTTGTAGATAGAAAGGAATTTTTAAACTTCATTAAACGTTATGAGTTTTCAAACGCTACTGTTTTGGTGAAAGGTTCAAGGGCAAACAGATTGGAAGAAGTAGTAGAAATTCTAAAAAAGAGGTATAGAAGTTGAAAGTAGTTGTTCTTTACGGCGGAAAATCCCCCGAATCCCCCATCTCCCAAAAAAGCGCAGAAAGCGTAATAAAAGCCCTCAAAACCTTAGGGCACGAAGTTTTTCCGTTAGAACTTACAAGAGACGTATCCCTAAAGTTAAAAGAGCTCAAGCCGGACAAAGTATTTGTAGTCCTCCACGGCTGCCCAGGAGAAGACGGAACAGTTCAGGGGCTTTTAGAGATAGCGGAACTACCCTACACCGGTTGCAACGTAGAAACGAGCGCAATATGTATGGACAAAGACGCAACGAAAAGAATCCTAAAAACCTACGGCATTCCCGTCCCCGCCGGTGAAACTTACTTTAAAGGCGATGAGGTTAAACCTTTTGAAATTCCGTGCGTCGTTAAGCCGGCAAGAACAGGCTCAACAATAGGCATATCCATCGTTCGCTCTCCTTCAGAGTTTGAGAAAGCGGTGGAGGAAGCGTTCAAGTTTGACACGAAAATCCTGATAGAAGAATTCATAGAGGGAAGGGAGTTAACGGTCAGCGTCGTAAACGGTAAAGCTCTACCGATAGTTGAAATAGTAACGGAAACGGGCTTTTACGATTACGACTCTAAGTATAAAAGTCAAACTACAAAGTACGAAGTTCCAGCAAAACTGCACCCTAAAACGGAAGAAAAAATCAAGAGAATAGCCGAAAAAGTCTACAAGGTTTTGGAGTGCAGAGGAGCCGTAAGGGTGGATTTTCGCCTGGATAAATGGAACTCACCGTACGTTTTAGAGGTTAACACTATTCCCGGTTTAACCGAAAGAAGCCTTTTGCCGAAAGCAGCCAAAGCAGAAGGTATCACCTTTGAAGAACTAATTGAGGAGATGCTTAAAAGTTGAATGTAAAAAAACGCATCGTTTTAGCAATTTTAGTTTTATTGGCTTGCTTCACCGCTTACACCGTAATCAACGCACCTGGAAAACTCCAAAACGTGGAAATAAAATTCAACAACGTTCCTCCTGAGTGGAAACCATACATAAGCCAGTACATATTTTCGGTAGTGAAGTTAGGCGAAGAGTTAAATCCACAAGAAATAAAATACCTGAAATCTGTCTTATCCTCCCTTCCCTGGATAAAAGGTTACAACATTTCTCTAAAAGGAAACGTTCTTGAAATCAGCCTTGAAAGGGAAGAACCTTCCTATTTCCTGATAACCAAAGAAAACCAATACCTTATAGGGAGAAACGGCTTCGTTTTAGAGAAGAACGGGAAAACCTTCAAAGGAAAACTACCAGCTTTTTATTACTACGGAAAGGTTTCTCCGTTTACACTTTCGGGGGAGTTTGTTAAAATCAAACCAATAGTAGCGGAAGAGATAAAGTTGTTAAAAAATCGTTTAAAAGAGGCGAAAATTAAAGGGGAGATACCACAGGTTACCATTACCGACGTGGGCATCGTCCTCGTTTATAGGAAGAACAGGTTAACGGTTTACCTTGACAACAACGAGAACAGCTGGAGCAACTTTAAGAAGTTTACCACCAGAGCGCCAAATTTAAGCGCAGGAGTTTACGATTTTCGTTTCCACGACTTGCTTGTGGAAGGGAGGAAGGAAAAATGCTTGACCAAAAAATCTTAACGATAGATTTAGGAACTTCATCAATAAGAACGGCTCTGTCTATAATTTCTGGAGATGAAAAGAAAACTTACATAACGACAGCCCCTTCAAGAGGAATAAAGAGCGGAAACATCGTAAATCTACAATCGGCGGCAGATTCCCTCCAGTCTGCCCTTAACAAACTAAAGTTAGAATCTTCTACAACTGTTCCCCCTGAAGCTTACGTCCTCATAACAGGAGCACATACGCTAAGTTACAAAGTGGAAACGAAGATAACGTTCCCAGGATGGCAAACCATTTCTTACAGCGACGTTAACGAAGTAAAAAACAAAGCCAAAAAGGAACTTCTCAAAAAGTTAGGACAGTCTGTTCGCCAGCACTACAGCGTTATCCACATAATTCCTCAGGAGTTCGTTATAGAAAACCTGTCGGGCATTCAAAACCCCATAGGTCACAATGGCAGAGAATTGGGAATGAAAGCTTTTATCATACTGGCAACGAAATCATCAATCAAAAACATAGAGTCTCTGCTGAGAAAGGTTAACCTGAACTTAAAAAGCGTAGTGCTTCAATCTTTGGCTTCTTATTACGGAATAAGAGACGATAAAACCTACTTTAACAACAACCTACTCCTATACATGGGAGCTGGAAATACCGAATACATCTACTTTAGAGAGGACAAACCTATACTTTCACAACATATACCTTTCGGAAGCGAAGACATATTAGAAGCTTTAGTGAATACGTTTAAAGTTAGCAGGAAAGAAGCAGAAAGGCTTTTCTTCCAGCATGGCAGCGCTTACGTCCATAAAGTTAACCCTGAAGAGATAATCAACATTAACTACGGAACAACCACGAAAAAGCTTCAAAGAATTTACATATCCGCAATTATCCATTTACAACTAAGGAAACTGTTTAGAGATATTAAAGAAAGCCTTGCAGAGAAAGACCCAACGTTCGTTTCCAACTTAAACAGAGTCTTTTTAACTGGCGGTCTTTCAAAGCTTCAGGACGTTGATTACTTAGCAGGTAAGGTGTTCAAAGCTCCAGCTGTAACCGTTGAAACGAAAGACCCCGTTCACAAAGACCCATCCCTTTCGCCGGTTGTAGGAACGGCTAATTACGTTCTCTCTTTAAGAAACAGAAAGAAACTTTCCGATATAAAGGAAGATTTGACTAAGGAGTTTGAGGAGAGGGGATTTTTGGGGAGGATTTTTCAGTTTATCAGCGAACTTATATAGGAGGATGTAATGTTTGATATAGCCGATGAGATTTTTCAAGGTCCTGTAATTAAAGTGATAGGCGTTGGCGGCGGTGGTGGAAATGCTGTTGAAAGGATGTTTGAAAAAGGAATAGAAGGCGTTGAATTCATCGCCGTAAATACAGATGCTCAGGTTCTCTCAAGAATTCAAGTTCCTATAAAGGTTCAAATAGGTGAAAAGTTAACTAAAGGCTTAGGGGCAGGCGGTAAACCAGAAATCGGCGAACAGGCTGCACTTGAAGATGAACCTAAAATTAGAGAAGTCCTTGAAGGTTCCGATATGGTGTTCGTTACCGCCGGTATGGGCGGTGGTACGGGAACAGGTGCCGCTCCTATCGTGGCTAAAATCGCTAAGGATATGGGTATTCTTACCGTCGGCGTTGTTACAAGACCTTTTGATTTTGAGGGTAGGAAAAGGCATGAGTACGCTGAAGCTGGTATTAAGAGACTAAAGGAGTTCGTTGATACCTTGATGGTTATTCCCAACCAGAAGCTCCTTACCGTTGCCCCTAAAGATATGAGCATACTAAACGCTTTCAAGTTAGCAGACAACGTTCTATATCAGGCAGTTAGAGGTATAACCGAAGTTATCACAAAACCCGGACTCATTAACCTTGACTTTGCAGATGTAAAAACCGTGATGCATAGCGGCGGCTACGCCCTTATAGGTATCGGTGAAGCAAGCGGTGAAGACAGAGCGTTAACTGCAGCAAGAAAGGCAATAGATAACCCTCTCCTTGAAAACGTTCAGGTTGAAGGGGCAAGTAGAATACTTGTAAACATTACAGGTGGACCAGATTTAACTCTTGATGAAGCTTACGCTGCTGCAGGTTTAATCAAAGAAAGGGCTAAAAGAGACGATACGAACTTCTTCTTCGGCGTAAACGTTAACGAGGAGATGGAAGGTTCAATAGAAGTTACCGTAATAGCTACAGGATTTGATGAAAAGGGAAGACCTATTCCTGGATTTACAACGCGGGCAACTTCTTCAGCAACATCTTCTTATACAGGAGCACCTTTCCAAACACACGATACTATGGAAACTCTTGATATAGACCTTCAAAAGATACTTGAGCAGCTGAAGGAAGAGGATTAAGGAGGTGAAGCTTTAGTTTCACTCTGATTGAAGGTTGTTGCCATCTTCAGTTTAAAAAAGGGAACCTAAAGGTTTGCCTCGTATACCCGGGCGAAGAGCGGGTTGGTATTTCAAGTTTAGCTATACATAGAGTTTACTCCTTAATTAACAGCATTGAAGGTGTTTCCTGCGACCTTTACTTTTCCGATTCCTCTCAATCACTATTTTTAGGTTCGCCTTTAAAGGATTTTGACGTTGTAGCTATATCTGTAACGTATGAAGACCACATTTTTACAATCTCCGAAATTTTAAAAAAGGCTGGCATTCCTCCTTTAAGGACGTTGAGAGAAGAGGAAGGGGGGGATTTTCCGATAATATTCGGCGGTGGGATAGGTCTTTACTATAATCCTGTTCCCTTTATGCCCATTTTTGATGCGATTTATTTAGGAGAAGCTGAAGGAAGAATAGAAAAACTCTTTGAAAAATTCAGAGAAAAAGGGTTTTCAGCATTTTACGATTTTGACAACGTAATAGTTTCTAAAGATTATGATTTTCTTTACAATGAAGAAAACAGACTAACCGAAATAGTAGGTGAGAAAAGAAAAATCTTCCGTTCCCCTTACTTCCCTGAATATCCTTCTCACTCATGCTTTTTAACGGAAGATACAGCTTTTAAAGATATGTTTCTCATAGAACTTAACAGAGGTTGTATAGAAAAGTGCAGGTTTTGCGTTGCTACGTATATGGGGCTACCTTACAGAGAAAAACAGATAGAAATAGTAGAAAATGAGATAGCCTTAGCTGCGAAATACGGGGAAAGAGTAGGTTTAATAGGAGCAGGCGTTACCGACTATTCAAAAATGGAAGATTTATACGAGATACTGAAAAAGTACGATATGAAAGCCTCATTCTCCTCCTTAAAAGCTTCTTCTCCTTCTCCTTACGTTTTAGAAATAGTAAAAGAATCGGGGCAGAAAACAGTTACAATAGCCCCAGAAACAGGAAATGAAAAACTAAGATACGCAATAAACAAAAAGGTTCCGGATGAAAAATATTTTTCTTTCACTGAAGAACTATTTAAGGCAGGAGCCGAGAATTTAAAACTCTATTTTCTAATAGGTCTTCCGACAGAAACGCAGGAGGACGTTGAAAGCATAGTAAAGATGACAAAGCAGTTTTACTCACTCGTTTTACCTTTTTGGAAAGAAAGAGGAAAAGCAGGAGAGATTCACGTAAGCGTTAACCCGGTAATTCCCAAACCTTTCACCCCGTTACAGTGGTTTGGAATGGAGAAAAAGTCATCAATTGAAAAAAAAATAAGGTACCTGCAGAAAGAACTGAGAAAAATCCCCCACACCCGCCTCACCCACGAAAACGTACGTTCTGCCATTCTTCAAGCAATAATTTCAAGGGCAGACACGATAGTAGGCGAAGCCGCCGTTATCTCAGCAATGAAAAAGACGCCTTTCAGAAAGGTTTTGAAGGAAAAGAACGTAAATTTTGAAGAACTCTACACGAGAGAAAGAGAGAAAGATGAGCTCTTTCCGTGGGAAATCGTAGAAAGCGGAATAAGAAGAAATTACTTGTGGAAAGAGTATCAGATGATATACGAGGGGAAAAGCTCCCCCTCCTGCTTTCCTGGATGCAAAATGTGTGGACTGTGTGATTAGCTTTCAGTTATTCCTTCACTAACAACAGCTTCTCTCAAGATTTCTATGATTTCATCTATCAAACCTTCACTTTCAGCTTCTACCATAATCCTCAGCAAAGGTTCAGTACCAGAATACCTGACTAAAACCCTACCTCTTCCAGAAAGTATATCCTCAGCTCTCTTCAAGGCTTCCTGGACTTTTTCAAGCTTTTCAATCGGAGGTTTCTCTTTCACCTTAACGTCAACAAGCTTTTGAGGATAGGTCTTAATTAAAGAGGCTATTTCGCTCATTCTCTTTTTCAAAGATTTCACTATAGAAGCCAAAATAACGGCGGTTAAAATACCATCACCGGTAACGCCAAACTTCCTGATAATAACGTGACCAGACTGTTCTCCACCAACAACAGCGCCAACTTCTTCCATCTTCTCAGACACAAACCTATCACCTACGGGTGTCCTGTAAAGCTTCATTCCCATTTCTTCCAAAAACTTTTCAAGTCCCATGTTACTCATAACCGTTGCAACAACGTTCTGAGATTCTTTAGAAAAGTGTGCAGCTAAAATGGCTATTATCCTGTCACCATCAATAACGGTTCCCTGCTCATCAACAGCTATACACCTATCGCCGTCACCGTCAAAAGCAAATCCAACGTCAAGACTCAAACTCTTCACTTTCTCAGCAATAAACTCTGGATGTAAAGCACCGCAGTTCTCATTTATGTTCTTCCCATCTGGCTCGGCGTTAAAGACAAACACTTTTGCTCCCAAAGCTTTAAAAACGTGAGGGGCAATCCTGAACGTAGCACCGTTTGCGCAGTCTATACCTATCTTCAAACCTGCCAAGTACCTTCCAGCAGATTCAAGGAACTTTTCATAACTCTCAACTAAGTTTTCTCCGTCAAAAACCCTGCCTATATCTTCAGGAGAAGCCTTTGGAAGCTCATACTTATTAAATACCACCAACTCAAGACCGCCCTCTTCAGCTTCAGAAAACTTTTTACCTTCTCCGTTAAAAAACTTCAGCCCGTTGTATTGGTAAGGATTATGGGAAGCAGAAACTACCACTCCACCACTAAAGTTTCCCTCCCTGATAAAGTAGGAGATAGCCGGTGTAGGAACTACCCCAACGTCAACCACGTCAACTCCCGTAGAAGTTAACCCGCTTACTAATGCAGCCTTTATCATGTCGGAAGATATCCTCGTATCGCATCCAACAACAACGGTGTGCTTTCTGTCCGGAAACTTAGCGTTTAAATAAACTCCGTAAGAAACACCTATCTTCTGAACCATTTCGGGTGTAAGGGGAAATTTATTAGCAATACCTCTAATTCCGTCTGTTCCAAAAAGCTTTCTTGACATTCCGCTCCTCCGCTATCTGTTCTTGGTAAAGATTATCAATTTAACAGTATCAGGCTCAACTTTATACCTGCAGAGTAATTTAAGGTAAATCTCTGCCGTTCCCTTCACGCCAGAAAGGTCAACTCTTTCCGTTTCCACCCATTTCAATCTATTCTTTTCTTTCTCAGGTACTAAGACAACAACGTAGTTAGGTACAACCCTAACTTTAGCGCCTTTAGGCAAACCGTAAACGTTCAAGTGAACCGGTACAGCCTTTTCAACCAACCTTTCCACTTTTACTCTAACAGTATCAGGAAAAACCGATTTCACTTTTACAGAAGATGGAACGTCAAAACGGTCTTTCTTGAGCTTTACTACAGCAGTTCCATTTTCAACGTTTAAGTATTCAGGGAGTTTATAGTCAACGTAACCACGTTCTTTTAGAGAGAGAATAGTTTTTCTATAACCTTCTACAGTCAACTTTACTTTTTTAGGAAAGAAATCCTCAACTTTATAGTTGCCGGTAGGAACAAGGTTCAGTTTTACGTCAACTTCAGCTTCAGAAACTTCTTTACTTGCAGCAATAAACCACAATAAAACGGCAAAGAGTAGCGCCAACAGCTTATAGTGCCAGTTGTATATAAAGACATCAAGCAGCTTCTTCACCTTTGTTACCTCTTAAAAATTGAAAAATCCCCCGCTTTTCCGGACTCTTCTTAACCAAAAGACCTTTCAGAACCTTCTTAAGCTTTTGAGGGTCAAGGTTCTTAATGAGTTTTCCTGAGTAGGAAACAGAAACAGCTCCCGTCTCTTCAGAAACCACTACCGCTACAGCATCGGTCTCTTCCGTTATTCCTATCGCCGCTCGGTGTCTTGTCCCAAGGGTTTGAGGCAAGCTCTGGTTCAGGGAAAGGGGTAGGAAAGCTCCAGCCTTGTGTATCCGATTCCTCTTAATAGTAACAGCACCGTCGTGAAGGGGAGTACCGGGCCAAAAGATAGTTACCAAAAGCTCTTTTGATACTTCGCCGTTTACAACAGTTCCAGATTCAACGTAGTTGTCAACGTTTATCTCTCTTTCTATAACTATCAGCGCACCTATTCTATCCTCAGACATTGTAGCGCAAGCTCTAACTATCTCCTCTATAACCTTCTCCGCTTCTTCAACAGAGGAAAAAACGCCGAACTGCTTTTCCCCAATTCTCGCCAAAATCCGCCTGATTTCCGGCTGAAAAATGATAATAAGGGCAAATATCCCTATAGTTAAAAGGTTATTAAAAATGAAAGAAAGGGCGTAAAGGTGAAGAAACTTTGCAAAAACGCTCAAAACCAAAAGGACAAAAAGACCAACCAAAATCTGTATGGCTCTCGTCTCCGCAAGGTAAGTAAATACCTTATAGAAAAGGAACGCCACTATCAGGATATCTAAAACGTCCCAAAAAGTAAGGCGTGGAAAGGTTTCTAAGAACAAGATGCCTCCGTTATCGCAAGTAGAGTATCCAAAAACTGCTTCGTCTCTTTTACGTCGTGAACTCTCAATATTTTAGCACCGTTGAGAACGGCAATACCGGCTGCAGCAAGGCTACCGGGAACTCTTTTTTCCGGCACTTCTTCTCCCGTTACGTGTCCTATAAAGCTCTTTCTTGAAGCCCCAATTAAAATCGGCAGTCCCAATACTTTAAACTCTTTAAGCCTTTTAAGTATGCACAGGTTGTCTATTAACCTTTTGCCAAAGCCAATGCCGGGGTCAATTATAAGTTTCTCTCTTTTTACGCCTTTTTCAACTGCTTCTTCTATCGTTTTTTGGAAGTATTGCAGTATTTCGGTGGGGGCGTCGGTGTAGTGGGGATTTTTCTGCATATCCTTCGGCTTACCCTTAATATGCATTATAACAGCAGGAACGTCATATTTGGCAACAACTTCTGCCATTTTCTCATCAAAGTGGAAACCGCTTATGTCATTAACAATATCAGCACCTGCGTTTAAAGCCTCTTCTGCCACCTTTGCTTTGTAAGTATCAACAGATATAAAAAACTCATCTCCCAATTTCTTTCTTATTTCCTCTATAACAGGCACAACCCTTTCAATTTCTTCCTCTAACGGCACAGGCTCAGAACCCGGTCTTGTTGACTCTCCACCAATATCAATAATCTCAGCTCCTTCCTCTAACATCTCTTCGCACCGTTTAACAGCCCTATCAACAGTTGCATACTTTCCACCATCCGAAAAGGAATCCGGCGTAACGTTCAAAATTCCCATTATTTTCGGCTTATCCAAAACAAGTTTTTTACCTTTAACATCTATCTCAAATACGCTCTTTTCGTAATTCTCTATAACGCTTTCAATCTCTTTTGCTACTTTGGGAAGCCCAAAAGGCTGCTTTTTCAACTTTTCCACAAGCCTTTTCAAATCCCTTTTAGTAATCATCAGTAAAACTGTGCACGTCCCCTTTTCAAAACAAGAAGCCTTCCTCGGAACAGCACAATCTCCCCTCAAAGAAAGTGCATCTTGCTTCAGGATGTTTGCAGCCCTTGTATCTATTCCTTCAATTTCTATCAAATAAAGCGGATACTTCTTAGAAAGAATTCTGGCTCCTTCAACCGTATTACCGACAGAAAGCAAATACTTTTCAAATTCCTCTCTACTTGAAAACTCTTTTATCTTCAAATTTCCAACCCCACACAACTCAAATTTTCTGAAAAAGTTTTATTATCCTAAATCATTAAAGTCAATAGAGAAATAAAAAAGGCGGGCTTGAAGCCCGCCTTCAAAACTCTTAATAAAACAGTAATCCTAAGCTTCTTCAGGTCTCTTAACATCGTAAAGGATATCGTCCCACGGATGCCTGTAGAGAGGCATAGCGAGGCGTTTTTCGTCAAGGATGTGACCGATGAATCCGATGGAACGTCCAAGAACGAAGAAGGCGTTGAATGCACCAGCTTCAATAAGTTCGTCAATTTCAGCGTCAGAGTAACCAAGGTTTCTGAACATATCAACTAAAAGAACGCCGATTGTTCCGTCAACGTTGAGAATGAGATTCTCTTTCTTGGCAGTTGTAACCTTTTCAACTTCAAGAGCGTAGTCAAGAAGTTCTGTAGATGGAAAGTTTTCCTTAGCGTAGTTCTTGAGGAGTTCAACTCTCTTATCAGGGTTCTTTGTTGACTTAATTCTGTGTCCGATCCCCGGAATCGGCTTCTTCTCTACTTTCTTCATGTAGTCAACGAATTCATAAGGATCCATTCCCTTCTCTTTAGCCATCTTAAAGTATTTAGCAGCTCCGTCAATAGCACCGCCAAAGCGTGGTCCAATTGTGAGGATACCGGTTGCAAGGCAGGACATAAGGTCTTTTCCAGCTCTTGCAGTTACTTTTGCGTTGTGAGCGCCGGAAACGGCTGGTCCGTGGTCTGCAACAACCTTGATTACCATATCAATAAACTTAGAAGCCCAAGCTGGGAACTTCTTCTTGAACCAGAGAAGTCCAATAACGTCAGCAATGGAGTAATCCTTTTCAACAACTTCAGAGATTGGAATGCCACAGTAAGTAGCTTCTTCCCCTCTATCATCAGAAATTGTGCAGATAAAGTTTGTAGGTCTTCTAACCTTTCCTGCCTTAACGGCTTTAGCGTAATCTTCCGGAATTGGCGGAACTTCTGGCTCTTCAATCTCGCCAATTTCACCTTTAGCTTTAAGGTCTTCGTAAACTTTTCTGATAAGGTCTGGAATGTCGTTAAAGGAATCCGGAACGTAAGCACCGGCCTCTCTCAATGCCCTGTTCTTAGCATCTGCAGTTTCTCTGTCTGCACCAGCTTTAGCACCAGCATGACCGAACTGAACTTCACCTCCAAAGTGCTTGGCGATTGTTCCAATACACCATGCAATTACAGGTTTCGTGATTAACCCTTTTTCAAGAGCTTCAACAACTCTGTATTCAAGTTCTCCACCGACTTCACCGAGCATAATCATGTATTTAACTGCTGGGTTCTTTTGGAATCTTAAAAGGTGGTCAAGGAAGTCGGAACCTGGAAATCTGTCACCACCGATGGCGATACCTTCTACAATACCGTCAGCGTTTCTCGCAATGATGTTAGAAAGCTCGTTGAAGAGACCTCCGGAACGAGTTACAAGTCCGCAGGAACCCGGTCTGTGAAGTTTAGACTTAACGATGTTTTCAATCGTTCCACCGGCGTTTCCGATTCTGAAGGCACCGGCAGCAATACCACCAACGGTAGCAGGACCAATTATCCACTTACCCATAGACTTTGCCCTGTAAGCCATATCCCTTGCAAGTCTTTCAGGAATACCCTCTGCCGTAATAGCAACCGTTCTGATTGTAGGAACGTTAAGAGCTTCAATAGTAACGTCGTAAGCTGTTCTGAAAGAAGCAAAGTTTACAAGAACGTCTGCTTCCGGATGAGCTTCTGCAGCTTCAACAGTAGAACGGTAAATAGGAATCATTATCTCGCTTGTACCAAAGAAAAACTTTTCAAACTTTCTACTTTGAGTTGGAGCAACAATTGCAACGATAGAAGGAGAACGTCCTACAACATAATCATAGTCAAGCATTCTTTGAATAGCGTTTCTGTTAAGGTTCCAAAAAATCGCTTTTGTGTTTCTGTCAAAAAGTATGTAATCAGGTCTGCTCATTACTTTCCCTCCGTTTTTATGGGTTTTCATCAAGAGCTTTTTTAACGATTTCCGTCATATGAGTTTCAGGACCATAAACTTCTATTGGAAGTCCAAGCTCTTCAGCAGCTTTCTTAATTCTTGCAAGACCCACCTCATAGTTTGGTCCACCACGGCGAACGTAAATCTTAACGCCAACTTCCTTCATCTTATCTGCATACTCTTTGAACGCATCAATGATACCGTCAAAGGTCTTGGCAACGTCCGTAAAGTTAGCAATAGCACCACCAATGATAAGGATTTTCGGTCTTCCCTGTGGGTCTTTCTTTCTTATCATAAGGTCAAGAA
Source organism: Desulfurobacterium pacificum (assembly GCF_900182835.1). Classification (NCBI taxonomy): domain Bacteria; kingdom Pseudomonadati; phylum Aquificota; class Aquificia; order Desulfurobacteriales; family Desulfurobacteriaceae; genus Desulfurobacterium; species Desulfurobacterium pacificum. Next base: position 269,811 of record NZ_FXUB01000001.1, read on the forward strand.
CCGTTTTAACGTACTCCCTCGTTTCTGCTCTTGATGGGTTACCGGAGTATTCACCGTAGTTTGCAAGCTCCTTAACGTATCCAAGGTCTGCAACGGTATCAGCGTAAACAACGGAAGCTCCACCACCAGCAACCAAGGTCCAGATTCTTCCTTCAGGATTAAGAATTGTTAACTTTAAGGATGCACCAGACTTTTCATCCATTTCTTTAATGTACTTTTCTTCAGGTGAAAGTTCACCACCAAATCCTGCCGGGAATTCAATCTCTCCCCACTTTCTACCAACTAAGAATTGTGCTGTATCGTCAAGTCTTCCAACAAAGTCAAGAGGATACACCTTGTTTCCTACCATAACTAACGGGTTAATTTCAAGGTAAGCAAAGTGCATGTCTTTAAAAAACTTGTAGAGCCTCTTTACAAAGTCGGCGTACTTTTCCTTATCTTTGATTTCTTCAGGAACATTCTCTTCAATGAGTTTTTCAGCTTCCTCTTCACTTGCAAGAACAGGAATAACAACTTCCTTTACCTTATCCCAGTTTTCTTCTACGTCAATTCCACCAAAAGCGGACATGAAAATGTGGTCACCGTCATAACCCAAAGTAATTGCAACGTAGTACTCATCTTCTGGAGCGTGAGGAACGCAAGGTTCAATAAGGAAGTGAGTAAGCTTTCCTTTCTTACCTTTAATTTCAACGTCTTCAGACATTTTTTGCTTAATCCACTGCTTAACAGTCTCGTAATCAACGTCACAAGGCTTCTCTTTCTTAAAGAGAATTAGCCCCAACTTTCCTCTTTTACCAAAGAGCATGTCAGGTTTTGCAACTAAAGGAAGTTCTTTAAGCCACGGATACTGCTCTGGTAACTTGTCAAGGTCTGTTTCAGGCGTTACTAACACAGACTTGAAATCGTACTCAAATTCCGGAGCAAAATATTCATTCCAGTGCTCGGCAAGTATTCTCTTGCCGTCGTATTCTCTAATCCCTCTTTGAGCCATCTATTTCCTCCTGCAAATTCGTTTTTACATGGTAAAAGGGCTTCCCGCTTGGGAAGCCCGGAATCACCACTCTTACATAACCTTAAAGGTTATCAATAATTTCATTGAACGTCTTAGAAGGTCTCATTGCAGCAGCAGCTTTTTCATCATCTGGATGGTAGTAACCACCGATATCCTTTGGAGAACCTTCTGTTGCAGCGATTTCAGAGAGAATCTTCTCTTCATTTTCAACAAGTGCTGCTGCAACAGGTTCAAATATCTTAGCAAGTTCCGCATCCTCTGTTTGAGCAGCAAGTTCCTCAGCCCAGTAGCGTGCAAGCCAGTAGTGGCTTCCGCGGGTATCAAGCTGTCCAACTTTACGCTTAGGAGTTTTATCGTTATCAAGGTACTTAGAAACAGCTTTGGAAAGTGTATCAGCCATTATGAGAATTCTCTTGTTGTCGCCACCAGCCTGCTTGTAGGCAAGCTTAAGAGCCTCAACAAAGGCAAGGAACTCACCTAAGGAATCCCATCTGAGGTGACCTTCTTTAACGAACTGCTGAACGTGCTTTGGAGCAGAACCACCAGCACCTGTTTCAAAGAGTCCACCGCCAGCAATGAGCGGAACGATGGAAAGCGCTCTTGCAGAAGTTCCAACTTCAATAATTGGGAAGAGGTCTGTTAAGTAGTCTCTCAGAACGTTTCCTGTAACAGAAATTGTGTTTAATCCTTTTCTAAATCTCTCAAGAGTAAACTTCATAGCTTCTCTTGGAGGCTTAATATACCACTCTACACCTTCAAGGTCATACTTCTGTATTTCTTCTCTTACCTTCTCAATAAGCTCTCTGTCGTGAGCACGGAAGTGGTCAAGCCAGAACACTATTGGATAACCAGTTTCCTTTGCTCTATTTACCGCAAGTTTTACCCAGTCACGAATTGCAATGTCTTTTGTGTGGCAACTTCTGTAGATATCGCCTTCTTCTACCTCATGTTCCATGAGAACGTTTCCATCTTCATCAACAATTCTGATAACGCCGTCAGCTGGTGGGAAGAAAGTTTTATCGTGGGAACCGTATTCTTCAGCTTTCATAGCCATGAGACCTACGTTCTGAACAGTTCCCACCTTTGTTGGGTCAAACTGTCCACGAACCTTAATGTCTTCAACAATTTCGGAATACATAGTAGCATAGCAACGGTCTGGAACAGTAATTACACAGTCGTCAACCTCTCCGGTTGGTCCCCAACCTTTGAGACCGTTCTTGATAACAGCAGGAATGGAAGCATCAATAATTACATCGTTAGGTCTGTGAAGGTTGGTAATACCTCTGTCAGAGTCAACCATATACATACGAGGCTGCTCTTTATAAATCTCTTCAAGAGTTTTCTTGATTTCTTCCTGCTTCTCAGGTGGAAGCTTGGAAAGCTTGTTCTCAAGGTCAATAAGACCTTTGCTTGGGTCAAATCCAATTTCCTCAAGTTCCTTGCCGTGCTTCTCAAAGAGTTTCTTGTAGTAAACTCTTATAGCGTCGCCGAAAATAACAGGGTCAGAAACCCTCATCATTGTAGCCTTAACGTGAAGGGAGAAAAGAATATCCTTATCTTTAGCATCGTTAATTACTTCCTCAAAGAACTCACGAAGAGCTTTTCTGCTCATGTAAGTTCCATCTATAACGTCACCCATTCCAACTTCAATCTCTTTAAGAACCTGAACGTTTCCGTTCTTATCTACAAACTCGTAACGGATTTTGCCGTCCTTCTTAATAGTTACAGACTTTTCATGGTCGTAGAAGTCACCAGACTTCATGTGAGCAACGTAACTTTCAGACTTTGGAGAAACCTCACCCATCCTGTGAGGATGCTTCTTGGCATACTCCTTAACCGGCTCGGCAATACGTCTGTCGGAATTACCCTGACGGAGAACTGGGTTAACAACAGAACCTATACACTTATCGTACTTTGCCCTGATTTCTTTCTCTTCTTCAGTTTGAGGATTTTCAGGAAAGTCAGGTAAATCGTAACCTTGAGACTGGAGTTCCTTAACAGCTTCAATGAGCTGAGGAATGGAAGCAGAAATGTTTGGAAGCTTCATAATGTTAGCTTCAGGTTTCCAAACGAGCTCGCCAAGGTAGGCAAGGTCGTCTGGAGCAAGTCCAAACTGAGCAAGAATTCTTCCTGCAAGAGATATGTCTCTTACTTCAATTTCCACGCCAGCATGCTTTACAAAGTTTCTCATAATGGGAAGAAGCGAATAGGTAGCCAGAGCAGGAGCTTCGTCAACCTTTGTCCAAACTATTTTGGGCTTTTTAGCCATCTATTACCTCCTGAAATTATGTTCTTCATAAAAAGGGGGCTGAAGCCCCCAAGTATTAGTTAGACTTATTCTTCGCTTCAAACTTCTGCTTAACGTAAGCAAGAACGCCACCAGCCTTGATGATGTTAACCTGACGCTCGTTGAGTCCGTGCTTTGTAGGAATGGAGATTCCCTTAGTTCTGTTGATTACTGTAATGATGTTGTCCTCGCCAGGAGCAAAGTTGGAAAGGTCTATTTCAAGGAGGTCACCCTGGTCAATCTTGTCGTAGTCTTCAGGATTAACGAATATGAGCGGCAAGATCCCGAAGTTGATAAGGTTAGCGTGGTGAATTCTCGCAAAGGACTTAGCAATTACAGCCTTAACTCCAAGGTACATTGGTCCGATAGCAGCGTGTTCTCTTGAAGAACCTTGTCCGTAGTTTTCACCGCCAACGATGAATCCACCGCCTTTCTCTTTAGCTCTCTTAGCAAAGTTTTCATCCACAACAGAGTAAACGTATTCGGAAATTGCTGGAATGTTGGAACGGAGTGGGAGGATTTTAGCACCGCCAGGAATAATGTGGTCAGTTGTAATGTTGTCACCAACTTTCAAGAGAACTTCACCTTCAAGCTTATCGCCAAGAGGTTCTTTATAACCAACGTAGTTGATTGTTGGACCTTTCCAGATTTCAACCTCATCTGGGTCTGCAGCTGGAGCGTAAATCATTGAATCGTCAATTTCAAACTTTTCAGGTAAGAATACCTTAATCTCCTCAAGACCAAGGTCTCTTGGGTCTGTAATTACACCTTTCATTGCAGTAGCTGCTGCTGTTTCAGGAGATGCAAGGTAAACTTCCGCATCCTTTGTTCCGGAACGTCCATAGAAGTTTCTGTTGAACGTTCTAACGGAAACGCCGCCGGATGGTGGTGCAAATCCCATTCCGATACAAGGTCCACATGCACACTCTAAAATTCTAAAGCCTGCCCTAAGGAATACGTCGTAGTAACCTTCTTTATCCATCATTCTGAGAACTTGCTTTGAACCTGGAGAGATAGCAGCAGAAACCATTGGGTGAACTCTTTCACCAGTCTGCTTAAACATCTCTCCAACAGTCTTTAAATCCCTGTAAGAGGAGTTTGTACAGGAACCGATAGCAACCTGGTGAACTTTCTTACCTTCAACTTCTTTAACTTTTACAACCTTGTCCGGCATATGTGGACAAGCAATAAGTGGCTCAAGCTCAGAAAGGTCTATATCAATAACTTCATCGTAAACTGCATCCGGGTCAGCCTGGAGAGGTCTCCATTGAGATTCTCTACCTTGCGCCTTCATAAAGAGGTAGGTTTGCTCATCGCTTGGGAATACAGATGTTGTAGCTCCAAGCTCAGCACCCATATTAGTAATGGTAGCCCTTTCTGGAACAGTTAAATACTTAACACCTTCTCCGCCGTATTCAAATACTTTTCCAACACCACCTTTAACAGAAAGTCTTCTTAAAAGTTCAAGGATAATATCTTTTGCAGAAACAAAAGGCTTCAATCTACCGTAAAGGTTAACTCTTACAACTTTTGGCATCGTAAGGTAGAAAGGCTCTCCTGCCATTGCAAGAGCAACGTCCATTCCGCCAGCACCTATTGCTAAGCTACCAATTCCACCGGCAGTTGGCGTGTGAGAGTCTGAACCCAAAAGAGTTTTTCCTGGAATTGCAAATCTTTCAAGGTGAACTTGGTGACAGATACCGTTTCCGGCTTTAGAGAAGTAAACGCCAAACTTTGCCGCAGCAGTTTGAAGGAAAAGGTGGTCGTTTGCGTTTTCTGGACCACCAGCTTGTAACGTGTTGTGGTCAACGTAAGAAACGGAAAGTTCTGTTTGAACTTTTGGAAGCCCCATTGCTTCAAAATGAAGGTAAGCCATAGTTCCAGTAGCGTCCTGTGTAAGCGTCTGGTCAATTCTTATAGCTATTGGTTTACCAGGGGTCATATCCCCTTCAACAAGGTGAGTCTTAATAATTTTCTGCACGATGTTCAGTCCCATTTCTCCTCCTTTATAATAAATTTCTATATCTGATTCCGAGAAAACAGAGTCTTTAAAGGTTGCAAAAATTATGTAAAAAATTTGTAAAAATTTCAAGCAAAATTGATAAATAGAGAGGTTTCCGATGAAACCAATTTTTATTAAAGGCAGAATTCCTATATATGTTTACGCAAAAGAGTTAGAACCAGAAGTAAAAGCACAAATAGAAAGAATCAAAGACCTGCCGTTTTTTAGAGACAAAATCGTCATAATGCCTGACTGCCACGCCGGCAAAGGATGCGTTATCGGATTTACAGGTTACTTTGACGATGTAGTAATTCCAAACATTGTCGGCGTTGACATAGGTTGTGGAGTTTACACCTATCCGTTAAAAGCAAAAGAGGATGAAGTTAACTTAAGGAAATTTGACGCATTCGTTAAAGGAAAAATCCCCACCGGCCTCACCTCCCGCACCAAAAACAACGCAAAAAAACTCCCCCTCTCAAAAGAAGACAAAGAATTACTCTCAGAAATAAAGTCCATCCTCATAAACACCTACAAAATAGACCTTCAAGAACCAATCCTTCAGGTAGCAACGTTAGGAAGCGGAAATCACTTTTTAGAATTAGGAAAAGACGAAAACGGCAGGCTTTACTTAACAGTTCACACAGGCTCAAGAAACTTAGGATTAAGAGTTTGCAACCACTTTCAGAGAAAGGCAGCAGAATACACCAGAAAAGCGATGCCTCAGATTCCTAAAGACCTTTCATTCTTACCCTTAAATAAGGGCGGAAGAGAATATTTGCGAGCTATGAAATTGGCTCAAAAGTATGCAGACCTCAACAGAAGAACGATACTGAAAATCATCGTTGAAGAATTTTTCAGAGAAGAATTTGATGAATCAAAGATAATCAAAAGCGTTCACAACTACATAGACCTTGAAAGAGATATGTGCGTAAGAAAGGGAGCAATTTCAGCCCACAAGGACGAAAGAGTAGTAATACCCTTTAATCTGACGACAGGCTTAATTATCGGTAGAGGAAAGGGTATCAGAGAACTGAACTTTTCCGCTCCTCACGGAGCAGGCAGAAAGGTAAGCAGGAGAAAAGCTAAAGAAATGTTTTCCGTTTCAGACTTTCAGAAAGCTGTTGAAGAAGCAGGCGTTTACTCTACAACCGTAAATAAAGACACCCTTGACGAAGCACCCTTTGCCTACAAAGACCCAGATGAAATCCTTGAATTCCTGCCGAAAACTGTGGAGATTGAAACCTTCGTTAAACCGATTTACAACTTGAAAGGATAAGGGCGCAGAAGGCGCCCCAAGATTATTCTTCTACTTCTACTTTTACCTCTTCGCTGTGCCACAAGCCGTGGAGGTTGCAGTAAGCGTGAGCAGTTAAAACAGCGCTTTTCTCAAGCTTAACCTTGAACACAACTTCAGAAGCAGCTCTTTCAGCTTCAAAGTCAGCCCTTGCAACTAAAAAGTTGTCAGCCCAAAGAGAAATGTGCTCAATCCAGTGCTCTTTTGTGTTAGGGTGTGGAATGTCCTTTCCAACGATTACCCTAACTTCAAACCACTCATCCTTTTTAACCTTTTCCGGTGCTTCAATTACCGGCGTGTGCTTCCTCTTTCCTGCTTCTTCAGGACCAAATACCTTCATCTGTTCCCTCCTTTTATTAAGTTTATCTGAGCATTCCTTGAACTATGACGTCAACAGCTTCGTCCTCGTCAAGTCCTCTTGCCATTAAAGTTTCAAGCTGCTTTTTATCTATACTTCCTATCGCCGCTTCGTGAGTAACTTTAGCAGTCTGGTCGTTAACAACAACTACCGGAACTGCTTTAACCACAACATCTTCGCCTCTTATAACTTCAGAGCAATCTATGTGCCCGCGGCAGTAAGGAGCGTTACCGTAAGTTTCTCCCACAAACGTAGCTTTAGTTTCATCAACGGCTATGATTCTGCTCTTTGATATACCTCTTGATTCCTCACCGTTAAGGTGAATAACGTCTTCAACGTAGATTTCGTCGTCCTTCTTGCCCATCATCTTTGTTTCAAAAACGGCAACGCCTTTCTTATCAACGTTAGCTTTAAGAACAATTCTCACTTTACCAGCTCTACCTTTTGTCTGTTTAAACAAAGAGCGGAAGTAGGCGTTCTCCCCAACGTAAGCGTCCGTTTCCGTTTCAAGCTCAACGAAGGTATCCTCGCCGTTATAGTGAAGGTCTAAAAACTCAAAACGCGCACCCTTTTCAACGGTAACTTTCAGCTTGTTCTTGTGCTTGAGCTTTATACCTTCAGCCATTGCGCCGTAAACCAAAAACTTAACGTCAGCACCTTCTCCAACTATGATTTCACTTTCAGTGGTTTGAACTTCAACGCTTTTGCTCGCCCCAAAGCAGTAGGTTACAGGTTCTTCCAGTTTCGTTCCCGGTTCTATGTAAACCTTTGTCTTAACACCTGTTGGAGTTTCTATCACTTCAGACCTAACGCCCGGAGCAGGATATCTGACAACAACCTTATTTCTATCAACAACAAGGTTAAACTTACGGTTGGTAAAGTATTCTTCAGGCAAGCCTACTTTTATAAACTCTTTAGCAGCTATTTCAAAAAGTTTCTTATCCATTATTCGTCGCCTCCAACTAACTGCGGGTTCTTAACCTCACACTTGACGCACATCGTTTTAAACTTTTCACCTACGGCTTTGGGGTCCCCCGTTTGAACTACTTTACCGTCACACATCAACGTTGCCCTGTCGGAAATCTCAGCGATTTCTTCTCTATGGGTTATCATTAAAACGGTAGTGCCGCGCTCTTTCATCGTTCTAATCATTTTCGCTATGTCTTCCATAGAGGCAAAGTCAATACCGGAGTCAGGTTCGTCTAAAATGGCAAGGTCTGGCTTCATTGCCAGAACGGAAGCAAGCTCAACCCTTTTCCTTTCGCCGCCAGAGAGGGTATCGTCAACGTAGCGGAAAAGGTAGCTTTTGTCTAAACCAACAAGCTCAAGGCATTCTTCTACGTCAAGGTCTGGATTGTTTCTGCCGGAAATCTTCAGGTATTCCTCAACGGTTATACCTTCAAAGCGGGCAGGTTCCTGCCAGGCTAAAGTGAGACCCAACCTCGCTCTTTCAAAAATCTCTTTGCCGTTAATTAGAGTATCTTTAAAGATGATTTCCCCTTCGGTGGGTGACTTTAAACCGTTGATGCCCATGATGAGGGAGGCGAGGGTGGATTTTCCTGCACCGTTGGGTCCTAAAATTGAATGAATCTCACCTTTCTCAACGATTAAATTAACGCCCTTTAAAATAGGTTTATTATCTATAGTCAACCTTACATCGTTTACAATAAGAATAGGCTCCACTCTTCACCTCCTCTATAACCTTTTCTGAATTTTATTTCCAACATTAAATTTTGTCAATAGCTTTCACTTGCTTATTGAGAATGATTCTCGTTTAATCAGGTGGTAAAATGGAAAATCCAAAAACAAACCGAGGCTAAAATGAAACTGATAATCGTTGGCGCAGGTGAAGTAGGAAGAGAACTAATAAAAAGATTGCAAAAAGAATGGTCCATAACAGTAATAGATGAAGACCCAGAGAAACTCAAAAAGATAATTAACCTTTTAGACTCAGAATCCTTAAACCGAACCGTCTTACTTCAGGGAGACGGAACGAGCAAGCTTATGCTTGAAAAAGCTGGAATTAAAGAAGCTAACGCCTTTGTTGCCTGCACAGGAGACGATGAAGTTAACTTAGTCGCTTGCAGAATCGCAAAAGAATTTGACGTTCCTTCCATTTTTGCCGTCTCAAACAGCACAGAAAAAGATGAACTTTACGAAAAAGAAGGTATAGACTACGTAGACAAAGCCGTCGCCACGGCATCACTATTAGAAAGACAAATAGAATCAGGAATAGTTTCGCCGTCCAATATAGGTTTAGGGAAAGGGGAAATTATTGAAGTAACGGTAATGCCAACCTCTATCATTGCCGGGTACCCGGTAGGAAAGTTCTCTTCCCGAAGGTGGAAAATAGTAGCAATCTTTAGAGGAGATAAACTCATACTTCCAAAGCCTAAAACGATAGTTAAACCGGGCGATAAAGTCCTTATAGTAGGAGAACCAAAAATTTTAAAATACATAGCAGGATTAATCCGCTCTGGAGAACCTCAATTTCCACTGCAGTTTGGAGTTGAAGAAGTAGTCTTTCTAACAGAAGAAAGGACAGAAGTTTTAAAGGACGCGCTTTTCCTCCTTGAGAAAACAAGACTTCAAAAAGTTTCCATTTATACCTGCTTTAAACCTTCAACAACATTAACAGAAAGCTTTAAGTTTGAAGGAAAAATAATAAAGACCATAAAAGAGCTCAAGAACTGCGAGAAGGAGTTCTTAGAAAACCTGAAAGAAGAAAACTTCGGACTCATAGTTTTAGAAGACAAGTACAAGGAATTACCTCTATTCTTTGGAATTAAAACTCTACCTATAATAGTCGCAGACCAAACACTATCTCCAGTAATGATAGCCCGAGGCACTACACCCGTTGAAAAGATACTGGTTCCTGTATCCGGCTCATTTAGCAGTTTTAGAGCACTTGAAGCTGGAATAGAAATGGCTCTCATGTGGAAATGCGAACTTACAGCACTTTACGTTTCAGTATCTGAAAACAACTCAAAAATTCAAGGACTAAAAGAAAGAATAGCCAAATTCTCAAACATGTATAAAGTCCCCATAGAATTTAAGGTAAGAATAGGAAATCCTGTATCGGAATTCGCAAAAGAAAGCAAAAACGTCAACCTTGCCGTAATAGGAGCAAGAAAAGGAAGAAAAACTAATTGGTTTAATCCATATCCCCCTTACCATATGCTACATAGGGCAAAATGCTCATCAATCCTTATTACTGTAGGTGAATGATGAACGAGTCTTTAAGCGCAATAATACTTATATCGTTGGGCATATTGTTCGTTCCCTTTTTAAGTAAGCTACTGCGAATCCCCGTTGCCGTCGGTGAAATTCTTTACGGTATCGTTATAGGAAAATCCACCCTCCACCTCGTCCACCCTGGCCAATGGCTTGACTTCCTGTCTTCTTTCGGCTTCCTTCTACTCATGTTCGTTGCCGGCCTTGAAGTAAAGTTAAAAGAAATCCACGCCCTACCAACCCGCTCCAAAATCATCTATTTACTTTTACCGCTAACTATCTTTATACTCTCTTTCGGCGCAGGAAAGTCCCTCCACTTCCCCACAATAATCTCAATAGCAATAGGAGTAGTATCGGTCGGCATCGTCGTATCCGTCCTGCGAGAAAAAAACCTGCTCTCAACAAAATTCGGCAAAACGCTCTTCACAGCAGGCATAGTAGGAGAAGTAACCAGTATCTTCGTCCTTACCTTTTACTCTTTATACAGCGAATTCCACTTCGGAATAGAATTCTGGATAGGCTTAATGAAGTTGGCAGTTTATTTAGCGGTGGCAAGGCTCGTCCTTGTTTTCCTAAAAAGCTTCGTCTGGTGGTTCCCCAACAGGTTTAAATTCTTCTTTGAGAAAAACCCTTCAGAAATAGGCGTCAGAATCAGTTTAGCCGTAATGTTTATGCTTTCCGTCGCAGCATCAATAATACACATAGAACCGATAATCGGAGCGTTTATAGCCGGCATGATATTCTCAACCGTTTTTGAAGACACAGAAAGTATAGAAGAAAAGCTCTCCGGCATAAGCTTTGGTTTTCTCATTCCCATCTTCTTCATCTACGTAGGACTCAACTTCCAGATGCCTCACTTTTCAGCAGAAACGCTCAAGCTACTTATAACGATAACTGTTCTCTCAATGGCTATCAAAGTAGTCTCATCGTTTATCCTTACATTTGAAGGTTTAAAACTTAAAGAAACAATCGCCCCTGGACTGCTCTTATCAGCACCTCTAACCCTTGTAGTTGTTACTGCCGAATTAGGAAAAGAGCTTAAATTAATTAGTGAAGAAACCGAAGGAATTCTCATACTGTTTGCCATACTAACCGGCATAGTTGCGCCTGTTCTATTCAATCTGCTCATCAAGGAGAAAGAAATTGAAAGTAGCAATAGTTGACGGATACGTTGACGAACCTACCTGCCTGGGCGTTCCGCCTTACATATCAACCTACGTCCGATACGTTGCGGGAGCGCTGGTAAAGGGCGGAATTCCAGAAGAATCCATCAGCTACTTCGCAATAGATGATTTAAGGAAAAATCCAGAAAAGTGGAAAGAATTAGAAGACCATGACGTTCTTTTCTTAATAACAGGCATAACCGTTCCAGGAAGGTATTTAGGCGGAAAACCGATAACGAGGCAGGAAATTGAAAAAATCGGCAACTTACCTGCCTATAAAGTTGTAGGGGGACCGATTCAATTTGGCTTTGCCCTGAAAGGAGGGGTAAAAGCTAAGCTTCTGCCGTTTGAAAACTTTCAGCTAATATGCAAAGGGGACGTTGAGCTTGCAGCTTACTACGTTGCTAAGTATCTATCAGAAGAAAAAGAGCTGCCAGAAGGAACGTTCACCGAAAGAAGAACAGCAAAGCACGCAGACGCTTTCGCACCTTTAGGAGCTTTCATAGTAAAACAGCATTTTTACTACCCTTACGTTATTTGCGAAATTGAAACTTACAGAGGTTGCGAAAGAAAGCACCACTGCTCCTACTGCACAGAAAGCTTTTACGGTCATCCGGATTTTAGGAACCCCGAAAAAATCGTTGAAGAGATAAAAGCGCTGCTAGACAGCGGAGTTAAATACTTTAGAATCGGCAGACAACCAAACATTTTAGGCTACCTATCAATACCTTCAGACAAAGAATTTCCCAAACCTAATCCAGAAGCAGTTTGCAGGCTGTTTAAAACTGTTAGAGAGTTAGGGGAAATAAAAACCCTTCACATAGACAACGTAAACGCCGGAATGATTGAACACTTTCCTGAAGAGTCAAGAAAAATCCTCACCTGCATCGCCACATACGACACAGAAGGAGACATAGCACCCTTTGGTCTTGAAACTGCCGATGAAGAGGTAATTAAACGAAATTACTTGAAAGTTAACCCCGAAGGCATAAAAAAAGCAATAAGAGTCGTTAACGAAGTCGGCGCCTTTAAAGAAAGGGAAGATGGAATTTACAAACTGCTTCCCGGAATAAACTTTTTAGTAGGACTGCCCGGCGAAACCAAAAAAACATTTGAAAAAAACAAAGACTTTTTAAAGTCCATAGTTGATGAAGGACTTCTTTTAAGAAGAATAAACATAAGGCAGGTCATAGTCTTTGAAGGAACGCCAATAGCAGAAATGGTAAAAAGAACAAAAACAAAATACAGGAAAGAATTTGAAAAGTTTAAAGAATGGGTTAGAGAAGAAATAGACCTTCCTATGATGAAAAAAGTCTTCCCCATCGGAACGGTAATAAAAGACGTTCTACTAGAAGCCCACGATGGCGACCATACTTTAGGAAGACAGATAGGCACCTACCCGATACTGGTAAGAATTCCAGAAAAGTTAGAGCTGTTTAAAACCGTAAATGTAGTTGTAGTAGGACACAGAGAGCGCTCTGTAATCGGCATTCCCGTTCCGATAAACGTAAATACAATCTCTCACAAACTACTTTCCTACATTCCGGGAATTTCAAAAAAGTTAGCTTCAGAAATAATCCTGAAAAGACCTTTCAAAGACAACGTTGAACTGCTTTCACTCTTTCCGCAGTTAGAGAAATTTTCTAAATACATAAAAACGTAAAAGTGGTATAATTAAATAAAAGCTCTTTGAAAAGAAGAATAAGGAAGGCAAGAGGGTGGATTTTCAAAGTTTATCAACCAATATTGAATAACCAATATATGGAGTATTGCCTTTCAACGTCTTAAAAGCTATTTGGCGATAGCTGTTTCCTAACAACGATTATTAGAAAATAATACAAAACCAGCCACTTCAAAACCCTTGAAAAACAGGGTATAATGAAAAGTGCTGTTGAAACGCCCTGAAAACCGAAAGGGATTGCGACACAATATGAAGCAAATATATCAATCAATCTTTAATCAGATAGTTGAAACGCCCTGAAAACCGAAAGGGATTGCGACTGAAATCCTTTCGTTGTTATCCATTTGCTTTTGCTAGTTGAAACGCCCTGAAAACCGAAAGGGATTGCGACTGAAATCCTTTCGTTGTTATCCATTTGCTTTTGCTAGTTGAAACGCCCTGAAAACCGAAAGGGATTGCGACTGAAATCCTTTCGTTGTTATCCATTTGCTTTTGCTAGTTGAAACGCCCTGAAAACCGAAAGGGATTGCGACAGATAAGAAAGAGAAGCTTTTTGACCTGAAAATAGAGGGAAAGTTGAAACGCCCTGAAAAATGGAAGGGATGTTTTTTCAAGGGGGGAATTTGAGGGGAAACAGGTTCCCCTCCTCAATATTGCTTGCCCTAAAAATGGAAAGGATTGCAACTTCTTTCAGTCAATTTCTAACAGCTATCAAGCAAGCTTACGTCAAATCCCTACTTTACTATTTTTCTATTTGAAAAATTACGTTTGTTTTGGTAGAGTTAAAGTAGAAATCCACAAAAGAACAGTAAGGGGATTTATATGTCAGAGGATTTAGAAATAATAACTTTGGCAGCTCTGTTACACGACCTTGGCAAAGTAAAACAAAGAATGGAAAAACGTGGAGCTCATTACGAACATTCGGCTAACCTTGTCAAAAGTAAATCTTTTTCCACCTTCCTAAAAGAAGCTTTTGGTTTGGGAAATGAAGAAATCAATAAAATTGCTGATTTAGTAAGAAGACACCACGAAAACATCTCTTCCGTCAGGAAAAGAAAAGATTACGACTTGATGCTTCTCAAAAAAGCAGACGGTCTTAGCTCTGGACTTGATAGAGAATACTTTGAAGATTACGAAGAGAAAGCCGGAAACATTTCAGACCCTATAATCTCCGTGTTTTCAGAAATCAGCTATGAAACTAAAGTTTTAACTCCAGAAGAGTTAAATTCTCTACTTAGATATGAAGTTAAAGCTTTATCTCCAGAGTCAGCATATCCAAAATCCAAAGAAGAAGTTGAAGTAGAAGCTGACGACTATAAAGAAATCTGGGGAAAGTTTATTGAAGAGTGTAAAAAAATCCCCCCCTTACAAAACTCCTCCTTCAGCCAAAACCTTGACGCCTTAAAGAGCTTAATAACTAAATACTTTTGGTCTGTACCCTCATACACTTACCACCATAGAAAACTACCTATCCCTGACGTTCCACTAACTGACCACCTATCTACAACTGCAGCAATAGCCACTGCTTTAAAAATCTATCACGAAGAAATAGGATATGAAAACGTATTTGAACAAACAGAAGAAGAAAAATTCATACTGTTAAGCTGCGACTTCTCAGGTATCCAATCTTTCATATTTCAGGAAATAAAAGACACCAAAAAGTTTGGGGCGAAACTGTTAAGAGCAAGGTCTCTTGGAGTTTCTCTTGCAATTGAAAATGTAATAAACGAAATCATTTCTGCATTCAAAGGAAATAGTTCGTTAGTCCTTTTTAACGCTGGCGGTAAAGCTTGGCTTTTACTCCCCAACTTGAGCAATTCTGACGAGTTACTGAAAAACCTAAAAGAAAAGATAAGCAGGAAACTCCTGAAAAACTTCTACGGTGAAATAAAGCTAAAGTTTGCCTACATAAAGCTAAAAGAGCAGGAACTACAAAAAGAGAACTATCAAGAAAAGATAAAAGAGCTTTTCAAGGAAGAACAAAAACAAAGGTTTAAGCTGCTTGACAAGTGGATTTTTTCCAAAAATACCGCAGCGCAAAAACAGTTTTTAGAAAATTTCTCCGATGAAGAATCGTTGTGCCCCATATGCAAACTTAGAAAAAGAGAAAAAGACTACGGAGAGGAAGAAAAAGTTTGCTCAGTTTGCTATATGTTTTTAAAAATCGGCGAAAAAATCCCCAAACTTTCCACCAAAACCAATGATGAAAAAGAAGAAAAGAAAATCATTTGCTTTAAGAAGTCCGAAAACCTGTGGCCCATGTTTGAACTTTATAATGAGAAGGACAAAGAAAAGGCAAATGCCTGCTACTGCTACTCCTTTTCCTACAACAACTTTAATGGTTTTCCCGTTAAACCTATGGCAAACCATATCCCTCTGATAAATAAAAAAGAATTGGAAAAAGAAGATTGGAAACTCCAAGCAATTAAAAACCTATGTTTTAGCAGCGAAAAGGATTTTAATAAGCAAGTAAAAGATGGAAATCCAAAAACTTTCTGTCATATTGGAATTGATTCTCTTTACACAGAAGGAGATACTATTTACGGAAGACCTTACCTCGGCGTTCTCAAAGCTGATGTTGATGCTTTAGGATATATATTTTCAAACGGATTCTGCAAGATAAAGGACATTAAAAAAGGCGAAAAGAAAGAATTCTCTCTTTATTCTCTATCCCGAATAGTTTACTTAAGCAGAATGATTGACTATTTCTTTTCTCAAATATTACCCGAAAAAATCCTTAAAGAGGAAAAATTCAAAAACATTTACAGTGTCTTTGCCGGTGGAGATGACCTGTTTTTAATAGGAGATTGGTATTCCATCACATTGCTTGCCCAAAAAATCAAAGAGGAATTTGGAAAATTCACAGGAGGCGGTATTCAAACGGAAGGACCTTCTCTTACAATCTCCATTGGAATTCACTTTTTTGACCATCACACTCCTGTATATCAGATAGCCGAACTGGGCGAGTCAGCGCTAAAAAAAGCAAAAGAAACTGTGATAACAAATAAAAAAGGCGGAAAAGAAATCATCAGGCGAGGCAACAGTATAGTCATTCTAAACCAATCTATCAGAGGACATAAAAAAGAAAGCCTTAAAAAACTGTTAGAAATAGCAGAAGTTCTTGAACTTTTATTGAAAGAGGATGTTCTAACTACTTCTACTCTTTACAAAATTATGGACATTTCCTGGATGGCTAACAGAGCCATTGAAAATCCCCGTAACCTCCTCTGGAGACCTCTTGTTTACTACTTAATAACAAGAAACGCCAAACTACAAAAAGAGAAAGAAGAACAATTTAAAGAAGTATTAAACCTAAACTGGGAAGATGAAAAGGAGTTCAAAGAAAACCTCGCCAAGCGTTTTATTAAATGGATAGAAAAATACTCAGAAAACCTATCAGAAGAAGAAAAAAAGGAAAAGGATAACCTCTTTTACATACCACTTGTAATCGCCCTTTACAGGAGGAGACGCTATGGGAAAGCAAAGTTACCAGCAACATAAACAGAATAGAAATTCAAATTACAACGAAGAAATAAAGCGTAAAGTCGCATCTTTAGTAAAAGATTTTCTGAATGGCTCTTACCAAACCAAAGCGGAGATAATAAGAAAAAAACTTCAAGAAGAAATCGTTGAAGCTATGAAAAACGAAGGGAAAAATAAACCGTCAAAACATCAAATAAGACGTTATTACCACTATTTACTTGAAGTAGCAGAAGAATCTTCAAAATCTGCAGCAATGAAAATAGCTTTAGTAAAGGCTTATATAAACTACGATGCAAATAGGAATCAGATAAAAAGCCGATATTTCAAAGCTTTCATAGAAGAAATAGTTGACAACATCCTTTCTGAAAAAGATTCTGAAAAAATACTTAACAAACTTAAAGATTCTCTTGTTCTCTTTGAGGCACTCGTTGGATATACTGCTGATTTTTAATATGAAGGTAAGGGGGAAGTTATGAAAAAACTAAAGAAAATCCTCTTAATTAACGGCAAGATTAAACTTCTTACAGGTCTTCACATAGGCTCAGGAGATAGTCAGATTCAAATAGGAGGTATAGACAATCCTGTAGTTAAAGACCCTATTTCACAAGAACCTTACATTCCCGGTTCTTCCCTAAAAGGAAAGATGAGACACCTTTTAGAACTCTATTACGGATTTTTTAGTCCTGATGGTAGTCCTTCAAGTGCAAAAATTCTCAATGACAACGATGAAAACGGTCTTAACATATTAAAGTTGTTCGGTATTTCCGGTGCAGATACCAACGAAGAGGAAGTAAAAGAAAAGATAAAAGAAAAAAACATTACACCTACAAGGTTATCGTTCTACGACTTAAAGTTATTTAACGCTGAAAAACTTAGAAAAGTAAGTCCGCTTATGACTGAAGATAAAGCAGAAGTGAGAATAAATAGAATAACTGGAACCGGAGAACACCCAAGACATACAGAAAGAGTTCCTGCCGGCGCAGAATTTGAGTTTAAACTTGCACTTAAAGTTTTTGAAGACGATAACGAAGAAGCTTTTAGCAAACTTTTAGGAGAAGGTTTAAAACTAATTGAAGCCGATTCACTTGGTGGCAGCGGTTCACGAGGTTATGGAAAAGTTAAATTCCACATAGAAGAGGTAACTTCAGTTATTGGAGAGAAGGAAAGTGATATCTGGAAAAGCTTCAAGGAACAATTCAAAGAGGCAACAGATGGAAACCATTAAAATTACGTTAGAGCCGGAAACGTCTTTCATAACCCCACTGCAAAGCGATACGCTATTTGGTCAATTCTGCTGGTTGTACTTTTACCTTTACGGAAAAGAAAAATTGGAAGCGCTTTTGGAAGATTTTGATGAAAATCCGTTTATAGTTTTTTCTGATGGTTTACCGGAAGGTTTTTTACCAATGCCCCAAATGGTATACTCTAAAGAAAGCGAAGACGTTATAATTTACAAGAAATTCAAACAATTTAAGAAATTTAAATTTGTTGAGAAAAACCTGCTTTTAAGCGCCAAAACTCCTGATTCTCTGTTTAAAAAGTTTCTCTCCCTGCCCGATAAACAATCCATCGAAAACTATTTCCTCGTTTCCCCCTGGAAAAAGCAATCCTTTTTCAGAGTTTCCATTGATAGGCTTACTGGAACGGCAAAGAAAGGTCTTTTATTTGAAAATCAAGAATTTTTTGCTGGATACATAGATAAAGAGAAGGAAAAGCGCTTTAAAGTGGAAATTCATGCAAGGTTTAACCCTGATAGAATAAAGTTTGAGCAGATTAAAAAAATCTTTGAAGCAATCGGTGTAGTGGGATTCGGAGCAAAAAGAACCTGGGGAAAAGGAAAGTTTAAGATTGTTAGCATTAAAAAGGAAGAATTCAAAGAACCTGAAAACAGTAAAACGTTTATTTCTCTTTCAACAGGACTTCCAAAAGAGGAAGAAATAGAAGACTTTTACGCAGAGTTTTTTACGAAATATCCAAAGCACCCTAACGATATCAACAGCAAGTCTGTTTTTAAAGCTCCAATCGTTTTAACAAAAGCAGGCTCTATTTTTAAAGCCTCAGAGAAAAAGAAAATATATGGAATGAGTTTCAACATTTCTAAAAAGCCAGAGTTTAGCAGCTTTATACATAGTGCGAAAATCCTACCACTCTTTTTGGAGTTTGAACCATGGTAAAGCTAAAACCCGTTGAATATGAAGTTACCATAACTGTAAAATCCCCCTTAGCTATCACAACAGGAGAAAGTTACTACCTGACAGATTACGCTTTAAAAGATGGTTGCTTATTTGTATTAGATTCCAACGCTTTTGCTGAATATTTATCACGAAAAGGAAAACTTTACACCTTCATTAATTTACTTACCTCAAACGTTCAAAACCTTGAAAAGGTAAGAACTTTTATTGATGAAACCTTTGACTTAGGTTTTGAAAGTTTAAAAAGTAACTCCCTTAAAATAGAATGCGACCCTAAAGCCTGGGAAAATCTAATAACAGGAGAAAGAAAAAGAGAAATTAGGAAAATTTTTAGGAACCAGTTTGACGCTGAAAAGAAACCTTACATTCCTGGTTCTACCATAAAAGGAGCCATAAGAAATGCTCTTGAAACTAAACTCTTACTTAACGCTTTAAAAGAAATAGACAAGGAAACTCTTCCATTCCTTTTTGAAGAACTCAATAAATTTCTAAGGGAAAGAAAAAAGTCGGAAGAGATTTTAAACCGATTGGAAGATATGTGTGTTACTATCAGAGAGCTTCTACAAGCCGAAGCTAAAGTTGAATGTATAAAAAAAACTGCCGAAAAATCAAAGAAAGAAATAGATGATAAAAAAATCATAAAGATTTTTGATTCATTGGTAGAAAGGGCGTTGCAAAAGGATTTCAGACAGAAAATAACAGAAATTTTTAAAAAGCATTCAAAAAAACCACCCCCAACAGCAAAAGATTTAATGCGTTTTATAAAAGTGTCTGATTTTCAAATGGAGAAAGGAGAAGTTAGAATAGGGCATCCTGAAAACTCTAAAATGGGCGACGATGTCAAGATATTCACTGAATATGTAGCTCCAGGTGCAAAATTCAAAGGTAGTATAACCATATATAAAGGCGCAGAAAATCTGTTTGAATCTTTAGAGCTGAATTTGACTATAGAATTAATAGTTGAAGCTCTTAAAACTTTTGCTTCAAAAACCTATTCTTTAGAAAGAAATAAAAAACTCATACCTCAAAACTGGAAACTCAAAGTCCCTCCAGACTACAAAAACTCTCCTAACAAGAGCCTTTTAAAGTTAGGTTTCCACGCTGGAGCTTTATCAAAAACTGTGGGAGAAGAACATTTAAGAGCAATTCTTATTCGCAAAAAAGGACGAAAAGTAAAATATGAGAATTACCCATCATCTACCTGGCTTTTGAACGGAAAACCCATGGGCTGGTGCTTATTAGAGGTGAGGAAAAGAGAAAATGCCAATTAAGCTTTTGCTGAAGTTTCAAGCTGACAAGAAAATCCCCACATCAAGTTTAAAGCCCAAAACAATTCATGGAATATTTTTCTCCTTGTTTCCCGAAAACGTCGGAGAAATTTTCCACACTCCTTCAGTTAAACCATTTTCTCTTTTTTACCCCGTTTACTTCAAATCACCAAGCAAAAATCAACTCTCTTTTACGGTAGAAATGAACGTCCTCAATAACGAACTGTTTCCTGAAATTTCACAAGTACTGTTTAGAAAAACTTTTTCAGAGAAAGCACCAGTCGCAAATGTTGATGGAGTGGAAATTGAGTTAACTACTGTGAAAGCCAAAGATGTTACAACTTTTGAATCTTTAATGGCAAAAGCCAAACCTTTAAAAGAATTGATATTTGACTTCGTGACACCTACAACCTTTAAGAAAGGACGTTACGATTACGTTTTACCAGAACCTTACCTCGTGTTTAAAAGCCTACTAAACAGATGGAACGCTTTTTCTCCGATTAAAATTTCTGGTAAAGAGTTACTTCCATTCGTTAAAGAAAATGTTTTAATTTCTGGCTGCTGGATAAAAACCAAAAAGACAGAACTGATGAATGGAGCAAAAATAACAGGTTTTAGCGGAAGAGTTTTCTTTTATGCAGCAAAATTTGATGAAGAAAAGTTAAAAATACTCAACGCCCTTTCGCGCTTTGCCGAATTTGCCGGCGTCGGGAGAAAAACAACAATGGGATTCGGAAAAGTGAAACTGGCACAGAAAAGAGAAGGAGATGAACAGGACGTTTAAGGTAATGGTTTCGCCTGTCTCCACGCAAGTGTTTCCCGTTGTTGTAACAGCGCTAACGATAAGACCTGAAAGGGTTGTTCTACTCACAACTCCAAAAGTAGAAATTTTCACCAAGTTAATCAAAAGGGCGTTACTTTTTGCTGGAATAGAAGTTGAAGAGAGAAATATCAATCCTTATTCTTTTAACTCCATTAAAGAAAAAACGAAAGATTTACAAAATCCTTTTTTACTTCTTAACTGCGGGACAAAATTTACAGCGATTGCTCTTTTCAGATTATTCGGCGAAGAAAACGCTTATTACTACACTCCAGAGGGAAAGATAATTGATTTCAACAGTAACCTTTTGGAGAAAGTCTCTCAAAAACTTGTAGATGTTGAACTTCACTCTCAAATGTACGGTTTTGAAATCGTTGAAGAGAGGCAGGACCACGAAAAAATAAGAATGAGAGAAAAACTAACACGATACATCGCCTCTAAACCATCTTTATTGCCTGTTCTTACAAAACTTTACCTAAAAGGTTCTGCACGGATTTTACCCAACGAGTTTGCTGGTTTAGCAAAAAAGTTTGAAGTTGTTGTTTATAGGGGCGGAAAATACGTCGTTCTTGATAGAGAATACATCGGTGGAAAGTGGCTTGAAGAGTTTACGTTCTTAGAACTTCTGAAAAAGAACTTTTATGACGTGAGAATAGGAGTAAAGGTTGAATGGTACGAAAAAGGGGTAATTAACGAAATAGACGTTATGGCAACAAAGCATAATCAACTTCATATCTTTTCCTGCAAAACTGGAAAAAACGTAAAAGAAATAGCTAAACACCTTTACGAACTTGAAGAACTAACAGAAAGGATTGGGGGAGATTTTGGGAAAAGCTTTCTCGTGATAACGGAAAACATTTACGTGAAATCACCCCCACGGAGAGAAGACTTTCCAAACGCCCCTTCTGTTCCTTATAAGGTTGCTCCCTCTACCTGGAATGAGTATTACAAAACGGAAGAAGGCCAGAGATTCAAAAAACTATTTCGGATATACAATTCGTTTAAGTACCTTCACAAAAGAGCAAGTTTGCTTGGCATAGAAATACTAACTCCCGAGATACTTAAGAGAAATTTAGGAGGAAGAAGTGGCGCTTAAGACAGGACTTAAGCAGGCTTTTATTTCTCAGTTTGGATTCCTTTTCAAAAACTGGGGAATTGCTCTTATTTCAGCTGGTATTTTCCTTGTACTATCGTTGATTGCTGGATGGTTCCCCGATGGTTGTTCTATGCTTTTAAATGAAGAAACCAGAACACAGGGATTAAAACTCGTTAGTACTTCAGTTGTATTACTTTTATCTTTAGTTGTTTTAGGGCGAATCCTATATTCACCCCTTAGATTCGATGTGGATGCTGATAAACCTCGGAAAAAGAAAGTTTTAATCTGGTTCTTGAGTAAACCCTGGGGAACGAAAGAGGAAGTGGAACAAGACGTTAGAAAAGTTAGCGAAATGGCTAATAACCTAAACATTCAAGATATAAAGGAAGCTGTTAATGGTTTAAAAATCAAAAACTGGCGAATGGCTTTGGATGCGATTGAGTATCACATTCCTAAACTGGAAAGAGTTATTGTTATAACTTCACAAGAATCAGAAACTTATTTTGATTTGTTTAAAGATTTTATTAAAGTCGTTTTCGGTAAAACATTTTCTGTGGAAAAGTTTGCTACTGTTGATTTTGAGAATGGAGAAGAACTTATAAAAATTCTCGATGAGAAGCTCTTCCAGTTCTTAAAATGTTTAGGTTATAAAGATAGAGAAGTAATTGTTGATGTTACTGGCGGTCAAAAAACGATTTCTATCGTAGGTGCAATCTTAACAGTTACCAATTTTGATAGAGAGTTCCAGTACGTATCTACTAATAACTACGATATAAAATCATTCAACGTGAGGTTAGTTACAGATGATTAGGTTTTCCAAAAAAGAAATTCTCAACGGAGAAGCAGTTTTAGTAGAGTTTGAAATTGAAGACGGAGTAACCACTCCAAAAGAAGCCTTTAGCGTTGAACTTCCTCCTGTTCCATATGGAAAAGGAGTAATTTTAAGCGGCAGAGGTCCTATTTGGTTCTACGGCAGGCTTATCCATCACTTTCATCCTGCTAAATGGGTTGCTGTTTTTGACCCAAGAATTGGAGCTGTTGTGGTTCAGTCACATACAAAAGAGATAAGGGAGGGGGACGTAATAGAATTTATGGAGAAATAATGAAGGGCTACCTTTTTGTGACAACTCCAGGAGCATGCATCTCACGAAAAGGTAACGTCCTAATAGTAGAAACAACAGAAAGGAAAACTCAAATACCGATAGGTATTATCAAGCATGTATTTCTGTTCGGAACAGTTAACATTACTGTTCCTGCGATAAGACTCCTTTCTTCAAGAGGAAAGTTTGTATTTCTTTTAAATCGATACGGAAGGCTCGTTAGCGTTGTTTATCCAGAATTTTTCGGAAGCGATAATAACATTAGAATGAACCAATACTTAACCTTTAGCAATGAAGAAAGAAAAATAGCAATAACAAAAGAACTTCTGCAAAGAAAATTAGAAGTAACAAAGTTGGTTATCTACAATCTTTACGCTTCCAGAAACTTGAAACCAGAAAATCTCAATGAGTGGGCTGAAGGAATAAGGGCTTCTATACTTTCTGCTGAAAACCTCCAGTCTCTTCTGGGAATTGACGGGAACATAAGCAGATACCTTTACGGGAAATTTTCCTCTTTTAACGAAAGCCCCTTTTACTTTGAAAGGCGGGAATATTATCCACCACCTGACCCAGTTAACGCTTTGCTTAGCTTGAGCTTCTCAATTTTTTACTCAATCATGCACCCGCTGGTGCTTTCTTTTGGTTTTGACCCTTACCTGGGATTTTTCCATATAAGGAGAGGAAAACACGCTGCCCTTTGTTCTGATGTTATGGAAATTGTCAGACCGCGCCTTGCCGAGTTCGTTTTTACAGCTTTGAATGATGAGTTTTTTGAGGAGGGGGATTTTTCAAAGGACAAAGGAGGAATGTTTCTTAGAACTGAAGCTCTTAAATCTTTTGTTAAACTTTTTTCAGACGTTGTAATTCACGGTAAAGACGAAGCTTTTATGTCAGAAGTAATAGCTTTTCTTAACTGGTTAAAGGAAGAGGTCAAAAAATGAGATACCTAATTACATACGACATTTCGGAAGACTCTGTAAGAAACAAACTAATAAAGTTTTTAAACGAATACGGTAAAAGAGTGCAGTTTAGCTGCTTTGAAATAGAAGCAAGTAAAATTCAACTCGCTGATTTAATTAAAAAGATTGACGACTTAATAGACAAGGAAACTGACAAAGTGTTCTTTTTCCCCATTAGCGACTATGCTGCCCCTTTTGTTAGAAAGTTAGGAAAAAACGCCGATGAAGATAATCCCAACGTGGTGCTATGAGGTTACCTAAAAGGATAAAAAGATTTGTAGTAGCCTATGACGTTTGCGTTAAAGATGATTCGTATGTAGAAAAAAGGAATTCTGCAAAGAGAAGAACTAAAATAATGAGAGTTCTCTACGACTACGGAATAAGAACGCAACTTAGCGTTTTTGAAGTGGTTCTTAAAAGCAGACAGTACGAAGAGTTAATTGAAAGGGTGGAAAAAATTTTAAGAAAGGAAACTGACAAAGTTTACATTTACCCAATAGACGCAGGAAGTGAAAGTAAAATTGTTCGGCTCGGCAAAGAAATAAACATTCTTGGAGATATGTTTTTGTAAGATTATGGTAGAATTAAGGTTAGTTCTTTGAAAGATGAATATGGGGAAGAAGGGTTTTAAGGAGTATCAGGTTATTCTAAAATTGGAATAAACAAGACATTGCCTTACAATGCCTTAAAGGGTGTTTGGCGAAAAGTATTTCTTCGCAAGGAATTTTAGATAATTATAAAAATCCACCTACTTTGAGGCGTAAGAAAAATAATGTATAATGAAAGGTGCTGTTGAAATGCCCTGAAAAATGGAAGGGATTGCGACCTCCCGTGATTTGTTTTGGACGTTCAGGAAAAGTCCTGGTTGAAATGCCCTGAAAAATGGAAGGGATTGCGACAACTGAGAGCGGCAAGGTTTCTCACCACTCTTGTTGAAATGCCCTGAAAAATGGAAGGGATTGCGACAACTCTCCGGCAAAATAATCGTACCTGAGAGGCCTGTCCGCACGTTGAAATGCCCTGAAAAATGGAAGGGATTGCGACACTTTCGCCAGAGTCCAGAAAAGCAATAAAAGGTCTAAGTCCTCCTCATCCCTCAGTTGAAATGCCCTGAAAAATGGAAGGGATTGCGACGAGTTTCTTCAGCAGTTCGTTCAGCAGTTGCTGCTGCTGCGGCGTGTTGAAATGCCCTGAAAAATGGAAGGGATTGCGACAATAGAACTCCCTCTGGGGATTTTTCTGATGATGATAACTATTCTTTGTTGAAATGCCCTGAAAAATGGAAGGGATTGCGACACGGGAGTACTTATTAGTAGTCCTTCAGAAACTCCGAGAGACCCCCGTTGAAATGCCCTGAAAAATGGAAGGGATTGCGACGCCCTCCCTGTGCAGCTTTCTTACCACCTCAAGCCAGCAGTTACGCCGGTTGAAATGCCCTGAAAAATGGAAGGGATTGCGACACTACTTCCCCCGCAGTTCTTTCTTTCCTCCGAAGTGCGTGTTGAAATGCCCTGAAAAATGGAAGGGATTGCGACTCTCATCTCTACCCTCCTTTCAGTTAGTTTTTTTTGTTTGTTGAAATGCCCTGAAAAATGGAAGGGATTGCGACAACAAGGAATTCTCCAAAGTTCATTATTCGCCTCCAATATAAGATGTTGAAATGCCCTGAAAAATGGAAGGGATGTTTTTTTCAAGGGGGGAGTTTAAGGGGGGAACCTGTTCCCCCCTCACTATTGCTTGCCCTGAAAAGTGGAAGGGATAATTCACCTCGCCATGTTATAATTCTTCTAATATGAACAGTTTAAGAAAATATAAAAATCAGCTAATACACTTTTTTGTTATTCCAACAATTATCGGACTGTTGGGAGGGGTCTCGGCAATAGTCTTCAGGAAAGCTATCTCTTTTTTCCACAACTTGTTTACAACCGTTTCTCCGTTTCAGCAGTACCACTATTTATTTCCAATAATAATCCCAGTAGTTTTTCTTATTACTTACAAAATCTCAAAGCTGTTCGTTATCTCTCCTGAAGATGTAACAATAGACGAAGTAGCCAAAAGAATTTCTTTGAAAAAGGGAGGATTTGACCTCAAAAAAGGTTTGGCAGTTTTAGGAACAACCTCTTTTAACATAGGCGCTGGCGTTCCGGTAGGAAGGGAAGGACCAATTGCAAAGTTAGGCGGCGTTACTTCTGAATTACTAATGAAAATTATTAAAACAGACAGATTACATCTGCCTATATACCTAACCTGCGGCGTTTCTTCTGCCATCTCTGCCACCTTCAACGCACCAATAGCGGCGATACTATTTGGAACAGAAATAGTTTTAGGCAAGATAAACAGCTACATTCTCATACCCCTGGTGGTTTCATCCTCTATCGCAGCTATAGTTTCGCAGGAAGCTTTTGGAGACTTTGCTGCTTTTACCGTTCCTCACCTAAACTTTTCTAATGCAGAGATAATTTTCCTGCCAATAGCTGTTCTTCTATTGTCGTTGATACCACTATTTTTCTGGATATTCTTTGATTTCTTCTCCCATTTGAGATATGCATTCAGACATCACTGGGGAAAATTTGTTTTTATTTACGGAATTGTTGTGGGAATAGTTCTTTTCTTCTTCCCGGAAGCAGCTGGAGTAGGGTATGAACAGATAACAAAACTCCTAAGCGGACAGATTCCTCCGTTCTTGAGCTTTCAGATATTTTTAGCTAAGTTTTTTGCGGTTATCCTGGCGTTTGGAGCGGGGATTTTTGGCGGTTTAATGTCTCCATCTATATTTTTGGGGGCGTTTGGGGGATTTTCCGCAGGAGAGCTTTTTAAACTAATTGACCCTTCTGTTAATCCTGCTGTTTTTGCTCTTATAGGTTCAGCTTCTGTTCTTTCAGGAATATCCAGAGCACCTTTCCGTTCTTCTCTGATAATCATAGAGCTA
Organism: Desulfurobacterium pacificum; assembly: GCF_900182835.1. Classification (NCBI taxonomy): domain Bacteria; kingdom Pseudomonadati; phylum Aquificota; class Aquificia; order Desulfurobacteriales; family Desulfurobacteriaceae; genus Desulfurobacterium; species Desulfurobacterium pacificum. Next base: position 296,689 of record NZ_FXUB01000001.1, read on the forward strand.
ACCCACAGTTATCAATTGGTGGTTCCTATACTGTTAGCTTCCATAATGACAAAATACCTGCTAAACGTTGAAGGAGAAATAAGCTTCCTCAAAAGAGCTCTTTTAAACAAAGGAATAGATGTTGAAAACATCCTCACAATTAAGAAGTTAAAGGACTTCAACATTAGTCAGTTTTTAAAACTTATTCATCCACTCTATGAAAATACCCATATTTCGGTAGCTCAGGAAAGACTGCTGAAAGAGAAATGGAGATATCTTCCCGTTGTTAAATCACCACACGACAACCACTTAATCGGAATAGTTTCTCTGAGGGATATCCGAATCAGCGCTTTATTTGAAGCGAAAAACTTAAAAGTAAGAGACATAATGACTCCCGACCCGTTCGCACTACCTTTGAACGCCTCTTTTGAAGATATCCTTAAAGCTCTTGCTCTCCTTGAAACAAACCTTATCCCCGTTGTAGATGAAAAGGGTAATTACGTGGGCATGTTTGATGTTGACGAATTCTTAAGATTCCTCTCTTTTTAACACCAATTTAAAAAACTTTTTGTAAAATTACTCTCACCACTTTTGGGGGTGATAGTATGCTTTTTAAGAAACCTCAAGTAGCGTTTTATCCTTTTATGGTTCTAAGAGATGATTATAAGTGTATTCGTTGTAAATCCTGCGTTGACCAGTGCTCTTTCGGTGCCACCTATTACGACGAGGATTTAGACAAAATAATGAACCATAATGAAAACTGCGTTAACTGCAAAAGATGCGAAGCATTCTGTCCTACCGATGCAATAAAGGTAGTTAAAAACCCTTCTACCTTCCATCCAGATGCAAACTGGACAGAAGAAGCAATTCGCGACGTTCACGTTCAAATGCTAACAGGTGCCGTAATTCTCACATCAACCGGAAACGACAAACCTATAAGAAACTATTTTGACCACCTGCTTTTAGATGCCTGTCAGGTAACAAACCCTCCAATTGACCCCTTAAGAGAACCTATGGAACTCAAAACTTTTATAGGAAGAAAAACGGACAGCTTAGAGTTTGAAGAGGATAGAGTAAGCATCAAAACAACAATAGGAAAGCAGTTGGAACTTGAAATACCTGTCCTTTTCTCAGCAATGTCTTACGGTTCAATCAACTTAAATCTTCAAAAGGCAATGGCAAGAGCTGCTAAAGAGTTTGGAACTTACTGGAATACAGGTGAAGGTGGTCTTCATAAATCGTTAAGAGAATATAAAGACTGCACGATTGTTCAGGTTGCTTCTGGTAGATTTGGCGTTGACCTTGACTACCTTGAGACTTCTGCTGCAATAGAAATTAAAATAGGACAGGGAGCAAAGCCGGGAATTGGTGGTCACCTGCCGGGCGAAAAAGTTACAGAAGGAATTGCTGAAACGCGTATGATTCCGGTAGGTTCAGATGCCATATCTCCTGCACCGCACCACGATATCTATTCCATTGAAGACTTAAGACAGCTCATTTACGCCTTAAAGGAAGCAACAAGATATGAAAAACCTGTATTTGTGAAAATAGCAGCAGTTCATAATGTGGCAGCAATTGCCTGCGGTATCGCCCATGCAGGAGCAGATGCAATAGTAATTGATGGAGTTCGCGGCGGAACAGGTGCAACGCCAAAAGCTTTAAGAGACCACGTTGGTATCCCTATTGAATTAGCAATAGCTGCAGTTGACGATAGACTCAGAAAAGAAGGTTTAAGAAACGAAGTTTCCTTAATTGCCGCAGGCGGATTTAGAAGCGCCGTTGACGTTTTAAAAGCAATAGCCTTAGGAGCGGACGCAATTTACGTTGGAACAGTTGCAAAGATTGCAGCAGGTTGCACGCAGTGTCAGCAGTGTCACACCGGTAAGTGTGCATGGGGAATAACAACTAACGACCCAAAATTAGCTAAAAGACTCAACCCCGATATAGTTGCTGAAAACCTTTACAACCTGTTGAGAGCCTGGGCACACGACATTAAAGAGCTGTTGGGTGCAATGGGTATTAACGCTATTGAATCCATCAAAGGAAACCGTCTGAGACTTCGTAGCTGGGGTCTTACAGAACAGGAAAACAAAATTTTAGGCGTTCTACCAGCAGGAATGTAGGAGAGGAGCGATGGCAAAGAAAAAGAGAAACCTTATGAAAGTTTATCCAATAGAAGAAAACTGTATATCCTGCAGGTATTGTGAAGTTGCCTGCACCATGGTTCACAGCCAGACGCAGGACCCTGTGAAAGCCTACAAACTTGAAGGTTTAAAGCCAAGACCGGCAGTAGAGGTAAAAGGAGCAGTTTCTCTTTCTGTAATGTGCAGGCACTGTAAACATCCTTTCTGTTTTGATGCGTGCATTTCTGGCGCCATCACGATTGGAAAAGGTGGGAAAGTTTTACTTGATGAAGAAAAATGCGTTGGTTGCTGGAACTGCGTTTTAGTGTGCCCGTTTGGTGCTGCACATCCGTTTGTTGAAAGGAAGCATTCTTTCAAATGCGACCTTTGTGAAGATAGAGGTTTTCCTGCGTGTGTAGAAGCTTGTCCAAACAGAGCGTTAGTTTACGATTACGAAAGGTAAACTGGAGGAACAGAGAAAATGCGTTACGTGATAATTGGTAACAGTGCTGCGGCAGTTGGATGCATAACGGGGATAAGAAAAGCAGACAAGGAAGGTGAGATTGTTGTTATCTCTTACGAAGACAAGTGTTATTCAAAGCCGATGATTGCGGATGTGTTGGTGGATTTTCCTGAAGAAAAGCTTATTTACAGAGACAAAACATTTTTTGAAAAAAATAAAGTAGAACAAATATTAGGGAAAAAGGCTATTAGCGTTGATGGTCAGAATAAAAAAGTTATGTTGGAAACGGGCGAAGAAATAACTTACGATAAACTCCTAATCGCAACAGGCGGAAAGCCTTTCGTTCCTCCAATAGAGGGAAGTGATAAAAAAGGCGTTTTTACCTTCACTGAACTTTCATCTGCTATCAATTTTAAAAACTATATAAAAGAGAACGAAATAGAAGAAGTCGTTGTAATAGGTTCAGGTTTCATAGGGCTTGAAGTGGCTTACTTTTTAGCAGAAATAGGGATAAAGGTAACAGTTGTAGAACTTTTAGACAGAGTATTGGCAAAAGCTTTAGATAAGAGAGGCTCAACAATAGTTGAAGAAATGTTAAAAGAAAAAGGAGTTGAATTCATTTTCAACGACACTGTAGAAAAAATATTGGGAGAGAAGCAGGTAGCAGGTGTAGAACTTAAAAGTGGAAAAGCTTTAACCTGCGGTGCTGTTGTTGTTGCAATAGGTGTAAGACCCAATACAGAATTGGCTGAAACGGCGGGAATTGAGATAAATAGAGGTATCATTACAAACGACTTCATGGAAACAAACGTTCCTGATATATATGCTGCCGGAGATTGTATAGAATGCATTGACATTATTGATGGTCAAAGAAAACCCATTCCTCTGTTCCCGTTAGCATTTGAGCAGGGACTTGTGGCAGGTCTCAACATGGCAGGTAAAAATATGAAATATTTAGGTGGTATCCCTCTAAACTCTTTAAAGTTTCTCCCAGTTCCTGTTCTTAACGCCGGAGTAGTAGAGCCTATTGACGATACGTGTGAAGTATTAGTTAACGACAAGTTTGATAGTAAGGGCTATTACAGGAAGGCTATCGTTAAAGATGAAAAGTTAATCGGCTACATAGCAATCGGCGAAATAGACAGAGTGGGAATTTTGACAAACGTGATAAGACAGAAAATAGATGTATCAAACGTAAAAGATAGGTTGGTATCACTTGATTTTGGTCTTGTTGACTTACCAGAATGGTGGAGAAAAGAAAAGTTGGTTGAAGACAAAACGGCTTATAAGGATTGGAGGGCTGTGTAATGACTCACTACAGTGAAATGTCTGGATGCGGCTTAGCTGGGATAATAAACAGAGATGGAACAAAAATAAGCGGGAAGTTCATATATGACTCCATAACGTCTATGAAAGAACGCGGAAACGGAATGGGAGCAGGTTACGCTGCCTACGGTATATATCCTGAAATGACGGAATATTACGCTTTTCACGTAATGTTAGATGATTTGGATTACGAATCTGAAGTTAACGCCGTTTTAAACAGGTTCTTCAGAATAGTAAAAAGTGAAATGATTCCTACAAAAAGCGTTCCTTCTCTATACAAAAAGACAAAACCACCTATTTTCTATAGATACTTCGTTGAACCAAGAGAAGATGCAAAGCTTCCAATGGAAACTGAAGAAGATTTAGTTGTAAGGGCGGTAATGACCATTAATGATGGTATTGACGGCGCTTACGTAATATCAAGCGGTAAAAATATGGGCGCTTTTAAAGGTGTAGGACATCCAGATGAAATCGGGGATTTTTTTGAAATAAAGGAATATGAAGGTTATATCTGGCTTGCACATACGAGATTCCCGACAAACACGCCGGGATGGTGGGGAGGTGCGCATCCTTTTACGCTGCTTGACTGGGCAATAGTTCACAACGGAGAAATAACATCTTACGGAACCAACAAACGCTACGTTGAAATGTTTGGATACAAATGTACCCTTTTAACTGATACAGAAGTTGCAGCATATCTGTTTGACCTTTTATTCAGAAAACACAGACTTCCTATAAGAGCCGTATTTATGGCTATGGCTGCACCTTTCTGGAAAGATATTGAACACTACAAAGAAGTTGGACTTGATAAAGTTTACGAAATGGCGAAAATGATAAGAACTGTCTACGCTCCTGCCATGCTTAACGGACCTTTTGCCATGCTATTTGCCTTTAAAGACGGAGTAATTGGATTTAACGATAGAATCAAGCTAAGACCTTTCGTTGCAGCAGTGAACGGCGATACCGTTTACATGGCAAGTGAGGAATCTGCTATAAGAGTTATATGTCCGGAACCTGAAAAAGTATGGATGCCTAAAGCCGGTGAACCAGTTATAGCGTTAATGAACCACTGCACAGAGGAAGAAGTTTGTTATCCTGGAAATTAAGGAAAAGGAGTAGAAAATGGAAGTCAGGCAGATTTCAGAGAAGGTCTACGAGATTACATGCGGAACGGTTCATTATAAAACCTTAAATGAAAAGATTAAGGAATTGGCAGATAACGGCGCCGAGAAAGTGATATTAAGAGAAGTTTACGGACAAAGATACATAGGAACAGGAATTAAACAGAAAATTAAAATTGAAATATACGGAACAGCAGGAAACGATTTGGGAATATTCCTTTATGGTCCAGAAATAGAAGTTTTCGGTAACGCTCAAGATGGCGTTGGAAATACAATGAGAGAAGGAAAAATAATTGTCAGGGGACACGCAGGAGATGTTTGCGGATACGGTATGAGAGGCGGAAAAGTTTACATAGAGGGAGACGTAGGATATAGAGTTGGAATTCACATGAAGGGTTACAAGAACTTAGTGCCCACATTTATAGTAGGCGGAAAGGCAGGAAACTTTTTTGGCGAATATATGGCAGGCGGAAGATTGATACTGTTAGGTTTAGATAGAAAAAGTGGAGAAGATATAGTAGGTGACTACTGTGCAACAGGTATGCACGGTGGCGTGATGTACGTAAGAGGTGAAGTTCCTCAAAGATTTTTAGGAAAAGAAGTAAAAGTATTTGAAACAACAGAAGAGGACGAAAAGATTTTAAGGGAAGAATTGAAGGGATTCTCTGAAGCGTTTAATATTCCTGTTGAAGAAATTATGTCTGAACCGTTCACCAAGATTGTTCCTGTAAGTGCAAGACCTTATGGAAGAATGTACGCCCACAGGTGGGGTATAGCGAGCGGCGTTATCAAGTAAATTCGGAGGAAACCTTGTATAGATATCCTGACGAAAAAGGCAAATATGGAATTTACGGCGGCAAATACGTTCCTGAAACGCTAATGGCTGCACTTTCTGAACTTGAAGAAGCTTACCAAGAAATAAAGAAAGATAGAAGTTTCCAGGAAGAGTTCGGAAAGTTACTGAAAGAATACGTAGGAAGACCTACATCACTTCAATACGCCAAAAGGCTTTCCGAATATTTGGGAAATGGAATAAAAATTTACCTAAAAAGAGAAGACCTTAATCATACAGGCGCACATAAGATAAATAACGCTTTAGGGCAGGCGTTGCTTGCCAAACGTATGGGTAAAAAGAGGATAATTGCAGAGACTGGAGCAGGACAGCATGGCGTTGCAACAGCTACCGCCTGCGCATTTTTAGGACTTGAATGTATCGTTTACATGGGTGAAGAAGACGTTCGCAGGCAAGCTCTTAACGTCTTCAGAATGGAACTGTTAGGAGCAAAAGTTGAGGTTGTTAAAAGCGGGAGCAGAACGTTAAAGGATGCTGTTAACGAAGCAATAAGAGACTGGGTAACAAACGTTAGAACGACTCATTACATAATAGGTTCTGTTGTAGGACCACACCCTTATCCGATGATTGTCAGGGATTTTCAGAGCGTAATAGGAAGAGAAACTAAAGAACAGATTCTGGAGGCTGAAGGTAGATTGCCTGACGTAATTGTGGCGTGCGTTGGTGGTGGAAGTAATGCGATGGGGATTTTTTATCCTTTTATAGAAGATGAAAACGTTGAATTAGTGGGAGTAGAAGCAGGTGGATATGGACTTGATACAGATAAACACGCTGCAACAATCTGCAAAGGTAAAGTTGGCGTCTTTCATGGGGCGAAATCTTACTTACTGCAAACAGAAGATGGGCAAGTAACTCCTACTCACTCCATTTCTGCAGGATTGGATTATCCAGGTGTAGGTCCAGAACACTCTTATCTCTTCGAAATTAAAAGAGCAAAATACGATGCAGTAACAGATGAAGAAGCTCTAAAGGCTTTTCAAATATTTTCAAGAACAGAGGGTATAATTCCAGCCCTTGAAAGCTCACATGCAATAGCATGGGTACTCAAAAACGCAGATAATCTAAAAGATAAGTTAGTAGTAATAAACCTATCAGGAAGAGGCGATAAAGACGTCAACCAGGTAAAAGAGATATTAGAGGAACAAAAGGACTTACGTATATGGTAGATGAGCTGACAGGGCTCTTATCAAGGAAAACATTCTTTGAGCACTTGTCAAAAATTCCCATAGAGCAATCTTTTACCATATGTCTTTTTGACATTGATGATTTTAAGTTTGTTAACTTTACCCATGGATATACTGTAGGAGACAAAATTCTTAAAGCAGTAGCTCTACAAATCCAAAAAGCTTTCAAGCTTTACTCTTCAAACTTTACTATAGCAAGAACCGGGGCTGACCAATTCGGAGTCATTATTTTTGATGAGATACCAAAAGTCAGAATAGAGGAGCTTTTCAATAGATACCTTAAATTACTTGAATTTAAAAAGGGCAACGACTTTATAAGATTAACTATAAGCGGCGGAGTTAGCGGAGGTAGGGGAAAAGGAGAAGTTATTTTCAGTCAAGCCGAAAATGCTCTATTCTCTGCAAAATCTGCAGGTAAAAATATGATTACTTTCTATGAAAACTTCGCAGCTTACGATATGGAGAAATTTAAGGAAGTTAGATATAAGTTAGTCCAAGCTATTAAGAAAAAAAGTATAAAACCCTATTTTCAACCGATTGTTTCGTTGAGGACGGGGAGGATTTTTGGATATGAAGTCCTTTCAAGGATTTTTTTAGACACTGAAGTTTTAAGTGGTGACTATGTATTTTTAGTAGCTGACTCATTAGCACTAACTCCTGAGATAGATAAAATTTTATTTCTCAATGCGATTAAATTTTTCGGGGAATATAAACTGTTTTTCAACCTTTCTATGAAATATTTCTTTAAAGAGCTAAACACCATCTTTGAAATAGCAAGAAAATATTCTCTTGACCTTTCCAACGTAATTTTTGAAATTACGGAATCCCAGAAACTACTTCAAGAAAAGACAGCCATAAGCATTTTCACAATGTTCAAAGAATTCAAAGCAGGCATTGCCGTAGACGACTTCGGAGCAGGTTATTCAAACTTTATGTACCTTAAAAAATTTCCTGCCGATGTAGTAAAAATAGATGGAGCATTCATTAAAAACGCGAAAAATAACATAAAAGACCTTAGTATTGTCAAAACTATAGTAGATGTAGCAAAAGTTCATAACTTGAGAACATTAGCAGAATTTATAGAAGATGAAGAAACTTACCAAGTTATGAAAGATGTAGGAGTATCTTTAGGACAAGGGTGGTTTATAGGTAAACCATCTCCTGAACCAATGGAAGTAAAAATCAATATAAAATAGAAAAAAAGCCCTCCGGAAGGAGGGCTTTTGAAGATTCAACAATCCAAACTACTCACTTTTCTTATCTTCACCGTTTGAATCCTTTTTTTCAGAATCCTGTTGCTCATCAGCAGTTTTTATTTCTGCTTCCTTTGGAGGTAATTCAGACTTTACTTCAAAGGTAAACTCTCCCTTCTCCTTATCGTAATCCACCTTCACAGTATCACCATCCTTAACGCTACCTTCAAGAATCTTAACAGACAACGGAGTTTCAATCTCTCTCTGTATAGTTCTTCTGAGAGGTCTTGCACCAAATTCTGGAACGTAACCTCTCTTAGCAAGTTCGCTCTTAGCCTCTTCTGTAAGCTCTACCTTAATTCCTCTTTCCTCCAATCTCTTATTAAGCTTAGAAATTAACAGGTCAACAATTTCCTTAATTTCAACTTCACTAAGAGGATGGAAAATAATTATTTCATCTATCCTGTTCAAGAACTCTGGTCTAAACCTTCTCTTAAGCTCTTCCATTATTTGCTCTTTAATTTTGTCGTAATTCTTCTCAAACTCCTCTTTGGACAGATTCATAAGCTTTTCAGAACCAACGTTACTTGTCATAATTATCACAGTATTGCTAAAGTCAACTGTTCTTCCTTTAGCATCTGTAAGCCTTCCATCATCAAGAATCTGAAGCAAGATATTAAACACATCAGGATGTGCCTTTTCTATCTCATCAAGAAGAATTACGCTATAAGGCTTCCTTCTAACAGCTTCTGTAAGCTGACCACCTTCTTCATAACCTACATATCCTGGAGGTGCACCAATCAACTTAGAAACGGCATGCTTCTCCATATATTCAGACATGTCAAGTCTAATAATCGCACTTTCATCTCCAAACAAGTATTCTGCCAACGCTTTAGCTAATTCTGTCTTACCCACACCCGTAGGACCTAAGAACAAGAAACTTCCAAGAGGTCTATTTGGAGGTTGTAAACCAGCCCTTGCACGTCTAATAGCTTCGGAGATAGCTTTAATAGCTCTCTCCTGACCAATTACCCTCTTATGTAACTCTTTTTCCATTCTGAGAAGTTTCTGAATTTCTTCCTCTTGAAGCTTAGATGCAGGAATACCCGTCATTTCAGAGATAACTTCAGCTATATCTTCAGCAGTAACTACAGGAACATTCTCTCCCTGTTCTTTACTCTTTTCTTGTTTCTCTTCAAGTTCCTTAATACGTTCCTCTATTTCTTTAATCTCCTTCTTCAACTTAGCCGCTTTATCAAATTCTTCTTTCTTAACAGCTTCATCTAACTCTGCTCTTAAATTGTGTAGTTTCTCCTTCAATTCAGCAAGTTCTGGAGAAGTATAAGTAGCTTCTATCTTCTTCCTTGCACAAGCTTCATCAAGAACATCTATAGCCTTATCAGGTAAATACCTTCCTTGAATATACTTCTTAGAAAGTTTTACAGCTGCTTCAATAGCATCATCAGTAATCTTAACTTTATGGTGCTCTTCAAGTTTCGGTCTCAAACCTTTAAGCATGAGAATAGCAGTTTCTATATCTGGCTCATCAACCCAAACTGGAGCAAATCTTCTCTCAAGTGCAGGGTCTTTCTCTATATACTTCCTGAATTCATCTACAGTTGTAGCACCGATTACTCTAAATTCACCTCTTGCCAAAGCTGGTTTCATTATGTTAGCTGCATCCATAGAACCTTCCGCTGCACCAGCACCAACAACAGTATGAAGTTCGTCAATAAACAGGATAATATTTCCTTCCTCTTTAATAGCATCTAAAACTTGCTTTAATCTTTCTTCAAACTCACCACGATATTTAGTTCCTGCTACCAGAGCCGCCATATCAAGAGCGACTATTCTTTTATCTTTAAGTTCATCAGGAACTTCGCCATTAGCTATCTTTTGAGCAACTCCCTCAACAATAGCCGTTTTTCCAACACCAGCAGGTCCTACAAGAACAGGGTTATTCTTCGTTCTTCTGGAGAGAATTTGAATAACTCTTTTAATCTCATTTTCTCTGTCAATTACAGGGTCAAGTTTACCTTCTTCAGCAAGACCTGTAAGGTCTATGCCAAATTTCCTTAAAACTTCAGGAAGCTGCTTGCCAGCCTTCTTCGCTTTTGCAGAAATATCTCTTGAAAGTTTAGCCTTACCTTCTCTATACTTTTTAACAGCTTTTAAAGCATCTTCCTTCTCAAGACCTAACTTAAGAAGAATTCTGTAAGCCATACTTTCTGGAACTTCGTAGAATGCAAGGAATAAATGTTCAAGGTCAACATTTCTTGCTTTCATCTGCCTTGCAATATCAATTGCTGCATCAAACACTCTTTTTAAAGTTGGGGTTATGTAGATTTCTTCGTACCCTGTATAGGAAGACGGTATACCAAGGCGTCCAACTCTATCAACCTGTTCTCTTATAAATTTCTTTGCCCTTACTGGGTCAAAACCTGCAAGAGTGAAAACGTCCAATATAGGTGAACCTGGAAGTTCAACCATTGCCAAAAGGAGATGTTCTGTATCTACGTATCTTTCTCCAAGCTGCCTTGCTATCTCCTGAGAAAGGAGTATCGCATCCTTCGCTCTTCCACTCAAAATGTCCCAAATGTTCATCATTACCTCCTATAAAAGTTTTTATCTTTCAAGAATTTCAACAAGTTTAAGAGCATCAAGCTCTTCAAAGGTTAACTCTTTCAATAAAGAAACAAGCATCTCTTTGGTTGTATCATCCAAATGTTCCGCCAAAGCTTTAAAAAGCTTCTCTATGTCATCTTCCAAACGTAAAATGAGATGAGTCCCCGCCACATTAACTCCTCTTTCTCGCGTAAGAGATACAATTCTTTTTACCCTCATTAAATCTCTTTCAGAATAGAGCCTTGTCCTCCCTTCCGTCCTTGAAGGTTTTATAAGTCCTTCATTCTCGTAAAAACGTAAAGTTTGAGGATGAACACCGGCAATTTTTGCAACAATGCTTATCATATAGACTGGTGTGTCTTTATCTATCACCGCCCGTTCCTCCTTTTATCTTGTTATTCAATTTAGACACTAAAAAGTTTTTGTCAACTATCCTAAAACAGAATTTTAACTCAATTGAAAGTTTCCTGAAAGGGAAATAACAGTAAATATTGACTAAACTAAGTAAGCAAAGTTTCGGAAATCAGAAAATAGGAAAGTAAGAAAGAAAAGCTTATTTATGCTTGTTCTTCTGCAAATGGAGTAATAAGGTTTTCTAAATACTTTAAAGGTTCCCCCTCTTCCAATTCTATAATTTCGCATAGGTTTTGGAAGTAAACCGTTCTAACAAAAGCTGCGTTAAGAGCATGTCCTGTTCTATAAGCAGTAATCTTTGCAAGCAAAGGATATCCTAAAACGTACAAATCCCCCACTAAATCTAAAGTTTTATGAGCCACGAATTCATTATCTAAACGTAATCCCCCTTCATTCAATATATCATATTCACCTATAACAATTGCATTCTCAAGGCTTCCACCTTTAGCAAGTCCTGCAGCTCTTAAAGCTTCAACCTCCTGATAAAAGCAGAAAGTTCTTGCTACAGCTATGCTTTTAAAAGATTCAAGGCTATGAGAATACTTCATTCTTTGGAATCTAACCTTCTTATAGGTATGGTCAAAAGAAATAGTATTATCTATCTCTAAACCAAAATAAGGTTCAGCAGTTATTCTCTTATTATCGTTTTCAATATTAACTTTCCGCTTTAAAAGCATATATTTTCGTTTTTGAGATTGCTCATATATCCCTGTATCTTCTAAAAGATATACGTAAGGAGCAGCACTCCCGTCTAAGATAGGTAACTCTTCTGAATCAAGAACTACATAAACGTTATCTATACCAAAAGCAGAAAGTGCAGCAAGAAGATGTTCAACAGTTTGAACAGAAATTTCCCCATTTGATAACGTAGTAGCATAAAACAATTTTGAAAGAAACTCGGGAGAAACCCTCAGAGAAGGAGAACCTTTTAAATCTCCTCTAACAAAAACTATACCCGTGTCTTCTTTAGCCGGTTCTATTCGAACGTTGACTTTCTTTCCAGTATGTAATCCTATTCCACTAAACTTTATAGAGTTTTTTATTGTTCTTTGAAAAACTTGCATCAAAAATTCTCCCTTTGTAACCTTAACCAAAGTAGATTATATAAGAGAATAAGTGGTTTTTTTCTCCAAAAAAAACAGAAATTTTGCGAATTTGCAGCTACCTCTGTTTAACAACCTGAAAGGATTGCAGGTCAAATATCATATTATCGTAAGCTGCCAACGTTTTAATTCCTGTATTTTCACTAACTGCGTTAGCCACCAACCAAGGCTTAGCCTCAAGCATGGTCCTGCCAAAATGAGTCATAATAGCAACCTGAGGTTTTATTTCGCTAATGAGAATAGCTGCTTCTTCAGAAGAAAGGTGGTCAACTACAGGTCTTTTCTTATACATCGTAACGTTGAGAATGAGTAAATCAACCCCTTTGTAAGCATCTATCAGTTTATCAAAGAAGCGCGTATCTGAAATATAAGCTATTTTCTTTTTCCACTTAAAAACCACTCCATACGTCTCTACTCTGTGGTCATGCCTTATAGGAAAAGAAACTCCTAAAGAATCTGTCAAAGTATATTCGTTTCCTTCCTTAACAATATTTACAGCCTTCAAATTACTACGAGTATATTCAAGAACCACTGGGTCATGAGATACAGCATCCTCAGGGCAAAATAGGATACCCCTCTTCCTCTTTCCGCCCAACGTCATAGCTTCTATAACGTGATTAACATCTGCACAGTGGTCTAAATGGCGATGAGACAAAATAATAACTTCTGTCCAATGAGGGTCTATTCCTTTTTTATGAGCATGAACGAAAGCTCCAGGACCAGGGTCAACGTGAACGTTAAATCCATCAAAATCAAAATAAAGACCACCAGCTTGTCTTAAAAAACCAAAAGCGACATACCTTGCACCTGCAGTTCCAAGAAATACAAGCCTATTTTTAAGAGTCTCTTTTGTTAATTTCAAGCCGGGCAGATACCTCTTTTACTATTTCTTATAAAGGAGACAAACTCTTTTACTTCTGGAATATCACCAAATTCTTCTTCCACTCTCTTAAGAGATATTTGTAAAGGTTCATCTGTTTTAAATACCATTTCAAAAACAGTAGTAAGATTCTTAATTGTATCTCTCTGAAATCCTCTTCGTTTTAAACCAATAATGTTAATTCCCTCTAATTTCGCTCTATTCCCTTGAGCAACAGTAAACGGAGGAACATCTCTATGAACGGCGGAAGCCCCACCAACCATCGCGTGCTTACCTATTCTTACAAACTGATGAATTCCCGTAAGACCACCTATAATGGCATAATCATCTATTTCTACATGTCCAGCTATCTGAACCGTATTAGCAACTATAACGTTGTTTCCTATAATAACATCGTGGGCAACGTGAGAATACGCCATAAGTAGAACGTTATCCCCAACTTTAGTTATTAACCCTCCACCTTCCGTTCCTCTATGTATAGTCACGTACTCCCTTACCGTAGTATTGTTCCCGATGATTACCTTTGATTCTTCTCCTTTATACTTTAAATCTTGAGGGGCAACCCCTATTGTAGCGCCATAAATAATGCAATTCTCCCCAATAGTTGTATCTCCTTCTATTACAGCCCCCTTTTTTATAACCGTCCCTTTACCAACCTTTACTTTAGAACCAATGTAAGCAAAAGGCTCAATTACTACACCTTCATCAAGTTCTGCACCTTTTTCAACGACCGCAAGTGGACTTACCTTAACCATCTCTCCTCGCAATCATAGCCATTATTTCAGCATCACACACCAAATCTTCACCAACATAAGCTTTACCAACCATCTTTGACATTCTTCTTTTTATTACACTTGGTTCAAGGACAAATTTTACAGTATCACCAGGTTTAACAGGTTTCCTGAAACGGGCTTTATCTATACCCATGAAATAAACTACGTACTCTTCGGGAGATATATCAAAGGATTTAAACATTAAAACGCACCCAACCTGTGCCATAGCCTCTACCAAAAGAGCACCTGGAAAGATAGGATGACCTGGGAAATGCCCCTGAAAGAAGGGTTCATTCATAGTAACGTTCTTAATACCCACTATCCTCTCTTTTGGAATAAGCTCAACGATTTTATCAACCAAAAGAAAAGGATATCTATGAGGTATAACTTTCATAATTTCAACTATGTCCATTATCATTCAAACCTCCCAGATGTCTTCTCTAAAAGAACTACTGCCTGAGCTGAAATGCCCTCTCTTCTCCCTTCAAATCCCATACCTTCAGTAGTAGTTGCTTTAACGGAAATCCTTTCCTTTCCTATTTTCATAACTGAAGCTAATTTCCTTTTCATTTCTTCTTTGTATGGTTTAAACTTCGGTTCCTGAGCAACAATAACTGTATCTACATTTACAATTTTATATCCCATCCTTTCAGCAAGAGAGACAACTTTCTCAAGAAGAATTAAACTTGAAACGCTCCTATACTTTTCATCAGTATCTGGAAATAATTCTCCTATATCTCCTAAAGATAAAGCACCTAAAATAGCATCACATATAGCATGAGTTAAAACATCAGCATCAGAGTGACCTTTTAGCCCCAAATGATAAGGAATTTCAACACCACCTATTATTAACTTTCTACCCTCTTCAAATCTATGAGCATCATAGCCTATACCAACTCTATACATCAAGCAAGCCTACTTTCAATAAGTTTCTTGACTTCCTCCCTGATTATCTTTTCTGCAAGTTCTGGAACAACTTCCCATGCAACTTCTCTTACAATCTTTTCTATCTGAGCATTATCAAGAGAAACTTCAGAAGGAAGCGCTTCCTTTACCTTTCCAGTCGCCGCAGGAACAACTGCTTCCACAGGTTTAGGAGCTTCTTTCTCCTCTGAAACAACAGGAACAATCTCTTTTTCTTCAACGGGTTTTACTTCTTCTACAGAAATTTCAGGCTCTGCCTCCAAAGTAATTTCTTCTGTTACAGGAGTAACCTCTATCTCATCAAGGTCAACTACAGGTAAAGGCTCTCCACCTGCACCGATAACTTCCATCTCAATTTCTTCTTTCTTAACTTCTGGTAGCTTCTCTTTCAGAGATTTAAGAACTGTTATCAAATCTTCAACAGTGAAAGGTTTCTCCAAAACCTGGAAAGCTCCAGCGTCTAAGAGCGAATCCTTATCCATACCCTCAGCTTTATAGCCAATAACTATAAAGGGAATACCTGTCCCTTTTATATCGGACAAAAACTCGGTAATGGGCAAATTATCTACCTTAGAGTTAAAAATTATCACATCAGGCTTTTCTGTATGAGCCAAGTTTATAGCTTCCTTAATAGTATAAGCATGGAAAACTTCTATACCCCTTGAGGAAAGTACCCTTTCAAAGAAAAGATGCCATGTCTTTTTACTGTCAACGTAAAGAACCTTCATTTCTTAACTCCTTCAAGCTCTTTCTTCACATCGGTAAGAATTAACGCTACTTCTTTTGCAGTTAACGTCTGTTTATCAAGGTCTTTCAAAACAGAATTTAAGGTCTCTTTCTTTAGACAATCAGCAAGAACGGTAAGTTCATCCTTCAAAAGAGAAGCATTTATTTCCTTTGAAAGTTTAATGGCTGAATCTATAGATGAGATTAGCTTTTCAAAATTAACTGGAACAGTTGCTGCTTTCTGTTCTTCTCGTTTAGAAAGCATTAAAGCCTGAAGGTCATTTCTCACTATTAACAGATTATCTTTTATCTGAGTAAGAAGAGAATTATCAAAATTCGGAGCAGAAATTCTAAAGTTCTTTAACATTTCTATACTGCTATCAATAGCTTTTCTACTACCTTCAGTCACACCTACTTTTTCTATTTCTACCTTTAACTTTTCAAGGTTTGAAATTAACTCATTAATCTCTTCTTCAATAGAGGAAATAACCTGCTGATTGAAGTGTTCAGCTTTTTCTTTCAATTCTTTTAATACGTTCTCAATTTTACCGGTCAAAGATGATACTGCAGAAAGAATAACCTCATTTGCTGGTTCGGAAACTTCCTTCTTTCCACCGCTAAAAGCTTTTCCAAGAATTATTCCAATGAGTATCCCTATAAACCCAAAGACAGCAGCTACAATAGCAGTTACTAATCCCCAATCCATTTTCTTTCCTCAGTTAAAGTAATTTCGTTTCAAGAGTAAGTATATCGTAAATCTTTCCTATCGGTAAACCCATAACGTTGAAATAGTCTCCTTCTATACGTTCTATGAAAATAGCACCTATACCTTGAATGCCGTAAGCGCCCGCTTTATCCATTGGTTCACCGGTTTCTACGTACCATTCAATCTCTTTCAAAGACATCCTTTTAAACTTAACTTCCGTTTTCTCCAGTCCTGAAACTAATTTTCCATTAGGAAAGAACAAAGCAAAACCGGTAATAACGGTATGATAGTTGGAAGATAACTTTTTTAAAAACTCTATAGCCTCCTGCTTATTTGAAGGTTTGCCTAAAACTTTTCCGTTAAAAACAACAATGGTATCCGCTGCAAGTATAATCTCATCAGGTTTCGCCTTATCTTTAACGGTAAGAGCTTTAAGTTCTGCATTCCTTACTGCCGTTTCCTCTGGAGTCGGGTAAATCTTTTCTTCTGCATCTGAAGGGAAAATCCTCACCCCCACTCCAACCATCTGCAGAATTTCCTTCCTTCTTGGAGAAGAAGAAGCTAAAAGTATCTTAAATCTATCAATCATTTATCACTCCTAAAGCTTTAAGCATCTCTTTTGCTGCCTGCTGCTCTGCAGCTTTCTTGGACTTACCTGTTGCAACAGTAGTTATTTCGTTTACTCTGCACTCAACGGTAAAGGTTTTATCGTGTTCGGGTCCTTCCGATTTTAAAAGAGTATAGACAGGAATAATCTTGTACTCTTTTTGTGTAATCTCCTGAAGGTAACTCTTAAAATCTTTATAAGTAACAGCCGAGTTTAAGATATCCCAGAGTTTGTCAAGGAATTTTTCTTTGAAGACTCTTTTTGCTGCTTCAAAACCACTATCAAGGTAAATCGCGCCGAAAATGGATTCAAAAACGTCGCAGAGGAGGGAGGATTTTTTCTTACCACCGGACAACTTTTCACCTTTACCCAAAAAGAGAAAATCCCCCAACCCCACCGTCTTCGCAAGTTCCGACAAAGACGGTTCACTAACTAAATAAGCCCTTATTTGAGAAAGTTCTCCTTCTGTTTTATCGGGAAACCTCTTTATCAACTCCTCGCTAACGATAAGTCCAATAACGGCATCGCCCAAAAACTCTAAAACTTCGTAGTTTTCACCGGTTTCCTTTTCGTGAGCGAAAGATTTATGAATCAAAGCCCTCCTGAGAAGGGCTTTATCTTTAAACGAATAACCTATTCTCCTCTCAAGTTCCTTAAGGCGGTCCTCTTTCAACCCACCTCCCCTAAACCTTCTTGAGAACGAGACAGGCGTTAGTTCCACCAAAGCCAAAAGAGTTCTTCAGAACGTACTTAACGTCCATTTCTATCGCCTTATTTGGAACGTAATCAAGGTCACATTCCGGGTCAGGTTCTTCGTAGTTTATAGTAGGTGGAACAATCCCCGTCTTAAGCGTTAAAACAGAAGAAATAACCTCAACGCCACCTGCTGCTCCCAATAGGTGACCTATCATAGATTTAATACTACTCACCTTAACCTTATAGGCGTGGTCACCAAACACGCTCTTTATAGCCATCGTTTCAAACAGGTCGTTAAACTTGGTAGAAGTTCCATGGGCGTTAATGTAATCAATATCTTCAGGCGTTAATCCTGCATCCTTGAGAGCGTTTCTGATAGCTCTTGCAGCGCCTTCACCGTTTGGCGCTGGTGCAGTCATATGGTAAGCATCACCACTTGTTCCGTAACCGACAACTTCTGCTAAGATTTCAGCACCTCTCTTTTTGGCATGTTCGTAATCTTCAAGAACAACTATACCTGCACCCTCTCCCATAACGAAACCGTCTCTGTTCTTTTCAAACGGTCTGCTCGCCTTTTCCGGTTCATCGTTACGCGTTGAGAGAGCCTTAGCCGCTGCAAATCCCGCTACCCCTAACGGCGTAATACAACTTTCTGCCCCACCAGCTATCATAACGTCCGCATCGCCGTAAAGAATCGTTCTGTAAGCTTCACCTATCGCGTGAGTTCCTGTTGCACAGGCTGTAACAACAGAAATGTTAGGTCCCTTAAAACCAAACCTTATAGAAACGATGCCTGAAGCCATATTTATTATCTCCATAGGTACGCAGAAAGGAGAGATTCTGCGTGGACCTTTCTTTAACAGTATTTCGTGCTGAGCCTCAAGGGTGGTTAATCCACCGATACCGGAACCTATCAAAACACCAACTCTTTCTGGGTCAACGTTAGAGTCTTCAAGTCCGGCACTTTTAACAGCTTGAACTGCAGCACCTACAGCGTACTGAATGAACGGGTCTGTTTTCCTAACATCCTTCTTCTCAAAATACTCTAACGGGTCAAAGTCTTTAACCTCTCCCGCTATCTGAACGGGAAACTCAGATGCATCAAACTTGCTGATTTTACCTATGCAAGGTTTACCAGCAGTAATGTTCTCCCAGAACTTTTCAACGTTACTTCCTGCTGGAGAAACAACACCAAGCCCCGTTATAACAACTCTCCTCTTCATAATCCCTCTCTCCTAAAATTTTATAAGTGAAAATACAGGATATCCCCTTTTAACTATCTTCTCTCTTCCGCCTAAGAAGGTTAACTCTAAAAGGAAGTCAACGCTTATGATGTTTCCGCCTAACTTCTCAACAAGGTCAATGGCAGCGTTCATCGTTCCGCCGGTAGCCAAAACGTCGTCTATTAAAACAACTTTCATTCCCTTCTGAATCGCATCTTCGTGGACTTCTATCTTATCTTCGCCATACTCAAGGGTATAAGTGGCGCTAATCGTTTTGTATGGTAGCTTCCCTGGCTTTCTTATTATTGCCAAGCCTGCGCCAATCTTGTAAGCAAGAGCAGAGGCAAGGATAAAACCTCTTGATTCAATGCCCGCAACGATGTCAACGCCAAGACCGATGTACCTGTTGCCTATGTAGTCAATTACTTTTTGAAAAGCCCAAGGTTTGTGAAGCAAAGGCGTGATATCCTTGAAAACGATACCAGGCTTTGGAAAGTCAGGAACGTCCCTTATTAAAGATTTAAGCTCTTCAATTTCTTTATGAACGTTAAGGTCAGTTTCTTTAAGGTTTTCCATAGTTACCCTTCCTCCACTTTTAAAAGTTTCTTCACAATTTTAACAGCTTGCTGAGCGTCACCGCCGTAAATTCCGCCTATTTCTTCTGCAAATTCCGGCGTAACAACAGCACCGCCAACTATGACTGGAACGTCTAATCCAGCTTCCCTCAATGCTTTTATCGTTTCCTTCATTGATGGTAAAGTAGTTGTCATTAAAGCGCTCAAACCTACAACGTCTGCATTTTCTTCTTTAACAGCTTCAACCACCTTTTGAGGGGGAACGTTCGTTCCAAGGTCAACAACGTTAAACCCGCTGTTTTCAAGCATCGTTATAACGATGTTTTTACCTATTTCGTGAACATCTCCGTGAACAGTAGCCATAACGATTTTGCCGGAGAGTTTTAAGTTTCCACCTCTCTTTTTCATCTCTCTTTTTAAAATTTCAAAGGCACTTTGAACAGCCTGAGCAGACTTTAACATTTGTGGGAGGAATATTTTCCCCTCTTCAAATCTTTTTCCTACAACGTCAAGAGCTGGAATGAGAGCTTTATCGCTGATTTCCATAGGTTCAAAAGAGGAAAGGGCTTCTTCAACTATGGGTTTTATCCCTTCTCTATCACCTTCAAGAACCTTTTTAAAAATCTCTCCCAAAACGCCGGAAGGAGCGTCTTCATCGGAAGATTCCTTCTCTTCCTTTTTCTTTTCGGACTTTATGGTAACTTCTCTTCCCTGCAGATAAGAACAGGAAAGCTGACATATCTTTTCTAAAATCTCTCTACACTTATCGTCGTACGTCTTTGGTTTGTAATTCTGGAACTTTTCAACGTAGCGAACTGCACCTTTGTCTTTACCAACTAAAACGTCTGAAGCGTATATGGTTTCAACCATTCTGCTATCGCCGGGGTTAACAATTCCAGAGTCAAGCCCCGCCTCAATAGCCATAGCCATAAACGCCGAATTTATAAGAGGTCTTGCAGGAAGTCCAAAGGAAACGTTACTGACACCTAAAGTGGTGGCAACGCCGAAGCGCTCTTTAACAAGCCTTATTGCCTTTAAGGTTTCAACGGTTGCTTCCTGCATTGCGCTTGCTGCAAGGTTTAAAACGTCTGCGATGATTGAATCTTTCTCTATTCCTTGCTTTTCACATTCTTTTATTACTTTTTCAACAACGGCAACTCTATCTTCTGCTTTCTCTTTTAAACCTTCATCATCTATCGCCAGAGCTAAGACGTTTGCACCAAACTTTGCAGCTATAGGTAGAATGTTTTCAATGTCCTTTTCTTCACCAGAGCAGGAGTTCACTATCGGTCTGCCGTCACACATCTTCAAACCTTCAAGGAGAGCCTGAGGGTCTTTCGTATCAATCATTATAGGAACATCAACCGTTTCTATGACGGTTTTTACAGCCTGTTTCATGACAGCAGCTTCGTCTATTCCGGGAACGCCAACGTTAACGTCTAAAAGGTCTGCACCTTCCTCTACTTGCTTTTTAGCTTCTTCTCTAACAAGGGAAAAGTCTCCTTTCTTTAGAGCTTCCTGAAGGCGCTTTTTACCTGTTGGATTTATCCTTTCACCGATAATTCTTGTAGGGAAGTTGCTACCGATAAATACCAACTTCGTTCTGCTCGCGACCTTCAAACCTTCAATCGGGTTCCTTTCAACAGGTTTAAGGTCTTTAACTGCTTCTTTTATGGCTTTTATGTGGGCAGGCGTCGTTCCGCAACATCCGCCTATGATGTTTGCACCAGCTTTAACGAATTCAATAGCGTATTTCCCAAACGTTTCAGGCGGTTCAGGATAGTAGGTTTTTCCGTCCTTTAAAACGGGTAAACCGGCGTTTGCGTAAACGATTATCGGCGTATCCGTAACCTGTGCCATCTTCTCTATTAAGGAAACGAAACTTTCAGGTCCTAAAGAGCAATTTGCACCAACGGCAGCAACTTTCAAACCTTCAAAAACGGCTGCTGAAACTTCTGGCGGAGTTCCCAAGAGGGTTCTGCCGTCTTCCTGGTAGGTCATACTGACCATAACGGGCAGGTCGCAAACCTCCTTTGCTGCAATAACGGCAGCCTTTGCCTCCTTTATGTCGGACATCGTTTCTATGAGAACAAGGTCTGCACCTGCGTCTGCACCGGCTTCTATCTGCTCTTTAAAAACGTCAACGACTTCATCAAAGGTTAAGTCTCCAACAGGTTCAACGAACATCCCGGTAGGACCAACGGAAAGGGCAACTAAAGCTTTACCTTCTGCTGCCTCCTTTGCAAGTTTTACTCCTGCAGCGGTAAGTTCTCTTACCCTGTCTTCAAGTCCGTAGTGGGAGAGCTTTATTCTGTTGCTGCCGAAAGTGTTTGTTTCTATGATGTCTGCGCCGGCGGAGATGTAGGCGGTGTGGATTTTTTTCAAAACTTCTGGCTCTTTTATGTTAAGGAGTTCGGGGGCGAAGTTGACGTCCACCCCCGCCTCCATGAGCATCGTTCCCATACCGCCATCTAAAACCCAGACCTTACTCCAAAAGTCCACGCCACATCCTCCTACATCACGCAGTCAAGGTTGTTGTAATAGTAAGTGACGCCGTATTTTTTCTTCATCTCTTTCAGCATCTGGTCGGCAACTTCCTGAAACTTCTGATGGCTGAGCATTCTCTTAATTGAACCGTAGGCATCCCCATAAGGAATCTGCTTTGGCGGAATTCTCTTTTCAACAATAACTAAAAGAGTTAAGCCGTTAGGCATTTCAACAACGGCTTTATCCTGCTTGTTTTCAAATACGAGCGTTGCAACGGGATTTTTGCCAACGTCTGAAGCCAAAACTTTCCACTTTCTACCTGTTTTGAAGACTTCAGGAGGAATAGCTTCTTTGGGGGATTTTCCTTTCTTAATTAAGTCTAAAGCTTTCTTAGCTTCCTCTTTATTTGCAAACTGATAAATAACAACCTGAGCCTGTTCAGGCATCTTCATTTCACTCTTATGCTCCTCGTAATATTTCTTAATTTCATTATCAGAAACCTTTACTTTCGCCATCAGTTCCTTCTCAAAAGCTCTTACAGCTGCATCCTCTTTCATACGGTTAACAAGGCTGGCAAATTCCGGTTCCTTGTCCATTCCCTTTTCAAGGGCTTTAAGGTAAAGAACGTAGTAAGTAATCGCTTTTTTGAGAGAGTCCCCAGTAACCGTTTTACCCATGAGCGGTTTAACATCAGAGTAGCGAATCTCTCTACCGTTATAGACAGCAACAACAGTGTTATCGTTCAGTTTCTTTAAATCAACTTTTTTAAACTGAATCTCTTTTTGAACTTTATTAAACGCCTCGTTCCTTAACTTTTGAAACTTCTGAGCTTCAAGATTCATTTTGATAAAGCGCTTTTCCATAGGAGAAACTTTCTTTCCTTTGTAGTATTTCTTTATTGCCTCCTCAACCTCCTTATCTGTAACCGTATAGTCCTTTATTTGAGAGTTGAGGTATCTCATGGCAAGTTGCTGCATCTCAAAGCGTTTAAAGCGATTTTTAACTTCTGGAGTATCAAATAGACCTTTATCCTTTTCATAAAGAACTATAAGTTGTCTATCAACTATTTTTTGAAGGAGCTCCTTTTTACCCTCCTTACCGCTATAAAACTTTTTCAAAGCCCACTGAGGAATCGTTTTTTCAATCTCTTTATAGTAAGCAACGGTTATCGTTTTATCTCCTACCTTTGCAAGTGGCGTGTTAGCGTTACAAACTTTTTGTTGAGTAGTCCTTGTTGGCGCGCTCTCTGACGTTTTTTTCTCAGTTTTATGTCCGCAACCTGCCAAAAGTAAAAGCGCCGTTGAAACTGCTATCAGCTTTCTCATTTAAAACCTCCAAAAGTTTTGAAAGGATTGTATCAAAGTATAATTAGAATCCGATTAAATTTAAAATTTTTCCAAGTAAAACCATAAAACCTCCTGCTATAAACCAGCCAAGCAGAAGTTTACTCCTTTTGTATAAGAGATAAGAAACAGGAAAGAGGAACAACAACCATAAAAAAGAAACTGTTGCAGAAAAAGAGGGAGAAGGTGCGTAATAGAGCTTAGCTACATTGTAAACAAGTGCATAGGTTTTAAAATCCACCCACCCCGCCACGCAAAAAACGGAGCAGATAAAGAGTGAGAAAAAGTGGAAAAGTAACATTCCTAAAAGAAAACTAAAAACTTTCAAATTTTCCACTACTCTATTTTCTCCAAGAGTTTTTCTGAAAGGAGAAGCAGGTAATCGGAACTTTCAAGGCATTCTACCCAGTCACGAGGTATCGCTTCAAATCCTAAATATCCGCCGGATAGAGCGCCGGTTATGAAGGCTATGGCATCTGTATCTCCACCAAACTCTCCATAGGTGTTGGCTGCCGCAAGAACAGCCTTCCTGAAATCGCGGGGATGTTGAAGTAAAACGTAAACGGCAAGTGAGAAGGCTTCGGGTGCGTAAGAACCGTTTCCGATTAAAAGGATTGCATCGTCCATCGTTTCAACGTTTTTCTGAAGAACGTTTGTCACAAGGTCAAGGTAGGATTTAACCGTTTCTGTTTGCGCGTATTCTCTTAAAACTTCTAAGAAGCCGAACCTGTCTTCTGGCGTGTCCAGTAAAACTCTACCCGAGATAACTTCAGAAACGGCAACGGCTAAAACACCTGCAGTGTCTATCAGAGTTTCATCTCTGTGGGTTACAGAAGCTATAAGACAGCCTTCCTCATAGGCATCTGAAGGACTATCCCATCTGTAAATGCCACCTGCAACGGCAGGAACTGCACCGTCTATGTCACAGGATTTAACTCTTGCTTCATCTATGTCAAGCCCACCTGCATAACCTAAAGCGGCGTTAAGGTGGGAGCCGGCAGGGTAGCGGTGGGATTTTTCGTCTTTTGCCCACTCAATCAGCTTTTCAAGATAGGCAACCTCATCAAAGTAGCCTTTCTCGGCGTAAACTTCTAAAACTTTTATAAAGATTTGCGTTTCGTGGGAAAACTGACCTTTTTTCAAAAATGGACATACTGAATTGGGGGAAGGATTAACAAAACCTATTATTGCTGTGCCGTAGGATTTTTTGACCGTTTCTCTGTCCATCTCTTCAACTAACGTTCCTAAAGCATCGCCTATCGCTGCACCTACTATCGTTCCTTTTACTCTGCTTTCAAGCATAGATGCCTCCTGAAAAAATTAGCAGATACAAATTTAAATCCTATAATTTACATTACCACCAGAAACGGAGAGAACCTTGCTTCCGGACAGGAAAGTAGCGCTGAAAAACTATAGAGAATTGAAGCTGAGGAAAAAAGCATTCATTTATTCTCTCTTAATTCCAGGACTGGGACAGTTTTTAACCGGTAGAAGAATAACCGGAATAGCGTTTTTAACGTTTTTTCTCTTTCCGTTTTACTATCTCTACTTAATAGGTTTTTCATTAAATTACGGAACAATTTCTCTACTTCTATCCCAATCAATTCTTTACTTTTTGCAGGCATGGGACGCATTGAAGTCAGCTAAAAGGGAAACGTCGCCGTGTGAGGATTTTTGCCCTGCAAAAGTAAATATTCCAGCGTTTATGGGGAAGTGTGAGGAAGGAGATGTGGAAGGGGCGTGGGGGATTTTTTCTATCTATTCTCCTTTTCCATTCACCCTAGGTGAAATATGCCATGCTCCCTGTGAAGAAAAGTGCGGAATACTTCCAGAAAGACCTTTAAAAATAAGAGAAGTCCACAGAGAATTAGGAAAAACATTTAACCAGGAAATTGAAGTTAAAAATAGAACACCTTTTTTTCCACTAACTAACAAAAAAGTAGCAGTAATAGGCGGGGGAATTGCAGGTATAACAGCAGCCTACTATTTAGCATCAACAGGTATTCAAGTTGACCTCTTTGAAAAAGAAAAGGAATTAGGTGGAACCCTAAACTTCATTCCGGAATTCAAACTTGACAAAAAACTATTCAAAAAAGAAATAGCTTTAGCCACTTCGTTCAACTGTATCCGAATATTTACAGAAAAGGAAGTAAAATCAATACCGAAAACCTACGATGCAGTAATAATAGCAGTAGGAAGTCAAAAAGAAAAGCAACTCAAAATCCCCACCCACGGCACCCCCAACATCATCTACCCTCTCTCTTTCCTCAAAAATCCCCCCCACCCCCTCACCTCAAAAAAAATCGTCATCATCGGTGCCGGAGATACCGCCTTTGATGTAGCAAGATTAGCCGTCCGCTCAGGCGCAGAAGCAATCGTCTTTTACCGCAGCGACGAAAGCTCAATGAAAGCCCAGAAAAAAGAAATATCAGCTGCAATAAAAGAAGGCGTAAAAATCTATACAGATTGTCAGCCCGAAAGAATAGAAAACAACACAATCTTCTTCAGTTGCGGCAAAGTAACCTTTGACTACTTAGTCCCCGCAATAGGATTTGAGAAAGACGAAAAACTCATCAAAAAGCTGCAATCAAGCCACCCAAACGCCGTATTAGCCGGAGATGCAGAAAACGGCATGTCAAACGCAGCGTTAGCCTCATACTCAGGTAAACTGGCAGCCTACAAAGTCCTCAAAATGCTAAATTTACACAGCAGGGCATGGTTCACAGTTGACGTTAAAGGAAGAAAACCTGCCAGAGCACAGGGCAAAAACGTATTTTTAGTCTCAGAAAGTTCCCTGTGTCAGCACTGCGGCGAAAAGGTAAGGAGTTAAAGTATGGAAAAGTTAGCACCAAGACTTGAAGACTACCTTGAAACTATATATCTCTTAGAAAAAGAAAACGGCGTAGCGCGAGTAAAAGAAATTGCCGAAAAGCGAAACGTCAAAATGCCAACCGTTACAGAAGTCCTAAGAAGGTTATCAGAAAGAGGTTACATTAACTACGAACCCTACGGCTACGTTACAACAACAGAAAAAGGCAAAGCTTACGCAGAAAAGATATACAACAAGCACGAAGCTATAATAAATTTCATGAAAAAAGTTCTACTACTGCCGGAAGAAAAAGCCGAAGAGGAAGGATGTCTCATGGAACACCACCTTTCACCAGAAACGGTAGAGAGGCTCAAACAGCTAACAGATTTTTTCACAGAAAAAAACTTAGATGGAGAGTTTAAAAAGTGGCTAAAATAGAAGAGATAGTTAACCCTCAATTGGTTGAAGATAAAAACCTTATCAAAATAGCTGAAAAAATCCTAAACAACGAAAGACTCTCTTTTGAAGATGGTATTAAACTATTTGAAACCAACGACATTCTTACGTTGGGCAAGTTAGCAGACTACGTAAACAGAAAAAAGAACGGACGTCTGGTTTACTTCGTTGTCAACAGACACATCAATCTTACAAACCTCTGTGTAGGAAACTGCAAGTTCTGCGCTTTTAGGAGAGAAAAAGGAGACCCTGATGCCTATGAACTGACCATAGACCAGGTTCTGCAAAAGATAGAAGAATTCAAAGGAGTTTCCGAAATCCACATAGTCAGCGGATTACATCCCGACTGGAACTACGACTACTACGTTCAACTTCTCAAAGCAATAAAGGAATCTTTCCCCCACATTCACGTCCAGGCATTCACTGCAGAAGAAATAGACCACCTTTCACGAATTTCAGGAAAACCGATAGAAACAGTCCTATCAGAATTGATAGAAGCAGGTCTTGACTCAATCCCCGGCGGCGGTGCCGAAATATTCAACGAATCCCTCAGAAAAGAACTATGCCCACACAAACTTTCATCGGAAAGGTATCTTAAAATCCACGAAACAGCCCACAAATTCGGTTTAAAATCAAACGCTTCAATCCTTTACGGTCACGTAGAAACCTACGCAGATAGAGTTAACCACCTCTTAAAACTAAGAGAACTTCAGGATAAAACAGGCGGATTTCAAGCCTTCATGGCTTTTGCCTACCACCCGGAAAATACCCGTTTAGGCGGCAAGTTCACCACAGGTTTTGACGATATAAAGATGCTTTCTGTAGCAAGGCTAATTTTAGACAACTTCCAGCATATAAGGGCGTTCTGGATAATGTTAGGTGAAAAGTTGGCACAGGTTTCGCTTCATTTCGGAGTTAACGATTTAGACGGAACCGTTGTAGAAGAATCAATAACGAGGTCTGCAGGCGCAAAAACAGATTCATTCATGCCAAAAGAAAGACTCATAAAGCTGATAAGAGAAGCAGGAAAAATCCCCGTAGAACGCGACACTGTATACAACGTAATCAAAATTTACGAGGAGCAACTATGGAACAACTAATTTCCCTACTTGACAAGGAATTAATACCTATAGCAGAAAAGGTTTTCAACGGCGAAAGGCTCTCTTTTGAAGATGGCTTAAAGCTCTTTGAGTCAAGCAACTTAACAGCAATAGGAATGCTGGCAAACTACGTTGCAGAAAAGAAAAACGGAAAATTCGCCTACTTTAACGTAAACGTTCACATAACCCCAACCAACATCTGCATCGGCACCTGCAAGTTCTGTGCTTTCAGAAAAAGCAAAAACGACCCAGACGCCTATGAATTAACTACAGAAGAAATAGTCAAAAAACTAAAAGACTACTACTCTCAAAACCCAAATCTCACAGAAGTTCACATAGTAGGCGGATTACACCCCGACTGGAACTACAACCGCTTCATTGAAATAATAAGAGCAGTAAGAGAAAACTTCCCCGATATCCACATTAAAGCTTACACCGCAGAAGAAATCAAATACATAGCTGAAAAGGGTAACAAAAGCGTAGAAGAAACTCTGCACGAACTAATAGAAGCAGGACTTAATTCAATTCCAGGCGGCGGTGGAGAGATATTCAACGAAAGAATCCGCCAGAAGATATGTCCTGAAAAGATAACCGCCGAGGAATACCTGCAAATTCACAAAACAGCCCATAGAATGGGGCTAAAATCCAACGCAACCATGCTTTTCGGTCACGTAGAAACTTATGCAGACAGAGTTGACCACCTTATTAGGTTAAGAGAAGCTCAAGATGAAACGGGAGGCTTTCAAACTTTTATTCCCCTTGCCTTTCACCCACTAAACACGAAAATCCCCAACGCCAATTACACAACAGGCGTTGATGAACTTAAAACGATAGCTGTTTCAAGGCTAATCTTAGACAACTTCCCACATATCAAAGCCTACTGGATAATGTTAGGTGAAAAGGTTGCCCAAATAGCCCTTCAGTTCGGCGCAGACGATATAGATGGAACAGTAACGGAAGAAGACATAACTCAAGCAGCAGGAGCAAGAGCAGGACAGTCAATTCCTAAAAGCAGACTCATAAAACTAATCAAAGAAGCAGGAAAAATCCCCGTAGAACGCGACACCATCTACAACGTCCTTCACATATACAATTCGGAGAAACAATGAAAACCCTTTTTGACAAACTAAAGAAAGCGTTAGAAAAAGATGAAAACGTCGTATTCGCCTACGTTTTCGGTTCACACGTTAACGGAATTCCTACACCCAAAAGCGACGTTGACGTAGCCGTATACTTTAAAAAACCGCCAAGAGGAACAGAAATACTTGACTACGCCGTAAAACTTTCAAACTTCCTTAACAAAGAAGTTGATTTGGTAATTTTTAACCTCGCCTCACCGTTTACCCGCTTCCATATACTTAATACAGGCGAACCGCTGATAGTGAAAGACTCTGAAGCCCTCGCAGAGTTTAAGAGAAAAACGATGATAGACTACGAAGAATACAAATACATGGCGGAGGCATTCTTTGCTGAACAGAAAGTTAATAGAGAGAAAGCTAAGTAAAATCGTAGAATACGTAAACGAAATAAGACAAACAGAAATCAAAGATTTCCACGAATTTCGGAACAACGTAATAGTGAAAAGGTTTATTGAAAGAAACCTTGAATTAGCCATAGAACAGGCAATAGACATCTGCAGACATATAGCCGTTTCAACGCTTAAAAAACTTCCCGAAAGTTACGCTGAATGTTTTGAACTATTAAAAGAAAAAGGGGTAATTCCTGAAAAACATGCAGAAACTTACAAAAAGATGGCTAAGTTCCGTAACCTTCTCATTCATATGTATGATACCGTTGATGACGAAATAGTTTACGGCATCTACAAAAAACACCTTTCAGACTTCGACCTATTCGTAAACGATATAAACCAATACCTTCAAAATCATTCACCCTAAATTTACAATTTAGCATATAATTACCTTTAGCATTCTCTACTGGAGGTGGAAAATGGACCAGAACACCATCTTAGGCATAATCTGCACAATCATAGCAATCGCTCTACCTCTCTCTTTCGCCATCTTAGCCTGGAAACACACCTTAGAAGAAAAGAAAAAGCAGAAAGAACAGGAAGGAGAAAAATAGTAGAATATCTTTCACAACTTAACCGAAAGAGGAATAATGTCCTACGTAGCAATACCGAGGAAGTATAGACCTCAAAAATTTAGTGAAGTCACAGGACAGGAATTCATAACAGAAACCCTGCGTAACGCCATAAAAACAGATAGAGTTGCCCACGCTTACATCTTTGCAGGACCAAGAGGTGTAGGAAAAACCTCAACAGCAAGAATAGTGGCGAAAGCCTTAAACTGCGAAAATCCCCAAAACGGCGAACCCTGTAACCAATGTCCTCAGTGCGTTGAAATAACGAAAGGCTCTCACCCTGATGTAATAGAGATAGACGCAGCAACAAACAGAGGAATAGACCAGATAAGAGAATTAAGGGAATCCGTCCACTACGCCCCCGCAAGAGGCAAAAAGAAGATATACATCATTGACGAATTCCACATGCTCACAAAAGAAGCCTTTAACGCCCTTCTCAAAACCCTTGAAGAACCGCCAGAACACGTAGTTTTCATCTTAGCCACAACAGAGATAGACAAAATCCCCCCCACCATCCTCTCCCGCTGCCAGAAATTCGTTTTCCGCAAAATCCCCCGCCCGGTAATGGTAGAAACCTTAAAGAAAATCTGTGAAGCAGAAAACGTAGAGTTTGACGAAGAAGCGTTAAACCTCATCGCAGTAGCTTCAGAAGGCTGTATGAGAGATGCAGAAAGTCTTTTAGACCAAGCAATAGCCTTCGGTAACGGAAAAGTAGAACTCAACACTGTATCTGAATTTTTAGGCGTCTTAACAGGAAAAGACCTTATAGAACTCTTAAAAACCGCCTTCTCTGGTAACAAAGAACTTTTGAGAGAAACCCTCTTTAAATTGGAAGAAAGAGGCTACAACCCCCTATTCGTTTTAAAACAGCTGATAGAAACGGTAGAAAAGGAATTTCTATCCAACGACAACTTTTCAACCGAAGAGATGGAAGCAGCGTTCCAGATACTATCAGAGTGCTTTAAAGAAATAACAGTTCATCCATACCCCTACAGCGTCCTTCTATTTCATCTTTACAGGCTTTCATACTTTAAAGACGTCCAAAAACTTGAAGACCTATTATCAAACGGCATACAGATAGCAGAAAAAAAAACTAAACCTGCCCAGAAACTAACAGAGGAAACTGAAGAAAACCAATTCTTCAACCAGTATATAAAAGAAACAAAAGAAGAAAACGGAATCGTAAAAATCATTCCCAAAAACGAACTTTCCTACCAGCTACTTAAAACGAGAAAAGACGAATTAGAAAAGAAATTCGGCAAAAGAGTTGAAATAGTTGAAGTCAAAAACCAGAAGAAAAACGGCAAAAAAACGATATCAAAAGAAAGCAATGAAAAGATTAACAAAGTGATAGACCTTTTCGGCGCTAAAATCATTAAGCTGGAGCCTTTAGATGAAAGTTCTGATAGTTGACGATGAAAAAGGCATAAGAGAAACGATAAAAGAGATTCTACAGGACGAAGGTTACGAAGTCTTCACGGAAGAAATCGGTTCTAACGTTGAAAGAAAAATAGAAGAGGTAAATCCCGACATAATCATTTTAGACCTTTTCCTGCCCGGAATGTCAGGGATGGACGTTTTAGAAAAAATCCACGCAACCGGCGAAATAAAAAGAAGAGCCGTTATAATCGTTTCAGGACACGGAACGGTAGAAACGTCGGTAAAAGCCCTGAAGTTAGGTGCTTTTGACTTCTTGGAAAAACCGATAAAATACGACAAGCTGATGGAAGCGATAGAAAATGCCGTTGAATTCGTCAAGAGTTCTCACTCGCCAGAAATTGAAACTTTTACCTCTTTACCACTCAAAAAAGCCAAAGAGGAGTTTGAAAAAGCCTACATTATAGATGTCTTAAAGAAATGCAACGGAGACCTGAAAGAAGCAGCAAAGTTCATGGGAATAGATATCTCAAACCTCTACAGAAAACTCAACAAATACAACATAAACCCTCAAAAGTGATGAAGTGGATAGAAAAAGAACTTAACCAGCTAAAAGAGAAAAACCTTTACCGCTCTCTAAGAACGCTAAGCTCACCTCAAGGCAAAGAAATAACCATTAACGGTAGAAGACTCATTAATTTCTCTTCAAACGACTATTTAGGACTGGCAAAAGAGTTCTGTCAGGAATGCGGAAAGTGGGGAAGCGGTAGTGGAGCGTCAAGGCTGGTGTGCGGTAACTTTGAAATCCACGAAAAGTTAGAAAACAAATTAGCTGAACTTAAAAAGACAGAAAGCGCCCTGCTCTTTCCCTCAGGCTATATGGCAAACGTTGGCGTCATATCAACCCTTGCAGGTGAAGGAGATGTAGTATTTTCCGATGAGCTCAACCACGCCTCAATAATTGATGGCTGCAGACTATCAAAAGCAAAGGTAACCGTATACCCTCACAAAGACGTTGACACCCTTGAATATTTACTTTCAAAAGAAAGAAAAAATTACAGAAGAAGCCTCATAGTAACAGATTCTGTCTTCAGCATGGACGGTGACGTCGCACCGTTAGACAAACTCTTTAAACTAAAGAACGAATACGATTCCATACTCATAGTTGACGACGCCCACGCCACAGGAGTTGTAGGCTGGAGTTCCTTTGAACTCTTCTCTCTAACACCTGACGAAACAACGGTAATCATCGGCACGTGTGGAAAAGCCTTAGGCACGTTAGGTGCTTTTGTGTGCGGAAGCACTCTTTTAAAAGAATATCTCATAAATAAGTGCAGAACGTTTATCTACACCACCGCCCTCCCGCCCTCTATAGTTTGCCAGACCCTGAAAAACTTAAAAGAAGTTCCCGAAAGAATGAAAAAACTACAAAGCAACATAGAATTCTTTAGAAACCTAACAGGTATAAACTCTCAATCAGCCATCTTTCCCCTTATAGTAAAAGACGAAAAATCCGCCCTCATCCTCTCCCACCACTTATACGAAAACGGCTTCTTCGTTCCAGCTATAAGACCACCAACCGTAAAAAAAAGCAGACTAAGAATATCAATCACATCAGAACACACAAAAGAAGAAATGGAACAACTAATTAAAGCAATTAAGCTATAGCCAGAAAAGACAAATTAACCTATTTTTATCTTAAACTCTACTTGGTTTAACGATGGATTTAGAAAAAGCAAAGAAAATTTTAAGAGAACACAAACAGGAACTAAAGGAAAAATACGGGGTCAAATCCCTCTCAATATTTGGTTCTTATGCCCGAGGAGAACAAAGAGAAAACAGCGATATAGATATAGTCGTTGAATTTGAAAAACCTATAGGACTCAAATTTTTTGAATTAGCTGATTACTTAGAAAGTTTACTTAAACTTAAAGTAGACCTTTTAACAAAAACCGCCATACGAAGGAAAAAACTCCTTTGGAAATCCATAGAAAAGGATTTAATAAATGTCTGAAAGAAACTGGAAACTTTTCCTAAGCGATATCTTAACGGCAATTAGTAAGATTGAAAATTACGTTCAGAATATAGACCTTGAAACGTTCTTACAAAACGAAATGATACAGGACGCCGTGATAAGGAACTTAGAAATAATCGGCGAAGCAACCAAACAAATCCCTTAGAACGTTAAAGACGAAAACCAAAATATTCCCTGGAAACAGATGGCAGGATTAAGAGACCGTTTAATTCACGGCTATTTTGCAGTTGATTTGAACATCGTATGGCATATAGTAAACAAAGAACTTCCAGAAGTAAAAGCCAAACTCCTAAAGCTACTTAACAGTAATTGACAGCGCTACTTTATCGCCTTCTTTCAAGCCAGAAACGATTTCAGTAAACCTATCATCGCTCCAGCCTACTTTAACAGGCACCTCTTTCACTTTACCGTTAACAACTTTATAAACTATATATCTACCGTTTTTCCACTTAACCGCAGCATTAGGCACAACTAAAACACCTTTCTTAACGCCAGCGATAATCGTGTTATGCGTCGTCATTTCAGGTCTCAAAAGGTTAACGTCCTTGAACCCTCTTGCAACAACAATGTAGTAAACAACGTTGTTAAGAATCTTCGGTTTAGGATATATCTCCTCAACCTTTCCCTTAAAAACCTTATTTCTGTAAGTATCTACAGTAAACTCAACTTTCATCCCTTTCTTCACTTTCCCGATTTCCGTCTCATCAACGTATATCCAGTCCTCTAACCTGTTTGGGTCTAAAATCGTCACAAATTGCGGAGCGTTAAGACCTGCCACAACTGTCTCACCTTCCTGAGTTGAAACGTAGGAAATAATTCCACTCTTTGGTGCATAAATAAAGGAATAGGAATACCTTATCTCCGCTTCTTTTACATTCGCTTCAGCCGTTTTCAGTTGAGATTCATACTCCGCTTTCAATCTACCCAATTCTTCCTTGGCAATCTTTAAGTCTAACTTCGCTCTCTCAACGTTTTCTTTTGCCGCTTTTAAAGCACTCTCAGCCTGCGCGAGCTTTAACTTCAAATCCTTTATTTTCTGCTCCGTTGAGAAACCTTCCTTAAAAAGCTTTTCCTGCCTTTCAAACTCCCACTTAGCAACGTTGTAAGCTTCTCCCTTTGCCTTTAAATCAGCAACTGCACTCTTTAAAGCAGCTTCTGCAGATTTCACTTTTAACTGCTGAGAAGCTATTCGCTTAGAGTAAGTTTCCTTTACTTCCTTCAAGTGTGCCTTCGCCTTCTTTAACTCTTCCCTCAAATCCCTGTTATCTATCTCCGCTATCAAATCACCCTTTTTAACGTAATCACCAACTTTAACGTTTTCCTTGACTACTGTTCCTGAAATTCTCGCTCCAACTTTTATCTCAGCACCAACCTGAGGCTTTATTATTCCCGTTGCATCTATTTCCTTTCTAACATTCCCTCTTTTAACCTCAACCACCTTAACAGGAACGATAACCCTTTTGTGCTTTGACTTAATAAAGAAAACGCCACCAACAGCAAAAGCAACTAAAATCAAAATAGCAACTATCTTTTTCACCACGTACCTCCAGGCATCTCACCTGTTGCTTTTAAGAGCTGTAAAACAGCTAAATTGTAAGAGAGTAAAGCGTTAATATAATTCTCTTGAGCGCTGACATAGGCAGAATGGGTCTGAAGTAAGTTAACTATATCGGTAACACCCAATTCGTACTCTTTAAGCGTTCTATCATAAGCCTTTCTGCTAAACGAAAGGAAAGAAAAAGCACTCTTCAAAACTTCACTCTTAGATTTAACAGCAATATAGGCATTTATAACCTCTTTCTTTACAGCGTTTTCAATTTTCTTTAAAGCTAATTCTTTTAAAAACACTTTCCTTGATTCAGAAAGAACTTTAAACTTAGTAACGCCACTATCAAAGAAAGGATAAGAAAACGTAAGAGAAAGAGAGTAATTATTATCGTCTGGAGGAAAAGTAGTATCCATCTTATTCCAAGAAGCAGAAACGCTCAAAGACGGAGAAAGAGTACTCTTCTGTAAGTTTAATTCAGCCTTCGCTACCTTTATTTCACTTTTAGCTTTTTTAATTTCAGGACGGTTCTTAAAAGCCAAATGCAGATAATAATCCAAACTTTTTAAAGGAAATTTTTCTTTTAAGATAACTTCCGGTTTCTCATTTTCCTTCAAAGCGTAATCAACTACCTCATTTAAGTCGTTAAACGTTTCTTTATAGTCAAGTTTCGCATTCTCAAAATCTGAAAGGGCTTTCTGTAAATCCGCTTGAGCTTTTAGAACATCTGTTATGAGAACAAATCCCTTTTTATACCTTTCCTCTGTCGCCTTTAATATTTTCTTGCTATCCTCAACGTTTTTCTTCTTTATCTTAACTATCTCTTCTTTAGCCTTCAAGTTCAAAAGAAGCCCAACGGCGTTATAGACCGAATTAAGAACAGTAACAGACAGCTCTCTCTTAGACGTTTCAAGTAGCTTTTCATCCAACTCTATTTTATTTCTTTTCTGAAAATTCAGAACATCAAAAGAAGCTGTCAAACCGTAAGAGTAGTTTTGATTCCACGACTTGGAAAACATAGTCTGGTAAGGATAAAATTCTTGAAATTGAGCGTTAAAAGAAACCTTTGGAAAATAACTTTTTTTATCTGCAAAAAGAGAATATCGGGAAACGTCAATAGAAACGCTTCCCGATTTAACGTCAAGGTTTTTACTCCTCACCAATTGTATAAGTTCCTCACACGTAACGCCATAAGCGTTAGAAAAAGCAAACAGAAACAGGAAAAAAGTAAAAATTCTAAATCTCAAACTTCCACTCCTTTTTTCTTTTTAACTATCTTCCTCAGATAGTTATACCACTCTTCAAGACCTTCACCAGTTTTAGCAGAAACTACAAATACTTCCAACTTAGGATTAAGAGCAAGGGCTTCTTTCTTCACCTTTTCTACATCAAAATCAAAGTAGGGCAGTAGGTCAGACTTTGTAATGATAAAGACATCAGAAGTCTTAAACGCCTTGGGATACTTGGCTGGTTTATCTGGACCTTCTGGAACAGAGATAAGAACAACTCTTAAATGCTCCCCTAAATAGAAAGATGACGGACAGACTAAATTCCCAACGTTTTCAATGAACAGAATATCAGGCGTCTTATCTCCCATCTGCTTTTCAAGGGCATGAAAACCTTTATGAACTAACGGCGCTTCAAGATGACATGCACCACCGGTTGTAAGTTGAACAGCGTAAGCTCCTTTAGCTCTAACCCTTTCAGCGTCCCTCTCCGTTTCTATATCACCTTCAAGAACACCTATGTTGAACTCATCCTTCAACGCTTCTATAGTTTTCTCAAGAAGCGTAGTTTTTCCAGAACCTGGTGAACTTATAAGGTTTATAGCTAAAATTCCTTTTTCATCAAAATGTTTTCTGTTGATTTCTGCAACTCTGTCGTTCTCGCTCAAAAGACTCTTCTTTACCTCTACCGTTTTCTTTCCCTCATCTGAAACAACAAAGTTGTTTTCAGGCTGACCGCACCCACAAACATCACACATCGCTCACCTCCTGTTTTATAGCAACCAAAGTATTGGCAACTCCTCCCATATAAGTTCTGACCAATTTTACATCAAAGCCATTCTCTCTTAGAAGTTCAGAAAATTCATCAACCGTATAAAAGTTTTCTATTGAATAGAACAGGTATTCAATTGCTTCTCTATGAGAAGGTATAAGTGCACCGTTTAACTTCATAAATGAACGGAATAGAAAGTCGTTAAAAGCTGTCACAGGCGCTCTTTCTTTTATTTTAAAGAAATCCAAAATCCCCCACGCACCACCTGACTTCAAAACCCTGTAAACTTCTTTAACGGTTTTTATCGGTTCAGGTGAGTTTCTAACGCAAAAAGAGGAAAAAACGGCATCAATTGAAGAATTCTTTACGGGGAAAAACCTATTATCAGCACACACAAAAGCACTATGTTCAGGAAGCTCCTCTTTTCCAAGATTAAGAAGTGGTTTACTTATATCGCAGTTAATGATGAAAGGTGGATTTGAAGTAAGAGATAACAAAAGTTTTCCCATATTACAGGCACCAGAACAGTAATCCACCACTATCTCAGGGTCAGGAATTTCTGAAAGGATGTCTTTAATCAATCGTTTTCGCCACCTGTTAACCTGAACAGGACTTGAAATTTTATTAATGACTTTCTCATAGAAAACGGCAAAAGGACTGTTAAAAATATCCTTGACGTTGTACCTCATCTAAACCTCTATCTCAACGTCTATAACTTCAAGCTCTTCTCCTCTAAGAAGTTTAACGTTCAAAGAACCACAATCAGGGCATTCAGGAAAGTAGACAGACTCCACTTCAAACACCTTCCCACAATCAAGACACTCATATTCTACAGGCACTTCTTCAATCTCTAACTTGGCAGAAGCTATTTTAGGATATTCAGCTTTTATGGCGTCAAAAGCAAAAGCGAAGGAATCTACCACTATTCCAGAAAGCTTACCTATTCTTACTCTAACCTTTGTAATCTTTTTGGCTTTTTCTTTTTCCGCTAATTCGTCAAGCGATTGTAAAAGCCCCATAGCTATTGAAGTCTCATGCATCGTTAATACCCCTCTTGCTCTTCAATGGCAGCCATAACTTCATCTAAAACCTTCCAGATTTCCTCTGCTTCCTTCTCATCTATCACTTCTATTGCATTTCCAACGTGAACCATAACGTAATCGCCCACTTTTACTTCATCTTCAGGCAAAAGCATAAGGTTAATCTGCCTTTTCACCCCTTTAGCCTCAGCAACAGCCATAGGGTAATTAATTTCAACAACTTTCATAGGAACGCCTACACACATTATTGAACCTCCGATACTTTCTTCTCCCACCATATATTAGGGTCTTCAGGATTTTCTTTCTCCCTAAAATTAACGCCCCACTCTCTCAAAATGTCAAGAACTATTCTTTCTACTTCGGGAAGCTTGGCTTCAAGCTCAGGAGTCAAATAGGTTCCTGCATCAAGAGATTTTGGAATAACACCCACAAGCTTCACCTCTTCCGGACACGTCCCCTTTATCTCGTTAAGAAGAAGCACTTCCTGTAAACCTAACTGATGAGGTGACAGTTTTAGTGGAAGGCGGTCTATAAAGAAATCCTCTTTTTCATAAACCTTAATATCTCCAGGCTTACCTTCCGCTTTAACAACGTCAATTATTAAAAGCTTAGAAAGGTAATCTATCTCAGGAGAAAGAAAAATCCCCGCCGTCCCCCCATCTATAAGAACAACGTTCTCCGGAAACTCGTACTTTGCCTTCAGCAAATACAACAATTTAACGCCAAAACCTTCATCGCTAAGAAGGATGTTTCCAACTCCCATAATACCTATCTTTTCCATCAAATTAAACCTCCTCAAATAAAATAAGGGGGAGAGTTTTACTCTCCCCCTTCCCTATTAAAAGCAAAACCAAAATAATTAATGCTCTTTGTGGGCAAACTTAAATCCGTCAAAGATAGAAGAAATAAGTCCTTCTGGAGATTTTATATCGTTCCAGATAACGATGTAAATATGCACAACTGCAAACCAAGCAAAGTACCAGTTCAAGATGTGATGGATAAACCTTGCTTCCTGCTGAGTTCCAAAAATTGAACCTAAAGATACCCAGAAATGACTTTCAGGGTACAACAGATAGAAACCGGTAATAAACTGAATAACGGCGAGAATAAGGGTTAAGCAGTAAGAGGAACCTGCAAGCGCGTTATGTCCCAACCTGTGTTCATGACTATCTGTAATGTAAGCGTAGTAAAGAAGAGTAGTGAAAAGGTTCTTAATATTCCTCTTGTTAATAGGAATGAAATCCCATATTCTTTCATACTTATTACCGAAGAACCACAGGTAAATTCTAATAATCACAGCGCACGTAAAAATCATTCCTGCGATAAAGTGAGCCCATCTCATATAAGCCATTGTAAACTGATGGCTACCTTCCATCCAGGTATTAGTCCAGGGCCAGTTTATGTAAAGTCCTGTAATGACAAGAGTTGCAATTGAAAGCGCAAAACACCAGTGGAATATCCTCATCAAGATACTCCACACGTACTTTTTCTCGTAAACAGCCATCTTTCCCTCCTTTAGCAGGCTTTAAAGGAGGGGGAAATCCCCCCTCTTAAAGAGCCTTAACCTTAACGATTTCTTCTCCTTCAGGGTCAACCATGTGAACAGCACAAGCGATACATGGGTCAAAGGAGTGAACAGTTCTAAGAACCTCAAGTGGCTTCTCAGGGTCAGCTATTGGGTTACCAATGAGAGAAGCTTCGTACGGTCCCATCTGTCCCTTAGAATCCCTCGGGCTTGCGTTCCACGTAGAAGGAACAACTTCCTGATAGTTCTTGAGAACGCCGTTTTCAATTACACACCAGTGGGAAAGCGTTCCTCTTGGAGCCTCGTGGAATCCACAACCTTTAATCACTCCCTTTGGATAGCTTGGTGGGTTGTAGATTTCAAGGTCTCCTCTTCCAACGTTGTCAACAAGCTGCTCCCACTGCTTAATAGCAAGGTCGGAAAGCATAGCAGCCCTGATAGCTCTTGCTATATGTCTTCCTGGAGTGGACTGAAGAGCGTTTACATCAACACCTTCGCTGGACTCTCCAATAACGCCAAGTATTGTCTTAAGGAGGTCAAGAGACTTATCTACCCATTTCTTAGTAGCCTCGTGTCCTAAAGCGTATCCAACCAATACCTGAGCAAGAGGTCCAACCTGCATTGGAACGTAATCGCCGTTTACCTTAAATCTTGGAGCCTTAGCCCAGGAGTACTTACCGCTTCCATCAACGTAACCACCTGGCATTCCTGTGTAATCTGGGTCTGTATCTTCATCCCAAGGATGCCTTATCCAGCTTCCCTTATACCAGGAGTGGGAGATATCCTCAGCAACGTTGCTAATAAAGTATGGGTCATTAAAGCTCTTAATAGCTTTAGCAGAAGAAAGGTCGCCCCCAAGAATTGTTCCACCTGGCAGGTCAAAGGTTTCACCTTTTGTATCCTGTGGCAAGTCTGGAACTGCAAGGTAGTTATCAACTCCTCTACCGTACTGGAGCCACTCTTTGTAGAACGCAGAAATAGCAAGAACGTCAGGAAGGTAACAGTTCTGAACGAAGTCTCTAACCTCTTCAAGAAGCTGCTTGATGTAGTAAAGTCTTTCCATATTTATAGTAGCTTCGTTATCTGGGTTAATTGCCGTAGATACGCCACCTACTGCAAGGTTCTGAATGTGTGGGTTCTTACCACCTAAGATAGCAATCGCCTGGTCTGCTTTTCTTTGGTAGTCGAGAGCCTGCAAGTAGTGTGTAACAGCAATGAGGTTAACCTCTGGTGGAAGTTTCATTGCTGGGTGACCCCAGTAACCAGAAGCAAACGGACCAAGCTGTCCACTTTCTACAAATTTCTTAAGCTTATCTTGAACAGCCTTGAATACTGCAGCGCCGTTCAACTTCCAGTTCTGATAGCTCTCTGCAATCTTTGCAGCTTTGTGAGGGTCTGCCTTAAGAGCAGATACAACGTCTACCCAGTCAAGTGCAGAAAGGTGATAGAAGTGAACGATGTGGTCGTGAAGCGCATGAGCCGCAATAATGATGTTTCTTACCATTTGAGCGTTGTAAGGAATTTCAAGCTGAAGAGCGTTCTCTACAGACCTTACAGAAGCAATCGCGTGAACGGTAGTACAAACACCACAAGTTCTTTGAGCGAACATCCACGCATCATCTGGACTTCTTCCGCGTAGGATAAGTTCAAGACCTCTCCACATTTGAGCGGAAGAGTAAGCATCTTTAATGTATCCGTTTTCAGGAACTACTTCTATCCTAAGGTGACCCTCTATCCTCGTCACCGGATCTACTACTACCCTTTTAGCCATCTTTTAAACCTCCCATCGGGTTTTATTCTCATCTTTTAATTATTCTTCAGATTTAGAACCTGTTGCAAGTCTTTTGGCAATTCCAAGACCAGCATGAATCGCAAGAGCTGCAGCTGTTACACCAACAGCAACTTTACCGATTTCTGTAGCGCTTGCCTGAATGCCAGCACCAGGAATCTTAACGTTAGGTAGTCTCTCATGGAATGGAGTCATTGTATCCCAGAAGTTAGGTTCTGTACAACCGTAACATCCGTTACCAACAGAAACTGGCCATACCTCAACGTCGTTAAATCTAATTACAGGACAGTTGGAGTAAGTTTCTGGTCCTTTACAACCAACCTTGTAGAGACAGTAACCGAGTCTGTGACCAACGTCACCAAACTGCTCAACAAACCTTCCCTCATCAAAGTGAGGTCTTCTTTCGCAATGGTCGTGAATCTTTCTACCGTAAGCAAACAGTGGTCTTCCCCACTTGTCTGTAGGTGGGAGCTTCTTAAACGTTAAGAAGTATAAAACCGTAGCTAAGAAGTTATGTGGGTTCGGTGGACAACCTGGTACGTTAACAATAGGTTTGTCTTTGATTATGTCAGCCGTTCCAACAGCGTTTGTTGGATTTGGCTTTGCTGCAGGCAAACCACCGTAAGCAGAGCAAGTTCCAATGTTAATAATTGCAAGAGCGTTCTTAGCAGCTCTCTCAAGATTATGCTTGGCGGAATGACCACCAATCATACAGTAATCTTCGCACTCTCCTGTTGGAATAGAACCTTCCACAACCAAAATGTAGTTAGGTTCTTTAATGGCTTCCTCAAACGCTTCCTCAGCTTGAGGACCAGCACCTGCCATTAGAGTTTCGTGATACTGCAGGTCAATAAGATCTAAGATAAGAGTCGCCAAATCTGGATGGGAAGCTCTTAAAAGAGACTCAGAACATCCAGTACATTCCTGAAAATGAAGCCATACAACTCTTGGTCTTTTGGGGTCTTTGGCAGCTTCAGCTACCTTTGAAACCATCTCCATCGGAAGTCCCATCGCAGCTGTAGCAATAGCACATGCCCTCAAAAATCCTCTACGGGAGGTCGTTCCCGGTATTCCTCC
The DNA here is from genome assembly GCF_900182835.1 of Desulfurobacterium pacificum. NCBI lineage: Bacteria > Pseudomonadati > Aquificota > Aquificia > Desulfurobacteriales > Desulfurobacteriaceae > Desulfurobacterium > Desulfurobacterium pacificum. The sequence continues at coordinate 338,865 of NZ_FXUB01000001.1, forward strand.
CATGAAAATGCTCCTATCCATTATTACCCTCCTTTTATGAGGTTGTCTTCAAAAGGGAATTCTACCCCAACGTTAATTCAATGTCAAGACTATCCTAAAATACTTATTTTTCACTTTTTGAATTAAAGACCATCCTTTTCCAAAAAGATAAAATGAAACTCTTCTTTTTCTCAAAATTTCTCCTAAACTCTTCACGTTACCAGCCATAATACCATTACTTACGAGAAATAACAATTTTATACTAATAACTTACTGCAAATTTCTTATTCAATTCAAAAATACTCTACAAATAGTTAAGCAAATAAGATGCTAAGGATTTCTTTAACCCTATCGTTAACCAACTTATAAAGAACTTTTGTACCTTCTTTTCTGAAAGAGAGAACTCCAAGTTCCTTCATCAATCCCACATGTTGAGAAACTTTTGGTTGGGAAATTCCTAAAATTTCTACGAGTTCCTTCACGCACATCTCTCTATCAGCAACCAATAAAACGATAGCAAGTCTTTCTGGATGTCCCAAAACTTTTAGAAGTTCAGCATTTTCAATTAATTCCTCTCTTAAAACCTCTTCGTACCTAACCATTTCAGAATACCTCCTCTATATTTGAATCTTCTAACGTGTTCCAAATTCTGTAAAGCTTTGCGAATCTGTTAGTGTTCCATTTAGGTTCTGGAAATCCCGATTCAAATCTTTCAAGGGAGCTATCAACGTTAAGGAGAACTTTCTCTTTAAGAATCTTTTCAACGTAAGCAATATCTTCCCTCCCTATCAGTTCAACGCTACATTCTTCCGGAAAACTCCTCTGAACAAGCCACAACGTTTTCCAACCTCTTTCACTCCGAACGATGAATATACCATATTTCCCATTCCTAATATAAGAAATATCCGCCCCTTTGGCTGACAGGTTAAAACAGTACTTACAGGCAGAATTAACGTAGGAGTGATGTACACTTAAAGGTATCTCTATTTCCCCCTCTCTTGTTAAAGCTTTGAAACCTGAAGGTGTAAACCTGTATTCTAAAACTTTATCTCTTTTACCGGTCAAATCCATAACTTCAACTTCTTCTCCTTCACCTACCGGCGTTCCTACGCAGACAATTCCAACTTTAAGAGCAACCGCCGTTTTTACCCAGTTGCAACCTATTCCGTAGTACTGGGTTTTGTTCAAACCGTCAAGAATGCACGAAGGTCCAACAACACAGAGTTTTGAAAACCGGTACTTCTGAATCGCTTTTTTCAAATAAGCGTTAACACCAAAAAAAGAGGTTTTAGAAACCGTTAACCTTTCTGGAGATGCAAATAGGGCTGGTTTACCGTTTTCATCAGCTGTAAGAACTCCATCAACAACTTCCAACTCAAAGAACTTTTTCAATAAAAACTCAAGAGGGTCTTCATTCTGAACGTTTACCTTACAGATTCCTTTAATCTTCCCTAAGACGAAATCGGAGTTAACGTTCAGCATGCTCTCTCCTTAAAAATAAACAGGTTGAGGATAAGGTTTAAAGCTTTGAGGACAAGCACCTAAACATGAACCGCAGTGTACACAAAAAGAAGCTTCAAACATGGGTTTATTGTAGGTCTGGTTAAAAGTTAAAGCTCCTGAAGGACAGGCTGTCACGCAGGTTCCACAACCAACACACAATCCTTTACTTACTACCTCTTTAATAACGTCAAAACCGCTGGCATCCTTTGTTAAAACCATGTATTCAAAAGGCTGTAAAAACTCCTCATTTACCTCTAAAAGAGCAAGCATGAAGTTGTAAAGGAGAGAAGGGTTTGGTGGACATCCGGGTATCGCGTATTTGATTTTAGGCCTTAAAATCTCCACTTCCGTTATAGGAACAAACGACTGGTGTGCAGGTTGTGGAGCTTGACCACCAACACTGAAACGTCTTACACCTCCGAAGGAAGCACATCCCCCCACCGTAACTATCATTTGCGTTTTTTCAACTATTTCCCTTGCAAGCTCTGTATGCCTCTTGTCTTCAAGGCAGAAAGCACCTTCAACAAAAGCAACGTTCATTTCAGGAATTTCTTCTTTCTTTGTAAGCATATTGGAATAGACCAACTCCACAGCATCAAGAACTTCAACGGCATCTTCAAACATATCAAGGAAGGATATTTGACAACCTGAACAGCTGGAGAAGTGAAAGAAACCGATTTTCAGTTTAAAGTCATCGTCAAAGTCTCTGCTGTAGAACATTGTCAACCTCTATCAGTGAACGGAACACACAACACAAGGATCGTAAGCCCTTATTATGTAGTCTACGTGTTCCAACTTAGCACCCTTCAACGATTCGGAGATAACCAAAAAGTTTATCTCCGTCGGCACCACAATTTTATAATATACTATTCTTCCGCGCTTGTCCAACTTGACCATATGAACGTTCACACCCCTCGGAGCTTCGTGAACGCCCACACCTAAAGTTTCACCATCAGAGGTGGGAAAAGCTTTATTCTGAAGCTCTTTTTCAAACGAGGTAGATGACAGGATATCTTTAATTCTTTCAAAAGCCTCTACGTTTTCAGCAGAACGCAAAACGTGAAGTTCTTTTACTCCCCCTCTATGTTCATAACTTTTATAGAGGACGCTTCTTGCCCTTGCACCTGTTTCTACAACAGTGCCATCAATCAGCGGATAAAGGTTCGTTACCTCTCTCTTTAAGTCGTTTCTAAATACCTCTTGTGGATACTTAAAAGTTATCCGATTGATATCAAAAGGTTTACCGTAATAAAGGTCTGTGGCAAAAAATCCCCTCCCATGCTTCCCCAAATCCTCAGGCAAACCTTCTCTCTTCCACATCTCGCCGAGAGCTGAAATGAAAGTTTTATGGAGGGTAGAGAGGGAGGGGAGGATTTTTTCAACAGAATCCAAAACTTTATCTCTTACCAAATCTTCTAAAGGCTCCGGAAAGCCCCCCACTCTTACCTTCGGAGGATGAATAATCTCACCGCCTATTGACTCTAAAACTTCTCCTGCAACCTTCCTCACCTTTTGAACCTGCTTTATAAAAGCCATCCTTTCCTTCTTTTCAGGGAAAAGGTCTTCCGAAATAAGAATCTGGTGGAGAAGGTTGTTATAGACCCTGACGGCAAGCCCTAAAACTTCTCTTAAAAGCGTCGCTTCTTCAGGAATTTCCATACCGGCAGCGTCCTCTATAGCCCTCGCTGCAGCTATGGCGTGAGTTACCTGACATAAACCGCAGATTCGGGATGTAATTGTAGGAGCAACAACCCCCTCCTGCCCTAAAAGGAGCGTTTCAAACCCTCTGACAGGAACGAGCGCGTAGTAGTAACCGTCCACCACCACGCCGTCCTCAACGGTCAGATAAACACCTGAATGTCCCTCTGTAAGCGGAATACCCTCATACTTAACTATCCTTTTCAATCAACCCTCCGTAAACTGCCTGCCCTAACGATATTCCAGCGTCGTTTGGAGGAACTACCTGATGAGTTAAAACGGTAAAACCACTCTTTTGCAACTGTTCCTCAATATTTTCAGAAAGTATTCTGTTCTGGAAAACGCCGCCGCTCAAAGCAACTCTATCAATACCCGTTCTATTACGAATATCTCTAACAACTTCAACGGAAAAAGCAACAACGGTATTGTGAAACTTTTTAGCGATATCGGAAACGGCAACGCCCTTTTTAAAGTCGGAAACGATACCCCTGACTATCGGTCGCCAGTCAACAACGCCTCTTTCCAGCTCAAAAGGATAGATATCTTCAGAATCGGAATGTAACGCCACTTCCTCAAGCAGTATGGCAGCCTGAGCGTGATAGGATACCTTATACCTTATACCCAAAATGGCTGCTACTGCATCAAAGAGTCTGCCCATACTGGAAGTTTTCGGCGAATTAACGCCCTTCTCAACCATCTGGGAGATAAAGGAAATCTTTTTAATATCAACATTAAGAACGTCGGAAGGGTTTATGCCGGCTTCCATCAAAACCGAAACTGCAACTCTATAAGGTTCTTTAACCGCTCTATCACCCCCTGGAAGGCGAAAATATTTCAGGTGAAAGGCTCTTTCAAACTCTGTATAGCCCGCAACTAAAAATTCCCCTCCCCAAATAGAGCCGTCAACGCCGTAGCCCGTTCCATCAAAAGAAAGACCTATAACCTTTTCACCAATTGGCAACTCGTTTTCCGCCATACAGGAGATAACGTGTGAGTGATGGTGATAAACTTTAATCAGCTTATCCGAAAATCTCTTTTCGGCGAATTTCGTGGAATAGTATCCGGGGTGAGCGTCAGAAACTACCACTTCCGGTTCAACATCAAAGAGTTTTAACATGTCTTCTACAACTTCTTCAAAGAAGCTCTCTGCCAGAGGATTATCAACGTCGCCTATGTGCTGGGAAAGGTAAACTCTGTTACCTTTAGCAACAGTCACCGTATTCTTCATATGAACGCCAACGGCAAGAACAGGTCTTTTAAGAGAAAACGGAAGTATTACGGGCAAAGGGGCAAAACCTCTTGACCTTCTTACAGGCACCTGCTTGTTAGAGAAAACCCTGACAACAGAGTCGTCGCAACGTCTTACAATTGGTCTGTTGTGAACCAAAACGGCATCGGTAATATCGCCTAAAGTTCTTATAGCTTCTTCATTATCCTTCATTATCGGTTCGTCGGTAAGGTTACAGCTCGTTGCAACTATGGGTTTACCGAAATCTCTGAGTATTATATGGTGCAAAGGTGTATAGGGTAGAAAAGCACCTACAGTAGAAGTATCGGGTGATACTGAAGGTGCAAGGTCTGTGTTTTCTTTTCTTTTAAGTATTACTATCGGCGTCTCTACAGAGGTTAAAGCCCTCTCTTCAAGGGGGGAAACCTCAGCGTAGAGCTTAACCGATTCAAGCGATGGAAACATAACGGCAAACGGTTTTTCTTCTCTGCGCTTTCTAACCCTCAAAGTTTTAACTGACTCTTCATTTGTAGCGTCGCAGATAAGATGAAACCCTCCCAATCCTTTGATTGCCAGTATCTTCCCTTCAGAAAGAAGCCTTACGGTTTCTTTTATAGCTTTTTCTCCCTCGTAAGTCTTGCCTTCTTCGGTATAAAGCGTTACGTGCGGTCCACAAACGGGACAGGCGTTAGGTTGAGCGTGAAATCGGCGATTTGAAGGGTCTGTGTATTCAGCGTAGCACTTTTCACACATTTTAAAGCTTTTCATAGAGGTGTTCTGCCTGTCGTAGGGCAGTTTTTCTATTATGGTAAAGCGTGGACCGCAGTTGGTGCAGTTGATAAAGGGGTAGCGGTATCGCCTATCTTTCGGGTCAAATAGCTCTCTCAGACAATCTTTACAGGTAGCAATGTCTGGAAGGACAGATACGGCAACTTCACCTTCTGAATCGCTTTCTTTTATCTCAAAACTTTCATAGCCGGCGGGAGGTAGAAACTTGTATTCAAGGCTGAAGATGCGGGAGAGGGGGGGATTTTCTTTCTGAAGCTTTTCAAGAAACTTTATCAGGTTACCTTCCTCTCCTTCTGCCTCTATAACCACGCCGATGGTGGAGTTCAGAACGTAGCCGGTCAAACTACACTCTTTAGCTATCCTGTAAACGAACGGACGAAAACCAACCCCCTGAACAAGTCCCGTTAAAAATACCTTAATACGTCTTTTCTCAGCCATTCAATCTCCTAAAAGTAATTTCATTCTTAATATACGCTCAAAATCCTATCTGTTGATAGATAAGCCTGAATTGTAAGATAATTTCTCTTAAACAAATCCAGAACCGGAGCAAAGGAAAATGAAGGAATTTATAAAAGAAAAAGTATCAACAGCGGTCAAAAATTTGTTTAATAAAGAAGAAGTAGTTGAAAGAGCTTCTTTTGAAAAACCTAAAAGAAAAGAATACGGAGATTTTGCTACAAACGTTGCGTTTCTACTGTCAAAACCGCTTAAAAAAAACCCAAGAGAAATAGCCAAAAAAATAGCCAGCGAGTTGAAATCCCTACCAGAATTTGAAAACGTAGAAGTAGCTGGCGCCGGTTTCATCAACTTTAAGTTTAGCCAAACGTTTTATTCCAACTTACTGAAAGAAATCAAAGAAACTGAGTTCTATAAATCCAACTTCGGCAGAGGACAGAAAGTTTTACTTGAATACGTTTCCGCTAACCCCACAGGTCCTCTACACGTGGGACACGGTAGGGGAGCAGTTGTTGGTGATGTAATCTACAACGCTATGAAGCTAACAGGATTTGAACCAGAAAGGGAATTCTATATCAACGATGCCGGAAGGCAGATTAGACTCTTAGGGATTTCCATACTTTACAGGTTAAAAGAGCTATCAGGAGAAGAGGTTGAACTACCCGAAGATGCATACAGAGGAGAGTATATAAAGGAATTAGCGGAAAAACTCTTAAAGGAAAAACCTGAAATAAGAGAGATGGACGAAGAAGAGGCGATAAACGTAGCTGCCGAGTTCGGCAAAAACGAGATGTTAAAAGAAATAAAAGAAGACTTGAAGGCGCTGAGAGTTGAATTTGACAACTGGTTCAGCGAAAAAACGCTCCACGAAACAGGAATGATAGAAAAAGCCATAGAAACGTTAAAAGATAAAGGTTTGATTTACGAGAAAGAAGGAGCATTGTGGTTTAAATCAACAGCTTTCGGTGATGATAAAGATAGAGTTGTTAAAAGGAGCAATGGAGAATATACATACTTCGCGGCAGATATAGCCTACCACCTAAATAAAATAGAAAGGGGATACGACAGAGCTATAAACGTATGGGGAGCAGACCATCACGGATACGTTAAGAGAGTAAAAGCTGCAATAGAAGCGTTCGGTAAAGACCCTGACTGGCTTGAAGTAGTTCTCATACAGCTGGTCAAACTGTTTAGAAACGGACAGGAAGTGAAAATGTCAAAAAGAGCAGGAAACTTCGTAACGCTGCGCTGGTTGATGGATGAAGCCGGAACTGATGCAGTAAGGTTTTTCTTCCTGCTTAAAAGGCACGATACACCTCTTGATTTTGATATAGACCTTGCCTTATCTCAAAAGAGCGAAAACCCCGTTTACTACGTCCAATACGCCCACGCAAGATTGTGCAGTATTCTTGATAAAGCTGAAGAAAAAGGGCTGAAACCTTCCGATGAAAACCTTAACCTGTTATCTTCTGAGGAGGAAAAAGAACTGATAACCGGTTGCTATTCCTTAAGGTATGAACTCCAGCACGTAGCAGAAAGAATGGAACCACACAGGTTAACTTACTACCTCATTGAACTTGCATCAAAACTACACAAGTTTTACAACAAACACAAGGTAATTGATGAAGAAAACAAGGCGTTAAGCGAGGCAAGGCTTTACCTCATCAGCGCTGTAAGAAAAACCATAGCCAAAGGGCTTGAGATTATTAACGTAACCGCACCGAGGAGGATGTAATGGAAAACAGTAAAAAGCTTCAAATGATACTTATGTTCGTTGCAACACTCGTTATGGCACTTGCTTACATGGTGGGGTACTTTGTGGGCAAAGAAGCCGGATTTAAACAGGCAAGTGCAAAGTTTGAAGTGGAAAAGAAAAAACTTTTAAAAACGTTAGCTGAGCTAAATCCAGTTTCAAGACCGATAGAAGAAAGGGTTGTAAAGGAAACTGCAAAAAAACCGCCGGTAAGCAAAAAAGAGACAAAAGCTAAAGAGAAGCAGCAAGTTAAAACTGAAAATGCAACAAAACCCCAGAACCAGACGGTAAAAGTGGAAGAAGAGAAAAAAGCAGAAGAAAAGACTGAATCTACCGCGAATAGCAATACAAATATTCAGGAAAAAGTCAAAAAGTATGAGAATGGCAGGTATTATGTGCAGGTGGGGATTTTTAGGAATAAAGCAAACGCATTAAAACTTGCAAGTAAATTGAATAGCAAAGGTTTTCCCACAAAGACACTGATAACGAAACACTACGTGAAAGTTATAGTAGGCTACTATGAAACCTACAAAGAAGCTTACCAGGCACTGAAAAAGCTTAAAGCAGAGGGATATCAGGGAATAGTAAAAAGGAGGAAATCTTGATAGACACTCACGCTCACATACATTTCCCGCAGTTCGACGAAGACAGAGAACAGATAATAAGAGAATGTGAAGAAAAGTTAGACGCTGTAGTTACCGTAGGGTGTGACCTTGAAGATTCTAAGAAAGCGATAAAAGTGGCTGAATCTTCAAAAAACGTTTATGCATCGGTAGGGATACATCCTCACGAAGCGAAGAACTACTCAGAGAAGGATTACGACCGCTTAGTTGAACTGATAAAAAGTAGCAGTAGAGTTGTAGCGGTTGGGGAGGCGGGGTTGGATTTTTACAGAAACCTTTCTCCTAAAAATAAGCAATACGAAATCTTTGAAATGCAGGTAGAAATAGCAAAACAGCTTAATTTACCCATCATTATTCATACACGGAACGCTGCGAAAGAGATGGCAGCATTTATAAAAACTAAAATGGCTGGCTGTAAAGGCATAGTTCACTGTTTCAGCGGTGAAAAAGAGCTGTTAGAAGCAGCACTTGATGAAGGACTTTTTATATCCTACTCAGGGATAGTAACCTATCCCAAAAACAGCCAATTGAGAGAAACGCTAAGATACGTCCCAAGTTCAAGACTTCTCGTAGAAACTGATTGCCCATACCTTTCACCTCAACCAGTAAGAGGGAAAAGAAACAAGCCAACTTACGTAGCTTATACAGCAATGGAAATAGCTAAATTCCTTAAAATAAACTTCACCGATATAGACAGAATAACAACCATCAACGCAAAGAGAGTATTTCATTTACCTTTAACAGCAGAAGAAAAGAAAGAAAGGCTCGTCTATCAGGTGGGGAATAAACTCTACATCAATCTAACAAATAAATGTCCCTGTAACTGCAAGTTTTGCTTCAGAGGAACAGAGAACTTCATTTTAGGATACAACCTCAACTTAACGAGAGAACCAATAGCCGAAGAATACATGTATAGAATCAAAAACCCATCTATTTACGATGAAGTAGTCTTCTGCGGTTACGGAGAACCGTTTGAAAGATACGAAACTCTCAAAACTGTAGCCAAATGGCTGAAGAAAATGGGAACAAAGAAAGTCAGAGTTGACACCTGCGGTCTTGGAAATCTAATAACTGGTAAAGATACAACCAAAGAACTAAAGGGTCTGATAGATACTTTCAGCATCAGCATCAACGCCGGTAATAAGGAAGAATACCTTAAAACGGTAAGACCTAAATTCGGAGAGAAAAGCTGGAACGCCGTTATAGACTTTATAAAAGAAGCAAAGAAAGAAGGTTATGAGGTTATAATAACCGCTGTGGAACATCCTCAATTTAACAAAGACGATTTCATTAAATTAGCTAATGAACTTGACGTTAAATACAGGATAAGACCATTTAAGAGGTTTAAAAAATGGGAAGAGTAGCAAGATTTGCAGTATCAATAGATGAAAAGCTGTTAGAAAGGTTTGACGACTACCTTGAAAAGAAAGGATATGTAACCCGCTCAGAAGCTGTTAGAGACTTGATAAGGAACGCCCTAATTGAAGAATCTATAGGAGAAGATAAAGATGTTTTCGGCACTATAACGATTGTTTACGACCATCACCAGAAGGAATTAGCAGATAAAATAACAGAAATTGAGCATAGCTACCTACACAACATTATCTCTACCATGCATATACATATAGACCACAACCACTGCCTTGAAACCATCGCCGTAAAAGGAAAGGCAAGTAAAATAAAAGAGTTAGCAGATAAAATAATCACCCTGAAAGGAGTTAAACACGGGAAACTGGTCGTAACAGGAATAGAACCTTAATTTTTTAACCGAAAAAAAATAAGGAGGTTTATAGATGGCTGGACATTCCAAATGGGCAAACATTAGACATAGAAAAGCTGCTCAAGACGCTAAAAGAGGAAAAATATATACAAAATTAGCAAGGGAAATAACCGTAGCAGCAAGAGAAGGAGGTGGAGACCCGGAAACAAACCCAAGACTCAGAGCTGCAATTGAGAGGGCAAGGAAATTCAACATGCCCAAAGAAAACATAGAAAGGGCAATAAAAAGAGGAACTGGCGAGATAGCTGGTGAATCCTACGAAGAGGTAACTTACGAAGGTTATGGACCAGGTGGAGTTGCCATAATAGTTAAGTGCCTCACTGACAACAGAAACAGAACCGCTTCAGAAGTAAGACATGCATTCTCAAAACACGGCGGAAACTTAGGAACTTCCGGTTGCGTTTCATGGATGTTTGAAAGGAAAGGAGTAATTACTGTATCTGCTGAGAAGTATGATGAAGAAGAAGTAATGATGGCAGCAATAGAAGCAGGTGCCGATGACGTTGTAAAGGAAGAAGACAAGTTCGTAATTTATACAGAACCTTCCTCTCTTGAGGAAGTAAGAAAAGGAATTGTAGAAGCAGGAATAGAAATAGAAGAAGCAAAACTTGATTTAATTCCCACTACAACTACAAAAGTGGAAGGCGAAACAGCAGAAAAAGTATTAAAGCTACTTATGGCGCTTGAAGACTTAGATGACGTTCAAGAAGTTTATTCTAACTTTGATATGCCTGAAGAGGTTTTAAAGAATGCTTAAAAAGCTATTAGCACTTTCCTTGTTGAGTCTCTTCCCATTAAATGTCAAAGCTGACAATCAACAAAACTTCAGCGGAACAGTATTTTCCGAGTCGGTAGCAATACTTTCCACAGCGTTAAAATCCAACCAAAACGTTTTAAACTATCAAAACTTAACTTTAGATATACCCTGGGATAAACCCTCTTTTCAATTCTGGAAATCCTATTATCAAAATAGATGGAACAGGCTAAAACTCATATCTCAACTGGAAAGCTTCAAGCTATTCTATCCCACCATCAAAAAAGTATTCAAAGAGGAAGGACTCCCAGAAGAACTTTCTCTATTAGCAGTAGTAGAAAGTCACGGAAATCCAGCTGCAGTTTCAAAGGCAGGTGCAGCCGGATTGTGGCAACTAATGCCAGCTACAGCAAGGCTTTACGGATTAAAAGTTAACTGGTTCATAGATGAACGGTTTGACATTGAAAAATCCACCCACGCCGCCGCCCGCTACCTCAAATACCTCTACTCACTCTTCGGCAGGTGGGATTTAGCAATAGCAGCATACAACGCAGGACCAGGCACAATTCTGAAACGCATTAAAGCCTTAGGTAAAGACCACTTCTGGGATTTAACAAAACTTCCCGACGAAACCCTCAACTACGTCCCCAAATTCTACGCCGTCCTTTCCGTTGCAGAAAGCCTGGGCATATTCAAAAAACCATCTCAAAACCACCTGATAAAAATCAAAGTCTTAGGAAGAACTTCCCTCTACAGAATATCAAAAAGGCTAAAAGTCCCCTACTCAATAACCAAACACTTCAATCCTCAGTTTAAAAGGAGAATCGTTCCTTACGGCTACTACGTCTACTTACCAAACAACTACATCCACAGAGAAAAACTCTTAAAATACGTAAAATCCTCCCGCATCTACGTCTACGTTCCAAGAAGAGCCGAAAGAATTACTACAATAGCAAGGCGCTTCGGCGTAAGCCCAAAGCTAATAAAAGAACTTAACAGCATAAGAAGAAACGTCGTTTACAGAGGTCAAACCATACTTATCGTGAAAGTTGAAAGGAGTAACGCAGATAATGGCAGCAGTTAAAGAAACCGACACCGTAATCCTCTACGACCCGGAAAAAGAGAAGAAATACTTCCTCAACCTTTCTCTATCTAAAGGAAAGTTCAACACAGACAGAGGAGAGATTGAGTTAGAATCACTAATAGGAAAACCCTACGGCAGCTTCATTGAAACCCACAAAGGTTTCAAATACATTATCCTGCCATGCACCGTCGTTGACTTCATAATGCACAAACTTAACAGGCTAACCCAGATAGTCTATCCAAAAGATGCAGCGTTCATAGCCCTGAAGCTCAACGTAAAGCCGGGAGACACCGTGATAGAAAGCGGAATCGGCAGCGGTGCAATGACGGCAGTCTTTGCCCACATAGTCGGAGAAAACGGCAAAGTCATAAGCTACGAAAAAAGGGAAGAATTCATAAAAAACGCCCTATCAAATCTGAGAAAATTAGGCTACGAAAACAGAGTTATTACAAAACATAAAGACATCGCCGAAGGATTTGAAGAAACAGAAGTAGATGCAGTATTCTTAGACGTAAGAGAACCCTGGCTCTACATTCATCACGCCTACAAAGCCCTGAAAACAGGAAACATGTTAGGAATCTTAGTCCCAACGGTAAACCAAATCATTGAAACGCTCAAAAAACTGCAAGAACTACCTTTCATGGATATAGAAGTCTGCGAAATCCTTCTAAGAAAGTATAAAACCGTTCCAGAACGTTTAAGACCGGAAGACAGAATGCCGGCACACACGGCGTTCCTGATTTTTGCCAGAAAATTACCGCAGGAGACAGAAAATGGAAGCCTTTGAACTACTACAAAAATCTGGAATAATAGGCTACATACTGCTGTTCCTTTCCATAATTTCTCTAACCATAATAATTGAAAAGCTAATCGTTCTAAGGCTTTCAAAGTTAGTTCCAAAAGAAGATTTAAAGCTCTTAGTTGATTTCTTGAGCGAAGGAAACATAGGAGACGCCGTAGAACTGTGCAAAAGGAGAAAATCCCTTCTCAACTCAATAGTGATGGAATCCCTGAGAAACATAGGAACACCTTCAAAAGAAAACTTCCTTCACGCTTTTGAAGCTGTCGCTAAAAGAAAATTCTTAGAACTTGAAAGGGGACTTGCCCTCTTAGCCACAATTGCAGCCATCTCACCGCTTTTAGGTTTAACAGGAACTGTTTTAGGAATGATTAAAATATTCGGCGTCCTTACTGCCGGCTCGTCAGCAATCGGCAACCCTCAACAGCTATCAGCAGGAATAGCAGAAGCCTTACTTACAACTGTTTTTGGACTATTCGTAGCAATTCCGGCAGTTGTAATGTATAACCTGTTTCAGAAAAAGTTAGACAAAATAGCTGCAGAAGTTGAAACAGCCGGAATTTTAATAGCAAACAACTTCAAAGGGTTAAAATGATTAAGGTAGCAACCTGGAACGTAAACTCAATCAGAGCAAGACTAAACTACGTATTAGACTGGTTAAAAGAAACGAAAACAGACGTTCTATCAATGCAGGAAACGAAAGTTGAAGACCACCTTTTCCCGGAATTAGAATTCAAAAATGCAGGTTACCACGTTTACTACTACGGGCAGAAAGCCTACAACGGCGTCGCTACCTGCTCAAAAGAAAAGGCAGTAAAAGTAATCAAAGGCTGGGGAGACGACGAAGACGACGAAAAAAGAGTTATTACGGTAAAACTTCCCGAACTATCCATAGTTAACGTCTATGCACCAAGGGGTGGCGAAAAAGGGACAGAAAGGCACGCATTTAAAATTTACTTCTTTGCAAGGTTAAAGCTTTTCCTTCAGGAAAACTTCTCACCTGATGAACCTCTGTGCGTCGTAGGGGACATGAACGTAGCAAGAGACGAAAAAGACGTTTTTGACCCGATTATCTGGAAAGACCGCCCCGGATTTATGGACGAAGAAAGAGAAGCCTTTGAAGACTTACTCTCTTTCGGGCTTTACGACCTATTCAGAGAAAAACACCCCGACAGAATCCAGTATACCTGGTGGGACATAGAAACAGGAGCGTTCAGCCAGAACAGAGGGCTCAGAATAGATTACATATTAGTAACAAAACCGTTACTTGAAAAAGCAGTTCAGGTAGATGTAGATATAAACGCAAGGAAGAAAAAGAAAGGTATCTTACCGTCCGACCATGCTCCAGTATGGGCAACGTTCAACATATAAATAAGGAGGTCAAACAGATGGAAAACCTGAAAAAACTCATAGAAGAAGCCTGGAAGAACAGAGAACTTCTTAAAGAAAAAGAGTATCAGGAAGCTATTAGAGAAACCGTAGATTTAATAGACAAAGGGAAGCTAAGAGTTGCAGAAAGAATTTCCGTAGGAAACTGGAAAGTAAACGAATGGGTAAAGAAAGCTATACTGCTCTTCTTCCCAATTTCCGAAATGAAAGTGATGGAAGTAGGACCTTTTGAGTATTACGACAAAATACCTCTAAAGAAAAACTGGGAAAAGTTAGGCGTAAGAGTCGTTCCACCTGCAACTGCAAGATACGGCTCTTTCATAGAACCTGGCGCCATTTTAATGCCCTCCTACGTTAACATCGGCGCTTACGTAGGTTCTGGAACGATGGTTGATACGTGGGCAACGGTAGGTTCCTGCGCACAGATAGGTAAAAACGTCCACCTTTCAGGAGGCGTAGGAATAGGCGGCGTTTTAGAACCACCAAACGCAAGACCTGTAATAATAGAAGACAACTGTTTTATCGGTTCAAGGTGTATTATCGTTGAAGGCGCAATAATAGAAGAAGAGGCTGTTTTAGGCGCTGGTGTCGTAATCACTGCGTCAACTAAAATTATTGACGTCACCGGCGACGAACCTGTTGAATACAGAGGTAGAGTTCCTGCAAGAAGCGTTGTAATTCCAGGAACAAGAGTGAAGAAATTTCCAGCCGGCGAATACCAGATTCCCTGCGCCCTGATTATCGGCAAAAGAAAGGAATCAACGGACAAAAAGACATCGTTAAACGAAGTATTAAGAGAATTCAACGTTCCCGTATAACTCTCTCGGTGGCTTCCGCCACCGAACCTTAATAAATTAAATTTAACAAAAGCAAATTCAGAGGAAAAAATTGGGAAAGTTAGTTATAAAAATACCGGGTAATAAAGAGGAAACTTTTGACCTCACTTCTCCTGAAAAGCACACAGAAAATATGGAAAGACTTCAATTTTTGCTTACTGAACTACAGCAGAAAAATGCACTAAAACGACTAAAAAACTTACAGGGGATATTATCCAAGGATTTTCACGTAACAGAAGATGAACTCCACATGCAGGAAAGCAAATGACAAGAGTTTTTATAGATAGCTCTTTCATAATAGAACTTCTCAAAGGGAACGAAAAAGCAATAGCTCTAAATGAGAAACTAATAGAAACTTACGGAATTCTACTCGTTTACAACCATATAGTTTTCAGTGAAATAACCTATCAACTATACTTCAAAAGAAATATACCTTGGGAAACGCTTAACGATATCTTGGCAACTTTTCTGATATTAGAAATGGATAAAAAAGTCTTAAACATAAGTTTTGGTTTTATCAAAAACTACAACTTAAAACCAAACGATGCTTTAATACTTGCTACCTGTAAACGATACAATGTCAAATACCTAATCTCTTTAGATGAAGACTTCTCTCTCCCATGTAAAAACGAAGGGATATCTCTCTTAAACTCTCCAGAAACTTTCAGTAAACTTTTCTAAACAGGAACTTTAATCAAATGGTATTTCAAACCGCTTTCCTCTCCACTAAGCCCAAAAGCGTAAGCCATAAGCTCCGTTAAAAACGCCGATGGAACGTTCGGCGGTAATTCCATCTTCGTCTGGTATATATCAAAAGCCTTAAAACATAATGGACATGGCGTGGCAATAATATCGCCACTAACTTCTTTAACGCTATTTAAAATCCTGTCAATCTTGCGTAAAGTCATGCTTTTATCTGTATAAAAAGAGTGATAACCGCAACAAACGTCTTTACACTCGTAATCACTTACAACCTTCGCCCCCAGAGCTTTTAAGATTTCTTCAAGAGAAGAAGGATTATCGCTGTTATCAACTGCTATCTCTTTAGGATAGAGAACGTGGCAACCGTAATAAGGAACAACCTTAACGCCTGTTAAAGGATTTACAACCGCTTCCTTTATCTTCTCATACCCAACAACGTCCCTGAAAAAATCAAGTAGGTGATAAATCTTGGCAGTCCCTTTATATTCAAGCCCTTCAGGTTTAAGCAATCTATTCATTTTCTCTTTCAATTTTTTATTCCTATCAGCAGCCAACTTGGCTTTCGCTATAACCATATAGCAGGTATTACAGGATATCAACATATCAAGACCTTTAGCTTCCGAAAGGGCAATATTCCTCAGGTTTATCGCGTATGAAAGCTCTCTTTCTTCTTCCTCTATCGTATTTCCGCCGCAACAGGTAGTTTCCTCCAAAAGCTCAAGCTCCACTCCCAACTTCTCAAAAACTTTCCTCATAGTATCAAACATGTGAGCATCCTGTCCCTGAAAACAGCAACCCTGATAAAAACCGATTTTCATTAGTTCCCTCCGAAAAAACTCTTCAACTTTTCAACTAAACCTTTAGCGGTTTCTGAATCAGAAGAAACCCTATCAAGCACGGTACATATATCAGCCTTAAAGAAATCGCTCACAAGCCTGTCTATTTCTCTAACGTGAGAAAAATCAATTCTCATCGCTTTCTCTTCCGATTTAGAAAGAATTTCAAGATAAGTATCCCTGAACTTAAGTAAACCTTTAACAGGCTTCGGAACTTCCCAGACTTCAGCTCCCATACTCTCATAGGCAGATTTCAGTTTCTCAGCTTCACTATCCCCATAAACTTCAGCAGGAAGATAAAGCCTGTTTATCTGCCCGGTTGCGTATATCCAGTCAACGTAATGCTTGAGCTTTTTAGCTCCCGGTTTATCGGTAAAGCCTTTCTTTATTGAACGCCTGCGTAAATTCTGGATATCCTCTGCAGGTTTAACCCCTTTAGGACAAACGTGAAGACACTTCTGACACTGAACGCAGCTCCACAAACCGCCAGAAATGGCGTATCTGATTCTCCTATCCTTTGCAGTTTCTATATCTCGCCTGTCAACTTGAAACCTGTATGCCCTTGAAAAAGCAAAAGGTCCTCTATACCTTTCGTTATCCTCCACAGCTTCACAGGCAGAGTAACATGAAAAACAGAGCATACAGTGAATCTGGTCCTTATAAAGCTCCATTTCTTCAGGATAGATAATGCTCTCATGCATCGGGTCTGAAGGAACAACAGAAGGATCAGGAACGAGCCACGGCATCAAACTTTTCATCTTCTCTATAGGTTCATCAATATCGGTAACCAAATCTTTAATCACTTTCATATGATTTAAAGGCTCTATCTTTAAAAGTTTCCCTTTCCAGGTCTCGTAAAGCTCTTTCATGGGCGTTTTACACGCCAACTTTGTCTTCCCGTTGACCCTTACAGCACAGGAACCGCAAACTTCACTCCGGCAAAACGCCCTGAAAGAAAGAGTTGGATCAAGGTTATCCTTCACGTATAAAAGCGCGTTTAGAAGCGTCCCTTCTACAGGAACTTCATAATCCTTATAATAAGGAACGCTATCCTTATCCGGGTCGTATCTAAAAACCTTCAGGATTACAGTTTCCATAAGTTCCTCCAGATTAATACTTCCTCTCTTCTGGCTGAAACTTGGTTATTCTCACCGGTTTCCAATCTAAAACTAAATCTCCGCTTCCATTCCTTTTAACAATTGAATGTTTCAGGAAGTTCTTATCATCTCTTTCGGGATAATCCGTTCTCGCATGAGCTCCACGGCTTTCTCTTCGCTCTATCGCAGGTAAGGCAATAGGTATAGACAAATCAACAAGGTTGAGAAATTCAAGAACTGAAATTAAGTCAGTATTAAACCTTTTACCCATATCGTAAACCTTAACATGCTTAGCCCTTTCCTTAATCTCATAAAGTTTCTGTAACCCTTCCTTCATAGAAGTTTCCTCTCTAAAAACTCCAAAATGGTTCATCATCACTTCACCAAGCTCCCTTCTTAAATCAGCTAACCTTTCCTTACCATCATTTTCCATCAGTTCAATTATCTTTCTCTCATCATCCTTTTGAACAGCTAAAGATGGATTAGTTTCCGGCGCTTCATCCGCATACTTTACAGCCTCTAAAGCTGTCAATCTTCCAAAAACTAAAATATCAAGTAGAGAGTTACCACCAAGCCTGTTTGCGCCGTGAACGGATATGCAGGCACATTCACCTGCTGCGTAAAGTCCTTTTATCTCAGTTCTTCCCATCTTATCCGTATCTATTCCACCCATAGAGTAGTGAGCAGTCGGTGCAATAGGTATGGGTTCTTTTACAGGGTCAACGCCTTCATACAAAATTGCGTGCTCTCTCGTTTGTGGAAGCCTCTCGTTTATCCTCTCTTCACCCAAATGGGTAAGGTCAAGGCAGACGTAATCTCCCTTTTCTCCGCAACCCCTACCCTCGTTTATCTCCGTTTGTATTGCCCGAGCCACAATGTCTCTTGGCGCAAGCTCCATCTTTTCAGGCGCGTAACGCTTCATAAAACGCTCTCCATCCCTATTCCTTAAGTATCCGCCTTCACCTCTCGCGCCTTCTGTCACGAGTATCCCCGTTTTAGCCAGTCCAGTCGGATGAAACTGGATAAACTCCATGTCCTTCAACGGCAACCCTGCCCTTAAAGCCGCGGCAGTTCCATCACCGGTATTACCTAAAGCGTTTGAAGACCTATTCCAGTAAACTCTCGCATGACCGCCTGTAGCTAAAATTACCGCCTTCGTTCTTATCAGATGAACGCCACCGTTCCTTACATCCCAGGCAGTGACGCCTTCTATCTTTTCCCCATTGTGAATTAGAGAAAGAAGAAACCACTCATTCAAAAACGTTACGTTATTTTTCAAGCACTGCTCATAAAGGGTCTGCAGTATGTAAAACCCCGTTTTATCCGCCGCATAACAGGTTCTCGGAAATGAGGCACCGCCAAAAGGTCTCTGCGCAATCCTTCCATCAGGACGCCTTGAAAAAGGAACGCCTCTGTGGGCAATATCGTAAATAACCGCTGCTCCCATCTTACACATAATGTCAACGGCATCCTGGTCAGCCAAAAAATCGCTTCCCTTCACCGTATCATAAGCGTGTGCATCAGGGCTATCGCCCACCGAATGAGTCAAAACAGCGTTAATACCACCTTCAGCAGCACCTGTATGAGAACGAGTCGGATAAACTTTGGTCATTACAGCAACTTTAAGAATCGTATTTTCTGCCGCCCACAGCGCTGCGTATAAACCAGCACCTCCACCACCAACTATTAGAATGTCATAATCCAGCATATTAATCCTCCAATAAAAATCAGAAGATATGAATACTCAAATATAATACACCTTAATCCA